>JAFGPY010000319.1 GCA_016935955.1 Planctomycetota bacterium
ACGGCCTCGACCGGATCACCCTCAGCGATTGCCGAGGCTTCTTTCAAAACTGTGGATACGCCACGTGATTGTGCAAACCGCTCTAGATGGCGCCGGGGGGCGGGGTCGGGCGGGTGTCGGCGGGTTCCCCGAAGAGCGACAATTCCTCCCACCGTCGACCGCGACGGAACATCTCGTGCCGCAAGAGCCACCGGAAGTGCGTGCCGTCGATGAGGCCGCAGGTCAGTTTCAGGATGTACTGGTTCAGGCCGTCGCCGCGCTTCTGGTGCCAAGGGGCCGACTCCGACTGGACGCCCGCGCAACGACGGCACTGGAACCGCCACTCGCCCCACGTGCGGCCCTGGCGGGCCATCTCGCCGGCCGGCAGGTAGACCACGTAGCTGCTGCGGCCGCAGACCGGGCACAGCCATCGCGGACGCGAGTAGCCGGGATTGTTCGAGAACGGGTGCGGCCACCATTGGCGAATGAGCGTCTCCTCGCGACGCGCGTTGCGGAACCGGTCGGCTACCCAGCGAACGTCCGGCTCGTGCATGATCACCCGCTTGGCCCGGTCGGGGTGATGGTGCCACCGTCCGCCCGCCAGTTGCACGGCCCGCGCCGTCGGCGGGTACTGCACCGTGAACCGACGCGGATCGTTCTTCAGGGGCGTCTTGACCAACCGGCCCGAGCGGACCCAATCGTAGATCGTGTAGACGCTCACGCCGAGCCTCCGCGCCGCCCGACGCGGGGTGCAATCGTCCGGCAACTCCGGCCAGCGGCACACACGCGTCAACAGGTAGGCGTCCACGACGACCCGTTCGGTGCGGACCGCGTCGTCGCGCAGCCCTCGTCGCCACTCGGGGGCGAGACTGCCCGGATCGACCATCGCGCCATGGATTCGCCGATCGTCGGCCCGCAGTTCGAGGCACTCGCTGTGCCACGGCCGCAGGATCGACGGCCGCCGGGCGCGACCTTCGATGTACGCCGCCCATTGCCGCAGGTCGTGGGCCTCGCCGCGGCCTCGCGGCATCGTGTTGCGCGTCAGTTGCGGGCGTCGGTCGCGGTCGGTCATGGCGGATTCTCCCTGCGGATTCAGTGCGGCCCTCCATATATAGGCGCGGAGGTTGCAGGCGGACATCCGCACGGCGGCCGCAAATCGCCCCTGGCGCGGGCGACAAGGGCGAACATTTTTCCGTCGCCCCTGTACGCCCCGTGACAGTGGCCATTCAGTGGTGAAGAACCCGGGCGAAGCCGGTCAGGACGGTCGCTGTCTGCTCGGCGGTCTCGTCGAGCAACTCGACGCGGAAATGGCGCACGCCTGCGTCCCGCAGTCGCGGCACGGTGTTCGCGGCGCTGTGGACCGTCGCGGCGTAGATTGTGTTGCGACACGCGGCGTCGGCTTGCACGGGCAACTGGGCCCCGTCGCGACCGCGAAGCGCGAGCGTATGGTTGCGGCACGGACGTCCGCAGTCGCGGCGGTTGTGCCCGGCCGAGAGCCGCGCGGCGAACAGGCAATGCTCCGTGTGGAACATCGCCGCGCGGCGGTGAACAACGGCCTCGATGCTCTCCGGCGGCACGCGACCGGCCAGCGCCGCCAGGCGATCGTCGCCCAACTCCGCGGCCGGCGTGAATCGCGCCGCCCCCCAGTCGGCCAGCACTCCGGCTGCAAGCTCGTTGGCCACGTTCAGCGACGCGTCGGCCACCAGCGTCAGGTGCGGAGCCCACGTGCGGCAAAGAGCCAGGCTGCCGGGATTGCGAACGAGGACGGCGTCGGGCCCGGCGTCGACGATTGCCCGCACGGCCTCCTGCTCGCCCGGCCGCATGATCCGCCGCGTCGCAAGCGCCACCGGCAGGCCGGCATCGCGGCAACGGATCACGGCCGCCCGACCGTCCACCTCGTCGCGGAAATCCGCGTAGACCATGGCCAACCGCGCGTCACCCCCTGCCCCGTTCCAATCGATCGCCGCGGCGAGCTGCGCCTCGGTGCGAACCAGGGCGTACAGTTGCGGCTGCAGGGTGGCGGTCCTCGGCTGCGCCGTCCGCCGAGCGTCGGACTCGGCCCGCAGGTGCGACAGGGCTTCCGGGTCGGCCACGGCGTGCGCTGCCGCCGCATCGCGGTCGGCCGTCAGAGTCTCGATCACCTGCCGACGCAGATCGTTGAGCACGCTCTTGGGAACCATCACGGGCAGTTCGCCGCGCGGACCGTCGGGACCGAGGAGTTCCACCGTCCGCAATTCGAACGGCGTGCCGCCGAGGCGCGAGAACTGCTCGGCCACGAGGTCCGCCGTCAGCGGATGCTTGCGTGCCGCTTCGAGCGGACCGGGCCACTCGGCCGCCGCCTCGCGACCGTCGCCGTCGGTCACCCTCACGCTCAGCGCGCCGCCGGGCTCGCCGCGCACCTGGACCGCGAGCGGCGTGAACCGCACAGGCTCGACGCGCGAGAAGGTCTTGCGGAGTCGCTTCTCGACCTGCGGATCGTCGTTCTTCCAGATGACCGCGCCCACCGACACGGCCGCCGGATCGATTCCGTCGAGGATGAAGGTAATCTCGACGGTCGTCACGGATGCCGCCGTCGCGGGAGCCGCGCCCCGACCGCGCTTTGGCGACGGACCGCGCGGCGTCCATGGCCGCACCTTTGCGACGCGCCCGCCCGTCTCGCCCTGTTCGGCCGGGCGACCGTCGTCGATCACCAGACCGTCGCCGGGCTTGAGCCCCTCGCCTCCCGGCCCGTCCAGTGCGACCACGAGTCCCGCGGCCGTTCGTCCGACCACCGCCCCGACGCGCAGCCCGCGGCTCTTCGGCGACTCGCCGTGGACCAGGTCCTGGTGATCGGGCCCGTCGAGGAACCCGTGCGTGAACCCGCGCGAGAAGCTTTGCTCGATGCCGGCCCGCAGGTCGGCGTCGAGCGTGAACGCGCGTCCGTCGAGGGCCGCATCCAGGGCGGCGCGATAGGCCCGCACGGCGGCGGCCACGTAGCGAGCGTCCTTCAGGCGGCCCTCGATCTTCAGCGCCGCCACCCCGGCGTCCACCAGGGCTCGCACGCGATCGTAGACGGCCAGGTCCTTCGGGCACAGCGGGTACGGCGGCTGGCCGTCGAGCGGTCGTCCGTCGGCCAGCACGTCGTACGACAGGCGACACGGCTGGGCGCAGAGGCCGCGGTTGGCGCTGCGGTCCATCAGCACGTGGCTGGCTTGGCACTGGCCGCTGTAGCTGATGCACAGGGCCCCGTGCACAAAGACTTCGAGCGGCACGCCGCCGACTCGCGCGATGCGGCCGATGTCGTCCAAGCTCAGTTCGCGGGCCAGGATCACACGGGCGACGCCCAACTCGCGGACCCGCTCAATGGCCGCCGGGTCGGTCATCGTCATCTGCGTCGAGGCGTGGACGGGCAACGACGGGGCCAGCCGCCGCACCAGCCGCACAAGGCCGACGTCCTGGACGATCACGGCGTCGGCCCCCGCGCGGGCCAGGGCCGCCAGACACTCGGCCGCACGGTCCAACTCGTCGTCGAAGACCAGCGTGTTGAACGTCACGTAGCCGCGAACATTGTGACGGTGCAGCCAGGCGAAGGTCTCGGGCAGTTCGTCGAGCGTGAAGTTTGCCGCCCTTCGGCGGGCGTTGAAGTCCGGCAGGCCGAAATAGACGGCATCGGCCCCGTTGGCCACGGCGGCGCGCAGCGACTCGGCGTCTCCCGCGGGAGCCAGCAACTCCGTTCGCCCGACCGTCGAAGCACTCACCATCACACCTTTCCTTGCCGCCATTTCCAGAGTATGGCGTCGGGTGCCATGCTTGCCCCGCAAGCATGCAGTCTCATGGCCCGGCCGATCAGGCATGGCTGCGGGGCAGCCATGGCACCCATCGTACGGCGTGGCTGCGAGCAGCCACCCTACCTTCTTTGTGTCAGGCCACAGACCTCGACCGCTAATTCACTGCCGTCCGCGGAGGAGCTTGAAGGCCCGGATGCGCGGGGCCAGTTTCATGGCCTTGTACTTGCAGAACTCGTGACAGCAGAAACACGAGATACACTTGGCGGCGTCGATCAGCGGGTACGGGTTCAGCCGGATGGCATCGACCGGACACTGCCGGGCGCACGCGCCGCACTTGACGCAAACCTCGGTGTCGGGTCGCGGTTGGGTGACGAAGATGCGGCTCACGAGCCGCGCGCCCCACGTGCCCACAGTCAGGCCGAACTTCGGCCGGCGGAATCCCGGGATCGGTTCGGCGGGGCCCTCGATCTCGATCCGTTCGGCGCCGGTCTCGCCGAGTCCTCGCTTCGCGGCGGCAACCAGGTACGGAATCTCCTCGACGCGAAAGCCCATCATGCGGGCCATCACGGCGTCCAAGGCCACGTTGTCGGCCGAGGCGATCAGCCGCCCGACGAACCTCGGGTGGCCACCCGAGGGCCCCTGCCCCTCCATGGCGTAGACGCCGTCGACGATCGAGAAGTCCGGCGGTCGCAGGGCGTACACGTCGAGCACGGCCCGGGCGAAGGCCTCCTTGCCGGGGCAGGCGGCGTGGAGCTGCGTTTTGGCGGCCCCGACGACGTAGCCGAAGGTGTTCTTGACGGCCCCGGTGATGCCGGTGGCGACGTGGGTCTTCATCTTGGCCAGGCCCACCACGACGTCGGCCTCCAGGACGGCACGCGAGACGGGCACCCGGTCGACGCCCGGAGTCGGCACCTCGACCATGTGCGGGTTCTCTGCGATGTTGCGATAGTGCTCGCCGGCCGCATCGATGGTCCCCGTGACGCGTGCCACGTGGTCGGTCGAACCGTAGCTGCTCATGCCGGGGTTGTCGCCGACGACGATCTGGGCGGCGCCGCGACGGCGGCAGGCCTCGACGGCGGCTGCAACTAGGCTGGGGTGTGTCGTCACGTGCTCGTCGGGCCGGCACGGGCCGAGGAGGTTGACTTTGAGAAAGATGCGTTTGCCGTCCATCGGCGGCGCGCACGCGGCGAAGGCCTGCTCAACGAGCGGCGGCACA
>JAFGPY010000320.1 GCA_016935955.1 Planctomycetota bacterium
CCTCAACGGGCGTCGCACGCCGATCATCGAGCGGGTCGAGGCGGCCCCGAACATGCTGGGCATGGGCTTTCGCAGCTATATCGACGTGGGCGTGAAAGAGCAGAATCCCCGCGGCGCCGTGAAGGTCAAGGGCGAGGAGTAGGCCGGCCGCCGTCGAAGCTGCCCCGTGTTTGCTGTCTGCCGTTGGGAGGGACTTTTGTTGATGAAACCGTGTCTGCTGTTGCTGACTGTCCTGCTGCCGATCGGTGCGGTGGCCGTCGAGCCGCCCGATCCGCGGCTGAGTGTCGACCTGCCGGCGGAGATCCGCCAGTGGTTCCGCAATGGGCCCGAGGGTTCCTGCGTGCAGTGCTCGATCGGGATGTGCGGCGTCGATCAAAACGTCCCGGCCGCCGCCACGCTCTTGTGGGACACGTCGTACGGGCCCCGGCAACGGGGCGGCAGCGGCCCGTCGCGGGTCGCCGACTATTGCCGAGAGCGGGAAATCCGCATCTACAACGTCACCGGCTCCAGCACCTGGCAATGGATGCGGTGGGCCGCAGAGACGGGCCGCGGCGCGGCCATCGGCGCCGGCCGGGCCCACTTCCAGACCCTGGTGGGCTACGACCCGGTCAGCTCGACCTGGTACGTCTGCAACAACAACTCGCCCGGTCAGATCGACGCCTATTCGGAACAGGCCTTTCGCCGGCTGCACCTCAGCAGCGGCCAGTGGGTCGTCGTGCTGGACTATCCACCGCATCCGGCCCGGCCCACTTACGTCAAGTGGTGGTAAGCGTCCCCTTCCTTTTTTCCCAAGGAACCCGTTGATGAACCGTCTCGTGGTGTTTGCCCTGCTTCTGATCCCCCTTTCGGCCGCCACCGGCCTCGGCGAGTCGCTCGAGGTCAACCAGGCCGAGATCCTCCGCCTGGGCGATCTGGTCCAGCACGTCGATGCCCAGCGCCATGGCCAGGACGCCGAGGACCTGTTCGTCGAGGCAATGCGGCCGCCGGCCGACGACAGCGACAAGTGGTACATCTCGGTGGTCGTCACCCGCAGTTGCGCGGCCTGCCAGAAACTCAAGAGCGACTGGGCCGCCGACCCGTCCCTGCGGGCCCTGGCCGACCCGGGCGATCCGAACCGCTCCTGGGCCCATTACCGGGTCTACTACTACGAGGACCAGTCCCAGGCCTGGCGATGGGAGAAGCTTACCTTCGAGCGGTTTCCGACGATCCTGGTGCAGCCGCCCCGCAACAAGAAGTTCGGCGAGCCCAGCACGGTCGTCTTCCAGGGCACCTACGACGGCAACCCGCGGCAGCTGGCCACCCAGATCGCCCAGGCGATCCGGCTGTATGTCACGAAGTTGGCCGACGCCCAGGGCCAGAATAACCGGGCGGCCGGCGGGGTGTTCCCGCCCTGGGAGCCGGCCCCCAGCGACGACACGGCTCCCGACTCGGGCCGGCGGCTGATCCCGCCGCTGGTGCCCGAGGAGATGTCGCTGCAAGTGGACTTCCCCTGGAAGGCGATCCTCACGCTGTTTACCGCCGGTCTGTCGATCCCCGCGATCATCGCCCTGGTCATCTGGCTGCTGGTGTTCATCCGGGCCGGGCGGAAGGAGGCCGGCAAGCAGTTGCTGGTCGACGACGAGACGTTTGCCAAGCTGCTGGGGGTTTTGGAGCAGTTCGCCGACTCGGGCCAGCGGGGCCGGGCTACCAAGACCACCGGCAAGAAGGCGACCACCAAGGCCTGAGCCCGATAGGCGGGCCGCAGACCTTTTTTCCCACGACATCAAGCAGGAAGGGACCACGATGGGTGCAACCTATATCCACGACGGCCAGATGGTCGACTACCAGCCGACGGCTATCGTCACCTTCGGCCAGGTCGTTGTCCAAAATGATCTGGTCGGGGTGGCCAACCTGGACATCCCCGCCAACGTGCTGGGCGCGCTGATGGTCAGCGGCGTCTTTGACGTCCCCAAGGCCAGCGGCGCAGGCACGGCCATCGCCGCCGGGGCCACCGTCTACTGGGACGAGGCGGACCAGCAGGCCAAGACGGACGACGAGTCGGGGGCCAACAAGCGGCTCGGCAAGACGGTGGCCGCCGCCACCGACGACGACACGACCGTCCGCGTGCGACTGAGCCAATAGCCCGAAGAGGCGGAGTCTCCACCGATGCCACGACGGAAGATCGGTTGCATCGCCGATGCGCACTACGCCGACAGCGACTCCCCACCGCTGTACCGGGCCCAGGCGATCGAGAAGACCACCCAGGCGATCAACGGGTTCCTGGCCGAGGGGGTCGATGCGATCGTCGTGCTGGGCGATACGATCGAGAACCCGGAATCGGCCTTCGACGCGCCGCTGCGGTGCCAGCAGATGGCCGATCTGATCAACGGCGACGGCAGCGTGCCCCACAATCGGCCGGTGGTCTGGGTGATCGGCAATCACGACTGCGACCATGCCAGCCCGCCGGCCCGATTCAAGACGGATTTTGCGGCCTGCACGGGCGCCACGATCACCACCAATGGGACCGACCACAGCGGGGATACGGTCCGCGGCTTCGTCGACGTGGCCGACGACCTGCGGATCGTCTACCTCGACTGCTGCTTTAACGGCTCGGACGTCTCGCTGCCGGTCCAGCTAAGCTACGGCACCGTCTCGGCAGCGCAACTGACTTGGCTGGAGGCGACGCTGAGCGACGCCGACGCGGTCGGCCGCTGGTCGATCGTCTGCGTCCACCTGCCGCTGAAGCACGGCGGCGACATCTGCGGCAACGCGGCGGCCATCCGGGCCATTTTGGCACAGCACAGGGTGCTGGCCACGCTGCATGGACACAAGCACTGGGAGTCGCTCGATACGCTGGATAGCAACGCGGCGGGCGAGCCGATCTACGAGTTCGTGATCCCCGACCTGCGCAACGGCAACGTCTACGACATCCAGAGCGCCAGCCCCTGCTCGATCGTCGAGGTGGACACCGACGTGGGCCAGGTGGCCGGCTACGGCGGCTACTTCTTCCCGGCCAGCTACGCGGCCGAGACGATCCCGGGCCATTCCTGGGACAATCCCACCTTCGGCTGGCTGACGGTCGTGCCCGCCGGGGCC
>JAFGPY010000321.1 GCA_016935955.1 Planctomycetota bacterium
TTCGCGGCGTCAACCCGCCGTACATCGGCCCGCGGCTGCACGCCCAGGGGACCGACCGTCGCATCGACGGGCAATGGGGCCGCGTGACCCGCTGGATCGAGCACGAGTCCGGCGGCTACTGGGATTACTGCGACTTCCCGCTGCGCGACGCCGACGAGGCCACAGTGGCCGCCTGGCCTATGCCCTCGCCGGACGACTACGACTACAGCCAGGTGGCCGAGCATTGCCGCCGCTGGGCGGACTACGCGGTCTTCACGGGTGGGGCGGGGATTCCCGACGTGATCAACGCCACGGGCATGGTCCGCGGTATGGAGCAGGTGCTGGTGGACCTGCTGACGGCCGACCCGGCCGGGATGCTGCTCATCGATCGGCGGCTGGAGATTCAGTTGGAGGTGCTTCGCCGCACGCTCGAGGCCGCGCAGGGAAACATCGACCTGGTGTGGCTCGGTGAGGACCTGGGCACGCAGCACGCTCCCTTGATCAGTCCGAAGATCTTCAGCGAGCAGATTCGTCCGCGGCACCAGAAGTACGTCGATGTGGCCAAGAGCTTCGGTCTGCCGGTGATGATCCATTCGTGCGGATCGAGCAGTTGGGCTTTCGACGATTTCATCGAGATGGGCATCGACGTGGTCGACACCCTGCAGCCCGAGGCCAAGGACATGGCTCCCGAGTACCTGAAACGGCGCTACGGCGACCGGCTGGCCTTTCACGGTTGCATCTCGACGGCCGGGCCGGTGGCCTACGGCTCCGTGGCCGACGTCGAGGCCGACTGCCGCCGCACGCTGGAGATCATGATGCCGGGCGGCGGCTACTGCTTCGCCCCGACGCACGCCCTGCAGGACAACTCGCCGACCGAGAACGTCCTGGCCATGTACGAGACGGCCCGGCGCTGCGGCCGATACTGAGCAAGCTCAGCCGCCCTACGACTGTCCATCGAACTGTGCTGTGAGGAACCTGCGATGTCCAAGCCGCTGCGAATCCTTGTGATCTTTCCCCACCCGGACGACTCCGTCTTCTTTGCGGCCGGAACGCTGGCCCGCTGGGCGGCCGAAGGCCACCATATTACGAGTGTCTGCGTCACGAGCGGCAACCTCGGCACCATGCGGCCCGACGAGACGCCCGAGCAGGTGGCCGTCAGCCGCGCCGCACAGCAGCGGGCAGCCGACGCCGTGCTCGGCGTGCATGAGACGGTCACGTTGGGCTATCCCGACGGCGGCTTCATCGACGCCGCGGCCCTGCGCGAGGAACTGGTCGGCGTCGTGCGGCGATACCGGCCCGACCGTCTGCTGACGCTCGATCCGTGGGTACGCTACGAGGTGCACCCGGACCATGCCGTGGCGGCACGCATGACCTGCGAGGCCGGGGCCTTTGCGGCCTTTCCGCTGCTGCATCCCGACCAGGTAGCTGCCGGGCTCGCGCCGCACTCACCGTCGGAGGTCTGGTTGATGGGCACCCTCGGCCGGCGACCCAACTGCTACGTGGACATCGCCTCGACGCTCGACACCAAGGTGGCCGCCGTCCTGGAATTCGACAGCACGCTGGCGATCCTTGCGGCCATGTTCGCCCCCGAGATCGATCCGGCCAACGTCTCGCCCACCGAGCGTGAGGTCCTGGCCGGCCACGCCGACACGTGGGTGCGGTCGATGGCTGCACGGGTCGGCAAGGTCGCCGACCTGGCGGCCGCCGAGGCGTTCTTCGTCGAGCGCTGCCTCCCCGGCCACTTCGACAACATGGATCGCATGATCGACGAGATGCTCGGCGAACCCGACCCGCCGCCGCGGATTGTCTAGGTATTGCATGACACAGTCTGGTGCGTAATGTAGGCCGGTGGGGCAGACGGCAAGGTGTTTCCTTACGCCGTGCGGAGTTCGATGATGCCGAGTTCGGGGCGGGCTCGGAAGCGGATGGGCGTCAGGTAGCCCAAGCCGCGGCTGACATAGACCTGGGCGTGCTTGTGGTGGAACAGGCCCTCGGCCAGGTGGCGGTACTTGATCGGCAGCCGCGGCGGACCGTAGAGCGGCAGACGGACCTGCCCGCCGTGTGTGTGACCCGACAGCATCAGGTCGAAGTTGGGCGAATCGAACTGGTGCAGCGAGTAGAGCGTCTCGGGGTTGTGGGCCAGAACGATCAGCGGCCGCGCGGGCGGCGTGTGCAGGACATCGAAATCGAAATCGTCGGACCACAGGTCACCGAGGCCCGCCAGGTGCAACGTCTGGTCGTCGCGGCTGCGAGTCGTGAACTCGTTGACCAGCACCTCGATGCCCGCGTCCTCCAGGGCCTTGCGGGTGGTTGCGGCGAACTTGCCGGTGCCGGGCACGCCCTTGGGGTAGGCCAGGCCATAGTCATGGTTGCCCAGGCAGGCCACCGTGCCGAGCGGCGCATGCAGGTGCCGTAGTGCAGCTGCCATCTCGGCCACGCGGACTCGGCTGCCGGTGACGAAGTCGCCTGTCAGGACAACCATGTCCGGCCGCAGGTGGTTGGTGCGGTCGACCCAGTCGACCACTTCGTCGAGACTGACGGGATTGTAGTGCAGGTCGGTCAGGTGAGCGATCCGCAGACCGTCGAAGGCCGGCGGCAGGTTGCGCAGGCGGACAGTCGTGTGGCTGTAATCGATCCACCAAGGCTCGATGAAGCGGGCGTAGCCGAATGTGCCCAGCGCCGCCCCGACAGCCCCGACCGTGCCGTACCCCGCCCAACGAAGAAAGCTGCGACGGCTGAGAGTCCGCCGCGGCTTCGGCATCCGTTCCGATCTCATAACAAACCATTATACCGTTTTCGGGCGCCATGATCAAATGCCTGCGGCCATTGTGGTTATGGTTGCGCCCGTGACGGCCGCAGCCGCTCCGCATGCGGGGGTGTTCTGCGGCCGTAAATGGCTTTGAACCTTGACTTGTGGCCAGAATCGGCTATCATGCGGGCCTCAATGGGCGATTAGCTCAGCTGGCTAGAGCACTTGCTCGACAAGCAAGGGGTCACTGGTTCAAGTCCAGTATCGCCCACCATTGTAGGTCGCTGCCGCAACGGGAGTTGCGGCAGTTTTTTTTGGCGGGAACTCCTTAGATCGCACCGCCGAATGTGTGGCTATTGGAAACCGGTTATCAGCGGTCTACGTCCTGAGCGGCACGCCCCTTCCGCCATGAAGTGCCCTCGATGGTCTCTGCGGATGATCCGTCATTGACCCGTGGAGCATCACAGGCGATAATGCCTGTCTGTCGTATCCGTGATCGGTTTCCTGATTCCGCGGCCAACTGTCGCGGGTTGCGGCGAGGGCCCTCGCCCGCAGAACGTTGGAGCGGTACGATGTCCGAAGAGCATCTCGTTGCCGCAGAACCCGACATGCCGTCACCAGATGCCTGCCCCGAGCCACGCCGACCGTGGCGCTGGCTGGCCGCCTTGGTGGTCTACGGCCTGCTGCTGAACCTGCCGTTTCTCGGGTCGGGTTATCCCCTGGCGTACCACGAGGCCCTGGTCGGCGAACGCACCCGCGGCATGATCGAACACGGGCGCTGGATTGTGCCGCACCTGTATACGACCGGCGAGCCGGATTTCAACAAACCCCCGTTGCCGTTCTGGGTACAGGCGGGGCTGAGCAGGTTGTGTGGGGGCATGAGCGTCTTCACGCTACGGTTGCCCTCGGCTTTGGCCTGTGTGGGCACGATGCTTCTGGTGGTGGCCTTGGTGCGAAGGATGGTGGGCTGGAGGAGGGCCCTGATTGCCGGGCTTGTCTTCACCACCTCGGCGGCCGCCCTGGACTGGGCGCGGCGGGCCGAGATCGACATGCAACTGTGTTTCCTGACGACGGCCTCGCTGACGGCTTATTGGTTCGGTTTGACCGAAGCTGATCGCCGTCGCCAAGTCGCGTTCTTTGCCGTGATGTGGTTAAGCGTAGGCCTGGCTGTGCTGACCAAAGGGCCGCTGCCCGTGGGCATCTGGCTGCTGACACTGATCGTGACGGCGGTCGCCGATCCTCGGGCCCGCCGCATCAGGCGCATGCTACCGATCGCGGGGCCGCTGATCCTCGCCGCCGTGGTGGTGCCCTGGGGACTGTACGCCATGAAGGCGTTCCCCGGCGCCTCCAAGGACTGGTACGAACAGTCACTGGGTCGTTGCGTCGGCGAACTGGGCGGGGATTCGCCGTTCTACAGCTACTTCTACATGGCTCCGGTCCTTTGGCTGCCGTGGTCGCTGTTCGTTGTGCTGGGGACGGTCGTGGCCGTGCGGCGGAAGATTCTGCCGCACGGGGCGCTGGCCTTTCTGCTGGGCTGGGGCACGGCGATCATTCTTGCCCTGACGTTCAGTGCCCAGAAGCGAATCTACTACATTCTGAGCACGGTGCCTCCGATGCTGGCTCTGGCGGGCATCGGTGACGATTATGTGACGTTTTTGTGGAAGGGACCGCGTTCGCGGCTGGGCCGCGGGGTGGTGGCTATGCACGCCCTGGCGGTGCCGGGCGTTATCCTGGCGGCCGTGGTCATCGCCCGCAAGTTCCCCGAACTGCGGCCGTGGATGGTCGTCTTCGCCGCGATTGTCGCGGTCGGCCTGACCGTGACGTTCTGCCTGTTCGTCCGTCGCCGGCGGTTTGCGGCCCTGGTGTCGCTGGCCATCGTGATCCTAGCCGCCCACCTGATCACGCTCAGCGGACCGATTCGTCTGGTGGCGTCGCCGGTCGACAATGCGGCGGCCGATATCGGACATTTTGTCGGTGCCCTGGACCGCCCACAGACCCGCGTTTGCCTCTACAAATGGAGTAAGAGTGCGGCGATTATCACTTTTTACGTTGCAGAGAGGCTGCCGGTTATGGAACAATTAGAGTCTATGGCGGCTTGGCGGCGGGAGCACGGCGGCGGCTACGTCGTGGTCCACAGCACCGATGTGGGCCAGATCGAGCGGTTGGGCCCGTGGCGGAGGATGCTGCCCGAGACGTTTGTGGGCGACGGGCGTCAGTATTGCTTGTTGCAGGTGCCTGAAGACAACTAAGAGGCCGGGTGTCTCCTCTGATAAGGATGCGATGCGATGACCAAGAAGGCCAGTGAGAAGAAACCCATTGTCGGGATTGTCGGTTATGGAGTCGTGGGCCGCAGCCTGCACCAATTGTTCGGCGACGACGCGGTCACCTACGATCAGGACGGCACGGCGGCCGACCGCAAGAAGATCAATGCCTGCCAGGTGACGTTCGTCAGCGTGCCGACGCCGATGAGCGCTGATGGTTCATGCGACACGTCGATTGTCGGGAACTGTATCGAGTGGATCGAGTCGCCGTATATCGTGATCCGCTCGACGGTAGCCCCGGGCACGACCGAACGGCTTTGCCGCGAGACCGGCAAGCACGTGCTCTTCCAGCCCGAATACCTGGGCGAGACGGTTGCTCACCCAATGACCAACGTCCATGCCCGTCAGTTCATCGTCCTGGGCGGGCCGCTGGCCGACTGCTCGGCCGTAGCCGACGTCTACAAGCGCTACTATCACAGCGATCTCCAGTTCTACTTCACCAGCAGCCGCGCGGCCGAAGTGGCCAAGTACATGGAGAACTCGTTCTACGCCGTGAAGGTGATCTTCTGCAACGAGTTCTTCTCCATCGCCCAAGCCCACGGCGTGGACTTCAACGAGCTGCGCGAGTTGTGGCTGGCCGACCCGCGCATCAGCCGCGACCACACCTTCGTCTATCCCGACAACCGTGGTTTCTCGGGCAAGTGTCTGCCCAAGGACATCAGCGCCATCATCAAGTCGTCGGCCGACAATGGCTGCAAGGCCGAGTTGATGAAGGCCGTCATGGCCATCAACGACGTGTACCGCGCGGGCGATCCGGGCTATGACCCGAACAAGTTCAGGAAATAGCCGATGAGCGAGCCTGCCCAGCGTGACGAGATCTACCTGTCGGTCGTGGCTCCGGCCTACAACGAGGCCGAGAACGTCGGGCCGCTGGTGGCCGAAGTGGCCGAGACCCTGGCCGACCTCGGTCGCCCGTGGGAAATGGTCATCACCAACGACGGCAGCCAAGACGAGACGCCGGAGATCCTGCGGCAACTGATGCATGAATGCGGACGGCTGCGCGTGCTGTCGATGCGCCGCCGCAGCGGCCAGACGGCCGCCGTAGACGCCGCGCTGCGTGCGGCTCGCGGGCAATTCGTCGCCACGCTGGATGCCGACCGGCAGAACGATCCGCACGACATCCCGCGCCTGCTGAAGCATCTTGAGGCCGGCGAGTGCGACATGGTCAACGGGTGGCGCAAGGACCGCAACGATCCGTGGCTGCGGCTCGTGTCGACGAAGATCGCCAACGGCGTCCGCAACTGGCTGACGCACGAAACGATCCACGATTCGGCGTGCGGGTTGAAGGTCTTCCGCCGCGAGTGTCTGGCCCGGCTGAAACTCTACAACGGTATGCACCGTTTCATGCCGACGTTGATGCGCATGGAGGGCTACCGTGTGCTGGAGGTGCCGGTGAACCACCGTCCGCGGACGGCGGGCACGGCCAAGTACGGAGTGTGGAACCGGGTGTTCAAGGCTCTGCGCGACGCCTTCGCCATCCGCTGGATGCAGAGCCGCACGGTCCTTTACGAGGCCGACGAGTGGGAGCGCCAGGATGGCTGATCACTACTACTTCCAGATGGCGCAGAACCTGCTGGAGCATTACTGGCACGGACTTCTCGCGAACCTGAACGGTTGGGAGTTGTTGGCCCTTGTCGGGCAAACGGCTTTCAGCACCCGTTTTCTGGTCCAGTGGGTTGCTTCGGAAAAACAGAAAAAGAGCGTTATCCCCGATGCCTTCTGGTACTTGAGTCTGGTTGGCGGCACACTGCTGTTGATCTACGCTTTCGGGATCAGACGTCCGGTTCTGATTCTGGGCTTCCTGTTCAACAACGTGGTTTATTGGCGGAACCTCGTCCTGATCCGTCGCCATCGCCGCGAGGAGGCGGCCGCGGCAACGGTGACTCCGCCCGGCGCCTCGACGTCCGTCGGCGACAACGCCAAGGGAACTTCCAAGTAGCCGGTCACCGTTTCATCTCGATGAACAGCCGCTGAATCCATGCTGGCGTTTCGCGGGCGAAGGCCTCGATGTGTCGCTTGCGCGTGAAGTAGTACAGGGCTGTGCCGCCCTGGAAGGCGACGCCGATCAGGATCATCAGACCGTAGAAACCGTAGGTGACGATCGGGCCCCAGCGATCGATCATGGCGTTGAAGCTGCCCACGGCACCGGGCATGGCGCTCATCTGGGACCGCAGTTCCGGAGACAGGGCCTCCGCCTTGGCCTTCTCGGGCGAGAACATCACCATCTGCGCGACGCAGTAGGCGATGATCACGCCCATCAGGACCAACTGGTTGATTCCCAGCAACTTGGCGGCGCCGCTCCTGGCGCGCCGCACCTGGGTGTGCCCGTACCATTCGGCGGTTCCCGTCACGCACAGCGCCAGGGCGATCAACGCGTTCGTCAGATCCGGCGAGAAGAAAGTCCAGACCATGGTCAGGGCCCCCAGAATCAGCATTATCGCTGACGACGACCTGGTCCGCCGCGACAGCCTGTCGATCGCCTTGTGGCTTTGCACGGCCTGCTGCACCATGGCGAAGTGCCGCTCATCCAGTGGGCTGTGCGCCTCCTCCACTGTCTGGTCTGCGGTCGCAGGTTGCAGTTCACGGTCTTCTGTTTTGCCCATGGGCCTCTTCCCTGATCCCGACGACTCTGATCCGGCTTGTCCACAACTTGGCGCCATGGTACAGTCTGTGCCGCGCCCGGGCAAACACAATGGCCGGACGCGGGCGGTTGCAGCAAGTCGACGCATTTCCCGGCGGCTCCACTCGAGACAAGACGGGATCGGGCGATCAAGCCGCCGGGACGAGAAGAATTGTCACAATTCCGGGAAGGAAACGTTGCCCGGCGGTGTCTCTATGGGCGGCAGCAATCACCTGTCGGACTCGGAAGCGATCCGGCGAGGGCGTCCGGAGCGTGCAGCATAGTGCAGAGACGGTGTGAAACCGATTCTATGAACGAGAACCGCACGTCGAAGGCAAGTGAGGCCGTGGGCCTCGATCGGGTGGCGTGGGCCGACGTGGTCCGCCGCCATTACGAGCGGATTCTGCGCACGGCTCTGGCTCGGACGCACCGGCAGAGTCTGGCCGAGGAGGTGGCCCAGGAGACATTCGTGCGGGCCTGGGAGAAGTACCACCTGTTCGACGGGCGGGGCCCGCTGGTGGCCTGGCTGCACCGCATCGCCGTCAACCTGAGCCACGACGCCGTGCGGCGAGAGCGGGTGCACAACCATCGCCAACTTTGCGACGCCCAGCGCAGCGCGAGTGGCGATCCGCGGCCACCCGAGGTGGTCCATCGCGATCATTGTTGCCGCGTGTTGCGCGAGGCGCTCGATGAGATTCCGGAACCGATGCGTCGGGCCTTCGAACATACGGTGATCGCGGGCTACAGCTATCACGAAGCGGCCGAGATCGAGGGTGTGGCCGAGGGAACAATCGCGTCGCGGGTGTCGCGGGCCCGGAACGTGCTGGTGCAACGGTATCGCCGGTTGGACGCGTGAGCGGACAGCCTTTTTGGATGGAGTCGTCATGGAACCGCAGGAACCTACGGAAGTGTTCGAGAAGCTGAGTCGCCTGGCCAGCGGAGAACTGCCCGACGAGCAGGCGCTGGAACTGACGGACCACATGGTCCGCGACGACGGGCTTCGCAGGGAGTTGGCCGAATTGCGGGCCGTTGACGAGTTGCTGAAGGAGGCCTGCCTCGGGGACGAAACGTCCGGAGCGTCGGGCATGCCGTCGGCCGAACAGCGAGAGCGGCAGATCGGGGAAATTCTGGCCAGGACCGAGGGCAGTGCGGCACGAGCGTCAATGCGGCTGGGTAGACCGGCGCTTGGGTGGAAACGTGTCGGCCGCGCGCTGCCCTGGGTTGTGGCGGCTTGCCTGGCGGTGGTCTGCGGGGTGTTGGTGCATTGGCACCTTGGCCGCACCGGCCTGCAAGGCCCGATGACCAGCGGACTGAACCGGCGGCTGATCGCCCAGTACGTCGGCGTCCGCGACAAGCTGGGCGACGCCAGCATGGCGGTGATCTGGTCGAACAACGAGGTCCGCGAGGAAGGATTCCTCGGGGCCGCCGTCAAGAGCGACCTGTCCGACGTGATCGTCCGCGTGACCGTCGTGCGGACCGACGGCGACCGCAGCGAACAGTGGAGCGCCGACGCCCTGATGCGTCGCGGCCACGCGGTCGAACTGGTCACGGAGGCCGAGCGGCAGTGGCCGGCCAGCGTGCGCATCTGCGCCCGGCCGGGCGGCAACGGGCTGGTGCCTCTGACCGCGGAGATCCGTCTGACCGACGATCCGCCGACCGAGATCAACAACCGGCAAATCATGATGAAACCTTCGGCTCCGGCGTCGATCGGTTCGGTTGTGGCCGGCCCGTGGCGCTACGAGGTGTTCATCGAAGCCGCCGTCGTCAGTGGAATGCAACCGTCCATTTAGAGTGGGACTGAAGAGGAGAATCCTGTCATGACAACCAGGCAAACGATCATCGCTGTCCTGGTGCTTCTGGGATGGGTGCACGCGGGAACGGCTCAGCAGACCGCGGCGGAAGCCGATTCGCAACCGGCCGCATCGCAGGCGGCGGTGCTTCGCACGGTGGCCGTCCTGGGCTACGAGGCCAAGTGGATCGAGGACCCGGCCGAGCAGAAGGAAACGTCCGAAATCCTGGCGACCATCGTCGGCGACCGCCTCAGCGCCATGGACGAGGTGGTGGCCGTCGAGCGCATCGAGATCGAGAAGGTGCTGAAGGAACAGACGCTCAACCTGAGCGGGCTGATCGACGAGAACAATCGCGTCAAGATCGGCAAGCTTCTGGGCGCCCAGTTCCTGCTGTGGGGCCGCGGCTTCAAGGTCGGCGAGCAGCTCTACGTGACCACCAAGGTGATCAACGTCGAGACCGGCCAGTTCAAGGGCATCATCGCCAAGCTCCCGGCCAACAGCGGCGTGGCCAAAGTGATCGAGGGCGTGTGCGACGAGGTGGCCAAGGGGTTGCCTGCCGCCGTGAAAGCCCTGTCGCCCGAGAAATCCCCGGAGATCAGCCCGGTCGAGTTATTCAAACGTCACGTCGGCGCCGCGGGACGGTCGTGGGTGATTGCTGCCGCCGAGGAGCACAAGGGGCCGCCGATCATCGATCCGGCCATCCGCAACGAGTTGGAGGCCCTGCTCTCGGGCGCCGACCAGGCGGCCCGGTCGCTCGACAAGAAGGAGGCCAAGGACGTCCTCGAAGGCAACAAGAAGATGCGCAACTTCGATCCCGACATCAAGGCCGACTACTACATCCTGGCCGAAGGGTTCAGCGAGTTCGGCAAGCGGCTGTCGCAGGACCTTGTGGTCTGCGTGGCGCGGGTCGAGATGAAGATCGTCGACGCCAGGACCGGTGCGGTGCTGGCCGCCGGCAGCAAGGATTCGCGGTCCACGGACCTGGGCGAACTCCTGGCCGCCAAGCAGGCCCTCCGCAAGGCGACGCGAGCCCTGTTGCTTGAGATCAGCGCCAAACTCCCGGCCGTGAAGGCGCCGGCCGGTGAGGGAGCCGATCAGGGCAAGTAGACCACACAATTCTCACTCCGGGCAGGTGCAGGTGGTGCGATACACACATCCGACAGTTCTTGCGGCGGTTTGGTGCGGCGTCGCAATGCTGCTCGTCGCCACGGCGGCCTCGGCCCAGCAGGCCGAGGTTGTCGCGGTCTTCAACTTCGCTCAGCGCGACGACGATCCACAGTATGCCTGGCTTTCGAAGGGTCTGGCCGACCTGCTGATCAACCAGCTTGCCGACCTGCCCAACCTGACGGTGGTCAGCCGCGACCGTATGCAGACCATTTCGGCGGAGTACCAGCGCCTGGCTGCAAGGCCGACGTTCGATCCTCGCGAGGACGCGCCGCCGGTGGCCAGGGCGCTGAAGGCGGAGCGCATCGTATTCGGCACGTGCGCTGTGCGCGAAGGGACGGCCACCATCGCCGCCCAGGTCACGCGTATTGTCGACGAGTCGGTGCTCTTCGAAACGCGGACGTCAGGGCCCTACAAGGATGTGCTTGACCTGGAGCGGGAGATCGGCCGGCGACTGCGGGCCTTCTTCCTGGGTAAACCCGTCGAGCAGGTGCCTTTGGCTGATGTGCCGCAATGGACCACGACGGTCAGTGCGGCCGAGCACCTGTATGCCGGCGTGGATCTGTTCGACCGCGGCCAGTTCGCCGAGGCCTGGCACCGCTTTCGCCAGGCCGGCCGTCTCGATTCGTCGTTCGCCGACGCGGTCTACTGGCAGGGACGGATGCTCTATTACCTGATGCTGTACGAGAACGCGCGGCCGCTGCTCGAGCGGTTCTTCACGGCGTGGCCGCTGCATCCTCGCGCCGGTGACGCGGCGATTGAGATGCTCGATTCCTATCGTCAATCCCAGGACGATCCCGAGGTGCTGCGTGACACGTACCTGCGGCTGAGGAATCAGGTTGACGCTCGAACGGTGGTTCACAACAAGTCGACGCCGGGTCTGGAGACACAGACGTTGCTGAAGACGTACCTGGGCGGGTTTGCGGTGCAGGCCGAGCGGGCTCTGGATCGCTACGACGCTGCAGCTGACCTGGCCCTTGTGCTGCAGGAGGAATCCTACGAAGCCTTCAAGTCGAGCGGCGTCGACAAGGCCCACTGGGGACTCTACGACCAGTTGGCCTGCTTTACGGCGATGGAACGCCGGATGTACTGTGACCGATTTGTCTTCAACAAGAATATGTTCGACCGCGAGTGGCGCATGTTGTCGCTCACGAACATCAAGCCGGAGTGGAAGAAGCTCTACACGGAGAATCGTCGTATGCGGCCGATCATGCTGCGCGAAGGCAATCGCTATCGTGTCAGCGGCTGTCGGCACCTCCTCTGGTGGCTTGTGGCACCTGAGGGCAAGGTCTTCACGAATGTGACCGCCGAGGTCGAATCGCATCACGAGGCCGGGACGCCCTCGTTCCTGATCCTGCTCGGTTACGGCGTGTGGTCCGATATTGAGAGCGATCTGTTTCTGGGCAGTACCGGGGATGGCGTCATCAAGAAGAAGCTCAACCTTCCTGATCAGTGCCGCATGTTCTGTGTCCGATTGACCACGCAACCGGATCACTTCGGCAGTGCAGCCGGTACGGACTACTTCGTCGACGAGCCTTTGTCCGATTACGTCGAACGGTTCCAGATCACCTACGCCCAGGAACCTGCGCGGAAAGATGTTGGCCGCATCCGCGTCAGGCTGGAGAACACGGAGAAGGCACGCGTTGAACTGGACGGCAAGCCGGCATTGCTGGTTGACGGGATCATTCACGGCGCGACTCCGGGGGAACACGCTCTTCGAGCTTGGGCGGCAAAGGGAGAGGACTGCGAGCGGAGCTCCATCTTTATGCCGGTCGAACAGGCCGTGACGGTCAGCCAGGGACAAACCACCGATTGTCCTCTGAAGTTCCCATTGCGTCCGTTGCGGGCCATGACCGGGTGGCAGTCGGCACAGATTGTGTGCGGACAGTACCCGCTGGCGGCCCTGCCGCCGGCGACCGGTCAGGAGGAACTCACACGTCCGAGTCTGCTGCGGGTGACGCGAGGCCCTCTGGCCGGGCGGCTCGTGGCCCTCTGGTCTTACCATGAGGAGATATGGATTTCCTATAGCAGCGACGATGGGGCCAGTTGGTCTCCGGCCGAGCACCTGCCCGTGCCGGTCAACAGCGCACACGTCGAGATGGCTCCCCGGCTCATCGAGGACGAAAGCGGCCGGCTCTGCCTGACGTTCATCTCCGACCGCAACATCGAGCGGGCTCATTATCCCTATCTCACGACCTCGGAGGACCTCGAACACTGGACAGCTCCGCGAAAGATCGCTGACATTGTATGCGACAGCCTCGTCATGCTCCAGAACCAGGCCGGACAGTACGTGCTCTTGCTGCCGCCGCCGTATCGCGGCGCGGAACTGGGTATGAGCATTCGATGGCTTACCGGTTCGATCGCCGAGGAGATGCCGGTCGACACCGTGAGTGCCTACGGCAAGAAATACGCCCGCAAGACTTTCACATTCCTCGTCAGCGACGACCTTGAGCATTGGACCGAACTGCCGTCGCACCTGGGCGACGAGAGAGTGCGGGAGGCCGACCTCCTGCAGGCGGCCGACGGTACGTACCATGCGGTCTACACCTCGCTGGACAAGCTGCGATCATTTGGTGACTCGATGTGGCGTGTCTGTCACCAGAAGAGTCGCGACCTGGTCAACTGGTCACCGCCGGAGGATCTGCTGTCGGCGCCGTGGGAGTACCGCAATCCCGTGATCACGACCGACGGGCAACGAGTCTTCGGCACCATCTCTGTCTCCGGCAACAACGTGCACCGCTTCAATCTTGATCACCCCGATGAAGTGAGCTGGTGGGGCTTCGTCGGCACGCGTAATATTCTCTACCACGACCCGCCGGCCTACGGTAATCGCCTTCACTGGCTCTGGCTCTGCTTCGAGGGCAATCCTCAATACTATCAGCCTAACGGTGGCAAGGTCTACTACTCCCAACGTCCGAGCGACCGTGGGGAATGGCTGCTGGAATGGCCGAAGCAACTGCCGCCGGATTCACCTGAAGAGGTTCGCGAGAAACACCGCGTCCGTGCACTGGCCGATGCCCGGGCCGTTCCGCCCGGACGTTCGTGGGAGAACCCCAGGGAGTTCCGGCACCAGAGCTATCCATACCGCATCGAGGTGCCGGCCGACTGGAAATCCCTGCCGGCCGACGACGCTACACGCATGGGGTTTCTTGGGCCCGTTCGCTATGGGATTCTGCAGCCCTATGTGGACGTCTTCGTTTGGGAACCAGGTTCACTCAACCGACATTTCCCATATGGCTTTGCCCGGCTACGCAACCGGGCTCTTCAGATACCAATATGACGCCGTCCCACAGGAAAAGCAA
>JAFGPY010000322.1 GCA_016935955.1 Planctomycetota bacterium
CACGCAAAGAGTTGCGTCGTCCACAGTGCGGTTCAAACTCACCGCTTCGATGATCTCCCGCCTGCGGGCTTTGTTTGAACCGCGCCACTCTTCGGCGGCCTTCTGGCTGAAGTCGAACGTCCTGAGCACACGCTCGGCCTCCGCCGGATCGAAGGTGCCTGCGGCCGCCGCCGACTCTCGGACTTCCGCTTCGAGGCACTTGAGCTCCGCCGACTTCGTCTGGAACACCGCCTCGTCAATGATGCCGCTCAGGTAGCCGTTCAACAACCGGTCCTGCTGGCCCTTGAGATCGGCCCGCCGCTTCTCGACGGCCTGCATCTGGCGGCGATGGTATTCGGTCACGTCGGCGAAGGCCTTGACGAGGGCCTCGCGGAACCAGTCGCGGAGTTCCTCCGTCGGCAGCCGCAGCTTGTCGAGCTCGGCCAGCACGTCTTCTTCCAGCTTCTCGACCCGCCAGCGAACCGGTGGATGGTCCGGGCCGCGATGGTTGTTGGCACAGCGATAGTACGTGTGCTCCCGCACGTTGCCTCCCCGAAGTCGCCGCCGGATGCGCTCACCCGTCAGGGACTGGCCGCAGTAGGCGCAGCGGAAGAGGCCGCCCGCGTAGGAGTGGTTGGCCTGGCGATAGCGGCGGTTCTTGCCCGCGAGGATGGTCTGGCACTGCTCGAACGTCTCGCGGGAGACCAGGTGCTGGTGCTTGCCGGGATAGCTCTTGCCGCGCCAGACGATCTCGCCGATGTAGAAGCGGTTGTTGAGAATGCGCGACAGGATCGAGCGATAGAACCGCGGCGTGGCCCGCTGGTAGGTGTGGCCTTCGGCGGCTAACTGCGCAGCCAAGGCTTTGAAGGTCGTGTCCCCCTTGGCGTAAAGCTCGAAGATGCGGGCCACGGCCCGGGCCTGAACGGGATCGGGCTGGATGGGCTGCTCACGGTCGCCGGTCACGTTGCGGTAGCCGAAGGGGGCGGCTGCTGGGAGCCAGCCTTGCCTCACCTTCTCGTCCATGCCTTTGACGACCTCGCTCTGGAGGTTGTCGGAGTAGTATTGGGCGACGGCGGCCATGACGTTGAATGACAGTGCCCCCGCCGCACCTGGCCCGAACTGGTTGTCGACGAAGGCCAGCTTCACACCGCAGGCATCTTCGAGTTCCTGCAGCCGCACGGCGTCCCGCATGTTGCGGCAGACGCGATCCAGCTTGTGGCTGAGGATAGCCTTGATGCCCTCACGCCGGGCATTCCTGCGAACCCACTTGAGCATCTCGTTGAAGGCCTGCCGCTCGGCCCCGCGCTTGGCCGACTCGGCCACGGCGAACTCGCGGACCACCTTCCAGCCCTCGCGGGTGGCCCGGTCGCGGGTGACCCGGAGCTGCGCGTCGATGCTGTAGCCTTCCCTCTGTTCCCGCGACGAGACCCGTGCCCAGATGATCACGTTCATGACTTGGCTTTCTCCACTGGGGCCCCAGAAGCACTTCCGCCAGCCGCTTGACGTTCACCAGAATCTCGATGGCCTCGCTCTCGGAGATGTCCCGCCGGTATTCTTTCGACCAGACCTGGCGGGTTCTCTGGAGCAACTCCTCATCGATCCAAGCGACGTCGAGTGGCCTGTTCGGGACCGCCCCGAACTGGTGACATGGGGCCACCTTCTGCGGCCCGAGTCCAGTCAAATCCGGGGCGGTCTCCGCAGCGTCTTGATCGGCGTCATTCACATTATGGGGGGCAAAGGCAACCATGCGTGTCGCTCTCCATTCTCTTCAGACGTGGGCCAACGTGGTGCGACGTGGCGCGTCACTGGCGGAATCTGCCAGTGAGCCCACCGGGCAGTCGCCCATGTTATCGCAACGCGATAGTATGCCGGTGGCCGACGCTGATCGACCGGTCCGCTCCGCGCCGCTCCCGTAGTCGCCGGCGGTATGCCCGCTGGCGGCATGCGGCACGGCAATAGCGGGCCTCCGGCCGACCGGCATAGAACGCTCGGCCGCAGACAAGACACGTGCGACGGTAGCAGCCGCGACAATCGCCACAGCGTCGCCACGTGGCCGCCAGGATGGCCTCGCGCGTCAGAATGAACATGGTGGCCACCCTCCGGCCGGTGGGCGTTACGGCAGAATCTACACCCTCTGCAACCAACTCTCTCATGGACTGCGACTGGTTCCCGTGGCCTCGGAAAGAGCCCCGTTTGGCGAAGGAACCGTGCCGCCAGAGCGTCACTTATCTAATGCACGCAATGTGTCACGTTTGCCCCGTCACGCTGTCACGTTCGCCGTCACGCATCGAGCGTGACGGTGCCATAAGTCCTTCTGCCGCAAGCCGTTGAGTTTGTCACGCATGTTCGTCACGCTGTCACATCACACATCCCGCCCCGTCACGTCACGTTTTGCCCCCCTAAGAGGGGGGCAAACGTGACGGGTGAACGTGACGGTCAGGGGGTTGGAAGGCTTATTATCTCCCCGCTGACGATCACCTCGCCCTGCCTGGCCAGAGATTGGAGTACGCGGTGTTGGTTCTGACGAACCATCCCCGCCGCCTCGCACTTCTCTCGCCAGGTGTCGATGGCCGCGGCTCCATCGTCGCTGCCCGCGACGAGTTGCCGCGCGACGGCCAGGCCGACCTCCTGCCACTTGCCGCGCGCGCCGGGCTTGGCGGCCACGACCTTCGAGACGATCGCGCCGGTGTCGGCGTCGAGCACTTCGATGGCGGCCGAAGTGACCGGGTTGCCGTACTCGTCCACGAGGCCGGGCAGTTCCACCGTGGCCAGCTTCATGGCCAGTGGGGGTGGCATCTCGGCCTCCTTCATCTTCGTGGCCGTCAAAAGCAACCCGCCGTTGTTGCTGAGGCGGTACTCGGCGTCGAGGGCGGCCTTGAGGGCGATGGCCCCGCGGGCGCGGGTCTTGTCGGCGTGGCCGGTGTGGTGCACCACGAGCACGGTGCAACCCCATCGCTGCCGGATGGCGTCGCAGGCCGAGACGAAGCGCGACATGTCCTGGGTGCTGTTCTCATCGCCGCCGCCGAAGCAGCGGGCCAATGTGTCGATCACCACCAGCACAGGCTCCTTGGCCAGCGATGCCGCCTCGACGGACTGCACCAGCTCGAGCAGTTGGGCGGCGTCAGGCAGGGCCAGCGCGGGGGCGATGAAGAGCGGGACGCCGTCCATGCTCACGCCGTTGAACTCCTGCCAGGCCCGCACCCGCCGCCCGAAGCCCTGGCGGCCTTCCCCGGCGACATAGACCACCGGGCCGGCACGAACGCTGTGGCCGCGCCACGGCGTACCCGTGGCCACCCGGCAGGCCCAGTCGATGCCCAGGAAACTCTTGCCGCCGGCGGGATCGCCGAAGAGGAGAGCCAGGGTGTCGCGCTCCAGCACGCCGCGGAGCAGCCAGTCGGGCGGGCGCATCTCGATCATGTCGGCGCGGACGACGCGCAGACGGGGCGACGATGCGTCCGGCGGGCATACTGCGGAATTTCCGCAGTACGGCTCGGCTCCGGTCCCGCTCGGAGGTTCATCAAGGGGCACCCTCTCTGCCGCCTCGGCCAGGTAGGGCTCGGTCTCCTCGATCTCGATGGGCTTGGGCGGCGGCTTGATCCTGTCCGGGTGGATCGGGCCAGCGGCCCACTGCTCGATGGCCGTGAGCCAGGCGGGCAGGATGAGCCGCTCGTACATCCTCGAACTGGCCGTCTCGTCCCACGACTGGAGCACGTAGGCCATGGCGTGATGACGGCCCCGCAGCCGCGCCGCGAGCACCTCATGGCCCGGGCGGAAGCCCCGGTGGTGCGTCTTGGGTCCCTCGCCGCCGGGGGCATAGACGCTGTAGCGCTCGCGCAGCCGCTGGCGCAGTTTCCACGCAGCTTCGGCCTCTTCCTCCTGGAGGCGAATCTGATCATCGTGGCCCGGCCAATCCCGCACCACGCGCCGGGCCTCTTCAACGAAGCCCCTGCGGTAGGCCTGCTCCTTCGCGGGCGTGGCATTGGGCCAGCCCGGCCCGTCATCGTAGTCGCGGAGGAGCGCCGGCTCGGCGGCCGGGGCAACGGCTTCCGTGATGCCACTGGGGAGGGCAACCATGTGACTCTCCAAAGCATGAAGCGGTTGAGTGGAAAGAAGGGGAGGCGGAGCCATACTGCCGGATTCCGACAGTATGACTCGCCTCGGATAAAGGAGCGGAGGGACGCGGGGCCCGTCAAACCCGCGCGCCCCTCCCGTGGAAGAGCCTATGCCTGGCCCTTGCTCATCACCGCCGCCCGCGGATCGCAGAGGGCCGCACCGTAGTCGAAAAACACCCGCCACGACACCGCGAGGCGCTCCACCGTCTGCTCCAGGCCGAAGAACTCGGTCGTCGGCGTCTGGATGCCGTTGAGGAAGGCCACCACCAGCGCGGCGAAGGCCGGGTTGGTGAACAAGAACCACTCCTTGCCGCTGGCCGCCGCGCCGAACTTGGCGGTGTTCGACAAGCGCGGCTCGATCTCCAGTGTCACCGCCTGCCGCAGCGAGTTGCCGGTGGGCTGCCCGACGGTCTGCTGGATGTACTCGCTCTGCAAGAGCGCCCGGGCCGTCGATTCCAGGCCCGGCCCCACCAGCAGCACTGCCGGCCGCAGGTCGAGGTCGTTGTGCTCGTCGTCGCGCTGCGAGCGCATGAGCAGAATCGCCGCCGCCAGGGCGTCGAACCCGAGAGCGCTGTCGGCCCCGTCCTGGTAGTTGCCGTTGCCCTCGCTGAAGAAGCCCGAGGCGTTCGCCAGCAGGACGGCGTAGACCAGGTCGTTCAGGCTCCGCATCGCGGCCCGCCCGTGGGCCGAAGCGGCGTCCTGGAAGAGGCCCATATCATCATTGATGATGTCCCGGCGGTCCACCGAGAGCAGTTTCCCATAAGTATCCACGCTGAACGTCGTCGTGGACTCGGCCACCGAGCCATGCTTCAACTCGCCGCCTGGGGCCACCGGCTGGAGCGCCCCGGTGAAGCTGGGCCGGATCGCCGTGTTGGTCTTGAAGTCCGAGACGCTACGCACCGCGCAGAACGAACGCCACGTCGCGGGCGTCTCGTTGTAGCTGTCCAGCAGCAGCTTGTTGGCCACGGCACCCAAGGCCGTCGGCAGCGACATCGTCGAGAGGGCCGCCCGCACCATGTCCAGCCGCCCGTGCGGCACGTCGCGGTGCTCCGACAAGAGCGCCGCCCGGCAGATGTCCATCAGGTGCGCCGCCCCGAGCCGCTCGCCCGCCTCCATCGCCGGGGCGCCGAGCACCTTCTCGCCGAGGCCGCCCTTGCCCATCCTCATCAAAATGGCCGCCTCCAGCGAGGCCGAGGTCGGCACGTGCTGATCGGGGATGTAGGCCGCAGGCACCTTCGGCCGGGAGGCCCGTAGCACCTCCAGCTCCACCCGGTTGGTGTCCCACTGCTCGGCCACCGCCCGCTCCTCGATCTCGGGGAACCGGCCCGCACAGATTTTCCGGATGGCCTCCACCCGCCCGGCCTCCAGGGTTGCCGTCTCGGTCTCCCGCGTCTGCTGCTCCACAACGTCCTGCTCCACCGTCGCCGTCGTCACCATTACTCCCTCCGTTCTCTTCTGTGCCGCAATCGACACGCTGGTGCCGCCATCGCAGCCCAGTGCCACAATCGAGACCTCACGCAACCGCCCGCGGGACACCAGCGTGAAGCCGTTCGCCAGCGCCCGGATCGTCCTGCCGTTGACAGCCACCACCTCGCCCGCCGCCACCCGCCGCCGCTCGTGGACTTCAAGGCCGACGCTGGCCTCCCACGCGAAGCCGTTGCGGGCCGACTCCACGATCTCCCTGGCCGCCGCCGTCGTGGCCGAGATGGTGCCCGCCACGGTCAGCCTGCCGCCTGCCACCTCGGCCCGCCCGTGCCCCACCACACCCCGGCGGGTGCTGTCGTGGTCACTCAGAAGTGCCACGCTCCCGGTGACATCTAGGCCCGCCAGGTCGATCACGATGTCGCCCCAGCCTGGCACGGTCATCACCCCGCCGCCGTAGGCGACGATCTGCACCGCCGGGAGCTTGTCCTTGCTCCCGGCGGCGCTGAGGGCGACGTCGGCCACCAGGTTCAGCGTCTCCGGCGGGGCCGCCACTGCCGTCGTCTCGATGGTCATTCCGACGCCTCCTGCGGCCCGAGCTTCGTGCCCATGGGGAAGAACCGGATGCGGGCGTAGTCCGCGCACTCCGGTGACGGCTCAATCACCGTCACCAGGCCCGGCACGTCGAAGCTCAGGGCGAAGCCCAGCCCGTACTTCACGCAGGCCACCCGGTGGGCCTTCACCGCCTGGCCGAACCGCAGGTTTGAAACCCAACAGAAATGCGTCCAACTGTCCCAGTGCTCGTTCTCGTAGAGCCACTCGGCCGCCGCGTCGATGTCGCCGCGATCCCAGAGGTGAATTCCCTTCGAGCCGGCCATCAGCTTCGGGCTGACGATGCCCTCTTCCACCAGCTTCACCAGCAGTTCGCCGTCGCACGTCAGGCCCCGCAGCTTCAGTTCCGCCACCGCGCCCGCGGTGTGCTTAGGATACACCAGCGAGCACGACGCCAGGGCGTCGCCGCCGGTGGGCACGTCGATGTTCGGAATGACCCCCATCAGTTCCTCGAAGTCCTCCCGAAGGAAGTAGTGCCCCCGCGCCTTCCGTTCCGCCACCTTGTTCCCGTTCTCCGTCATTACTGCAGCTCCTTTCGCATGCCCCTGAGTTTCCGCTGAACCGTCGATCGGCTCAGGCCCGTTGTCTCCACTGTCTCCTCGGCCGTCATCTCCGCCGCCCGGCACTCCGCAATCTTCCGCTCGTCCTCCGGCAGCCCCTCCAGGTACTCCCGCACCACCATGTTCTCCAGCGGACTCGTTCGTACCTCCGGCCCCACGCTGATCCGCCGGTAGCCCGGCTCGGCCCACTCGGCGTCGTACCGCTCGTGCGAGTCGGCCGTGCTGCTCTGGCCCGTCGGCCCCGCGGGTGGCCCCGTGTCGCTCAACGTCTGCCAGCGGCCGAGCTCCCGCACCAGCTTGTTGAGCTCGTTCTTCGCCCGGCTGCCCATCCGGGCGTGAGCCAGGCCCTCGTCGCCCGTGTCCTTCCACACCTGCCAGCCCGCCAGGAGCAGCGACTGGGCAATGTCGTCCCGCCGGAAATCGTCCTTCCCCTTGTCCACCTTCAAGAGCACCTTCCGCGCCACCGCCTTGGCGTACTTCTCCAGCCTTTCGACAACCTGCGCCTCCGTCTCTTCCACCATGCACACCCTCTCCTTTCCCACGAGGTGATTCCCTATTCCCTTATCCACTCACCGAGGCGACTTGGTGTCAGACAAAATCAGAAAATGTCGCCGCCGGCGCACGATCCGCCCGCAAGTCCTTGCCAGGCACTGCTTTCGCTGCCTGCCGCAGTTCTCCTTTCCGCCAAATACGTGGCCCACTATTCACCTTATCCACCCGCCGCGGCTGTTTCCCGCCAGGAATCTGGAAGAGCACGGGAAGAATGTCATTGACAGCCACCCCTGCCGCCTGTGAGAATAAACACTATCATATCCGTTGGGGGCAGAACCGTGGGCCGAAAGAAGCGAAATCGCTCGACTGCCGCCGCGTCGCCGGAGAAACGTCCCTCCTGGCTCCGCCGCCACGCCTTCTGGATCGGTATCGCTGCCTTCGCCGTGGCTGCCATCACCGCCGCCCATTATCTGCCCGGCGGTGGCACCGGACAGACGCCCACGGCGACAGTGCCGACGACGCCCGCCCCCGAACCCATCCCGCCCACCGCCCAGAAGGCCTTCACCCTCGACAAGCTTCTTGCCATGCCGGTGGAGCAACTGGCCGACGTGGACATCGCCGAGATGAATCTCCTCTGCGCCAAGGGCCTTCCTGGTGCCGAGGACCTCGACGTCGCACAGGCCATGGCCACGCTCGATCAGTGGGCCACGCGCGTCAAGTACGAAACCGAGCGGCACCTCTACCGGGTCACCGATCCTCGCTATGCCGAGCACTACCGCCACAGCGAAGCTTACCTGCGGGCCGAGATGCTGGTGCAGGTGCTCTGTGAAGACCTCGGCGTCAAGTATGACCTGAGCGCCAAGGATACGTTCGCCTACAATGACTCGCGAGTCGCGTTCATCCATGGCATGATTCCAACCAAGGGCCAGACCATTGCCGAGACGCCTGGCGGCACCTGCGCCTCGATGCCCGTGCTTTACGTCGCGGTGGGACGCCGCCTCGGCTACCCGCTCAAACTCGTGACAACCCGAGGCCATGTCTTCGTCCGCTGGGACGGCAAGGACCACCTCAACCCTGCCTGGCGTGAGCGGATCAACATGGAAGGCACCCACGGGTTCTCATCCTACCCGGATGACTACTACAAGACCTGGCCGGCGAAGGTGACCGAGGCCGAAATCAAGATCAACGGCTACTTCGTCTCGCTCACCCCATCGGAAGAGCTGGCCGAGTTCCTGGCCTCGCGCGGCCACTGCGGTACGGATAACGGTCAGCTTGCCTTCGCCGCCCGCTGCTTCGAGAACGCCTACCGCTACGACACCCAGCGGCGGTGCTACCGCGAGTGGTTCCTTGACGCTGCCAGGAAGTCTGGCTACCGCCCTGTGACCCCCGCTCTGGCCAGTCTGCTCCAGCAGCGGATGAGGCCCGGAAGCGACCCCGAGTTCATCATCGGCCAGCAGCAGGCCGCCGCCCGGCGAGAGTGGCTGCGCAGCCAAGGCGCTGGCACAGGGGCTCCGGCATTGCCGAACGGCATGCCCGTCGGCGGCCTGCAGCCGCCGCAACCCGGCATTCCGCAGCCCTACCAGCCGCCAACACCGGGGCAGCCGCCTGGACAATAGTGAAGATGCAAGATCGGGACTTGAACCCGAAGTATCCGAGAACGTCGCTCGAAAGGGGACACGCAATGAAGACCTCCCGTCTGGCCGCCGTCGTGGTTGCCGTCGCCACAGTCGCTCTCTTCGCCTCCAACGCCTCGGCCATGTACAACCCATCGCTCGGCTGCTGGATGCAGCGCGACCCGGGGCCGGGAGGGCCGGTCGCCACTACTCCGCGCGTGGGCGGCGGCCCGGTTGCCGGCGGAGCGTTTCTGCCGCGCGATCCGGCGGGCAACGGGCAGTATGCGGACGGGATGAACCTCTATCAGTACGGACGCAGCAATCCCGTGAATGGCCTTGACCCTGACGGCTGCGTTGTGGTCGTCATTAGTGGACTTGCTGAGCACCACAATGAGGGAAGGCCACTGGCAGATAAGATCGCGTCCGGCATCATTGGCGAAATCGGCGCCGGCGGCTTGGATGGAGACCGGGTTGTCCAAGTCATGATGGTCATGGGTGGATGGGGTGGGCCTGTTGGAGAGGCAACCCTCCGCAAGGAGTTCGAGTCATTCGTCAAGAGGAAGAAAGCCAACCCATGTAGTCTGGAGCAGTTCGTGGCGGTCGGACACAGTGACGGCGCGACCGCAATCCTCCATCTGCTGCAGGACGGCACCTTCAACAAGAAGCCCACCCCGGCCTATCTTGGCTTCATCGACCTGGTTCGCGTCAGCTACCTGGCGGGTGGAAACACTGACGCAAGTACGTCCGAGACCATAGCCAAGCCAGACGGCACGAAGGTTGAGAACTTCCGGCAGACATATGGCGAGCCCTGGGGATGGAGAGGCCGGGTTGTTAGCGGAGCGGATGTCAACATCGACGTTAACAGGGACTGGGGCTTCTATGCTGTCGAGAATGGCCGCGCCACCAACAAACAGGTCTTCTTGAATCACTTCACGATCTTCACTGAGCCCGGCATTCAGCGTGAGATTGCCAAACGGCCGGCGTGGGCGTATGCAGATCGGGTCATGGCAGAGGTAAGGGCACACCCAGACTACAAGCCCTGGCATAGGAAGGCCGGCGAGTACTGGTAAGGGAGTAATAATGCAGAAACGATTGTCGCCAGCTTGCGACGCGCGGCTAGTTGTCGTTGTCAGCTTGGCAGTGGTCTGCCTGCTTGCATGTGGCTTCGCCGGGTGCGCCCCAGCGGGCTCTGCGATTGCCACGATCGGCGTCGCCGAGGTGAGTTCTCCGAGAGCGACACTGGTTGGTTTTGACGACGCGATTCGGCGGCGGGATTTTGACCGGGCGGTCCAGTTCATCGTGCCGGAGAGACGCCGAACGTATCGGGAGTACTATGTGCATACCGGACGGTATCTGGCAGCCTTGGACGAATTGAAGAACAGCATTCGCGAGAAGATCGGCCCGGAGGCAAGCAGACAGTGTGAACTGGCGATTGCGGCTACGGTAATCCTGAGTCCGCTCGAGGCGGCGCGGATCAATGGTGAGGTGTCATGGGAGAAGGTCAGCGTCACGCTGAAAGATGACTCTACGGCAATGGTCTTCATAGGCGCAGCAGATCCCCAAGCGACCCTTCGTCGTATTCAGGGCAGTTGGTTTCTGGGGTCCTTCTGCGGTGGTGCGCCTGACGCCGGCAGCATGGGTGCCCTTAAGAGGGTGGTGACAGCCCTGGTGCGGATTGTACGTGACGCCGATGCCGAGGTGCGTTCGGGGCGCGTTACCGCTGAGAGCTTCCCGGCGTTCATGCGTGAGCGGTTTGAGTGGACTGTCACCTCCCCCGAGCAGTCGCAGGCCCAACCGGCCCCAAGAGACTGACAAGGCAGCCTTGGGGTCAACTGGATCCTGTTTCCTACGGGCTCTCGTGGGCCAGAGGGCATAGGGGGCTGCTGAATTCCTTGCGGACCTCTACGCGTCTACGACAGCGTCAGGCTGCCACACAAACCCCAAGACGAGCCCCCTGCGGGTGTGGTTTACCCCGGTCGGCTGTCACCACCACATGCCTCAATGAACTCGACGACCGCCGGTTCAAACTGCGGCGCGGATACCCGACTTTTCTTAAGAAAAGGCCGTTCGACGAGATAGTCGAACGGCCTTCTTTTTTCTAGGACGAGAGTTACGTCGCTTACCTTACGGTTTGAACTGACCACCTCCAGCAGCTCCCGTTTACCCGCCGAGTTCGAACCGCGCCACCGTTCGACCAGATTCTGGCTGAATTCGAACGTCGCCAGTGCCGCCTCGCCGCAGGCGGGATCAAACTTGTCGGCCTCGTCGAGCTGGCGTTCTACCTCTTCGAGCTGAGTCTTCAGGTCGAGCGACTTGATCTGGAAGGCCTGCTCTTCGATGGAGCCGGCCAGGTAGCCGTTGAGCAGCCGGTCCTGCATGTTGACCAACTCGGTGCGGCGCTTGGCCAGGATTCGCCTCTGCTCTGCCTGGACGGTGCCGACTTCGCTGAAGGTGGCCTCCAGCGCGTTGCGGAACCACCGGGCGTGGCGGTCCGGCAATCTCACCGTGTCCAGTTCCTTCTCGATGGCGTCGTTGATCTCCACCCAGCGCCAGCGGACCTTCGGATGCCCTTCGTCGGGGTGGTTGTTGCCGCACTTGTAGTAGGCGTGCTCGTTGCAGCCGCCATCTTTGAGCTTGCGACGGATCAGTTCGCCCGTCATGGCGAAGTTGCAGCAGGCGCAGCGGAGGATACCGCCGGACAAGACGATATCCGGGTTGCCCGTCCGCCGGTTGCGGCCGTGAAGGATGTCCTGGCAGATGCTGAACATCTTGCGGTCGATCAGGAGGCGGTAGCGGCCCTCGAAGGTCTGGCCATTGCGCTGCAGTTCGCCGATGTAAAAACGGTTGTTGAGGATGTACGACAATGCCGTGCGATGGAATCGCGGCTGGCTGGGCTGGTAGATGTGGCCCTCGGCGGCGAGCTTGTCGGCCAGGCTCTTGAAGGTGAACCGCCCGCTGGCGTAGAGCTCGAAGATGCGGATGACCGTCTTGGACTTCACCGGGTGCGGCACGACCGGCTCATTGCGGTCGTCCACGTTCATGTACCCATACGGCGCGAGTCCCGTTGGCCAGCCCTGCCGCACCTTCTCGTCCATGCCTTTGATGACCTCGGTGCGGAGGTTGTCCGAGTAGTACTGCGCCACCGCCGCCATCACGTTGAACGACAGCGCGCCCGCCGCGCCTGGGCCGAACTGGTTCTCGACGAAGGTCAGCTGCACGCCGCAGGTGTCTTCCAGTTCCTGCAGCCGGACCGCGTCTCGCATGTTGCGGCAGACGCGGTCGAGCTTGTGGGCGAAGATGGCGTTGATCTTCTCGCGTTTGGCGTTGGACTTGACCCACTTGAACATCTGGTTGAACGCGATGCGATCGGCACCGCGCTTGGCCGACTCGGCAACGGCGAACTCGCGGATGATCGTCCAGCCCGCCTTCGCCGCCTTGTCGCGCATCGCACGGATCTGCGCGTCGATGGAATAGCCCTCGCGCTGTTCGCGGGACGACACTCGTGCCCAGGCCACTACGTTCATTCGTCGCCTCCCTCCCTTCGCAATCTCAGCAGCAACTCGCCCATTCGTTTCACGTTCATGAGAATCTCCACGGCCTCGTCTTCGCTGATCGGTCGGCCATACGACTCCGACCAGAGCTCGATGGTCTCGGCCATCAGTTCGTCCGAAATCCATGCCAGCGACAGCGGCCGCTGGCGTCGTTCAAGGCCGGGGACAGCTTGCTCATCCGGGGCACTTAATCCAGTCGATTCAGGGGGAATCTTGGCCGGCGGATCGAGCGTGCATGTGCATGATTCGCGGTCATTCATTCCTGCACCCACCCCTCCAGTCCGAGCTCCTCGAAGCGCTGGCGCAGGCGGCGAATGATGCGGTCGACGGTGTGCCAGCCGCAGCCCATCCACTTGGCCATCTGGGCGACGGACAGCCCATCGGCCAGCCCGCGACAGACCTGCTGCTCACGCGGCGACAGGTCGGCGACGGCGCTGGCGACGTCCACCACACGCGGGTCGACTTCCTCGGTACTGAACTCGTTGGCCTGCAGGCCGAAGCGCTCGACATGCATGCGATAGCGGGCGGCGGCGCGTTTCATCTTCCGCAGGCGGTTGTCGATGACCGTGGTCAGCGCCGTGCGCTCGGTCGCCCCGTTGGCGTGGTCGGGGTCGTACTCGAACTCGAGCACGACCAGCACCGCTTCTTGCAGTGCGTCGGGAATCTCATGCGGCCTGAATCCGCAGCGCTTGGCGCGATGGATGATGAGGTTGACCTTCCACTTCTCGATGATCCCGTCGTAGTTCGGCATTTCCATGTTGGCAGCCTTTCGTTCGTGACTTTGTTTGCTGCGCCGAGCCGGTCTCGGCGTCACGAACGCAGAATCCGCCAACCATCTGGGTCACATCTCCAAGGCCGAAGATGGCGCGTGAAACACATATGGGTCGCTACATGGGAGCTTCGCGCGAGCGATATGTGACCCCCTAACCCATTTTGCGACCCATATGGATTTAGGGGGTCACGGCGAGATTTGCGGCCGAGCGGGTAATCACTCTGCGGCGGGCGATGACGACGAACGCATCGCTCCAAGCATGGGAGTCCGACAATGCCGCAGACCGCGAACGACAACCTGGTGATCGACCTCGGCGTGCTGAGCGCCGAGCCGGCGCACGAGTACCACGCCAAGGCGGGCGAGTATCTGTCGAGCCATCAGTTGCTCGACTTCATGGCTTGCCCCTGGCTGTACCGCAAGAAGCAGCTGGGCCTGATCGTCGACACAGACAGCCCGGCGCTGCTGATCGGCCGCGCCACCCACGTCCGCATCCTCGAAGGCCGCGATGCCTACGAGACCCAGTTCGCCATCGGCGGTCCCATCAATCCCCGCACCGGTAAGCCCTTCGGCTCGACCACCAAGGCCTTTGCCGAATGGGCAGAGGCCCAAGGCAAGCCGGTCCTCTCCCACGACAACGTCGAACTGATCGAGCAGATGGCCAGCGGCGTGGCCATGAACGACGAAGCCGTCGACCTTCTTCTCTATGGCCGGTCCGAAGGCGTAATCCGCACCACCTACTGCGACACGCCGTGCCAGGCGCGATTCGATTGGATTCATCCTCATCGTGGCGTAGTCGACCTCAAGACCACGGCCGACCTGACCTGGTTCGAGAACGATGCGAAGCGCCGGCGCTACCACAACCAGATGGCCTTCTATCAGGCCATCCTGGGCCAGGTGATCGACGAGCTGGTCCCGGTCTACCTCATCGGCATCGAGAAGGCCGAACCGTTCCGCTGCGGGGTCTGGCGTCTGGGCGACAACACCCTCGCCATCGCCCGGCAGGAGAACGAGGAGGCAATCCGTCGCCTGCGCCGGGCCTGGGAGATCGATGCCTTTCCGACCGGCTACGAGGTCATCCGCATTCTCGATTTCCCCTGATCCATCTCTCGCGCCCGGGCGGGACGGCGTGCCGTGCGGCATGGATGCCATCACGGAGGAACGCGGCCGGACTCCCTACGCCCGCCCGGGCGCTTTTCGGCAGGGCCGGGCTACCTAGGCCTCATAAGCCTCGGGACGCGGGTTCGACTCCCGCACCTGCCATTACTGCGACGGTAGCTCCTGCCGGAAGGAGCGTGAATCACGGCCATGAACTCCACCCGCCACGTTGGGCTGCCTGCCGTGAGCTGAAGGCCCGCCCGGGTTCGATCCCCGGCCGTCGCATTCGCTGGCCAGCGAGACAGAACATGAACAGACCAACAGACAACCGGAGAACGACATGAACCAGAACTACCGCAACACAGACCCGCCCACGTCGGCGCTGGCCGGGCGGGAGGCCGAAGCCAACGGCTCGGCCCGACAACATCGGGCGATGTGCTTCCAGACCGTGATGCAGACGCCCGGGCTGACCGCCCGCGAGATCGAGGACCGCCTCGGCATCAAGGCGCACAAGCGTCTGCCGGAACTGCGCCGCGCCGGCATGGTCCGCAACGGCAAGAGTCGCACCTGCACCGTCAGCGGCAAGCAGGCGCTGACCTGGCACCCCAACGTCGGCAACCACTGCGCAGGAGAACTGGCATGACCCTGATGAACTCACTGATCAAGAGCACCACGCCCGCGCCGCCCAAGATGATCGTCTACGGCCAGCCGGGCGTCGGGAAGACGACCTTCGCCGCGTCGGCTAACGCGGTCCTGCTGGACTGCGAGAACGGTGCGGGGGCCGTATCTGGCCTGACCCGCACGCCGTACCTGCAGTCCTGGCCGCAGATGCGCAAGTGGCTGGTCGAACTGGCAGACGTGGACAAGGCCGACGCACCCCAGGCCCTGGCCATCGACACCATCGACTGGATGGTCCAGCGGATCGTCGAGCACGTCGTGCACGACCTCGACCCCAAGGCCGGTGCCGATCTGACCAGCACATTGGGCACCGCCCACGGGGGGTACTTCAAGGCCCGCGAGATCGTTCAGAACATCGTCTACCGCGACCTGCTGCCGATGCTCAACGCCGTGGCCGAAACCGGCGCTGCCATCATCCTGCTGGCCCATGCGGCCAACACCAAGATGACCACGCCCGAAGGCTACGACCAGCGACTGGCCTCGCCTGACCTGCCGCACTGGATCGCGCCGCCCTTCATCGAGTGGGCCGACTGCGTGCTGTATGCCCACCGGCGCGACGATCAGCGTCTGCTGCTGACCGAGGGCACCAACGTGATCCTGGCGAAGAACCGCTACGGCCTGCCGGCCGAGCTTGAACTTTCCTGGCCTGCGCTGATGCAGGCCATGACCCCCAACACCACCCACAGCAAGGAGAGCTGATCCATGGCAAACCTGAACGGATTCAACGCGAACGAGGTCGAACCGACCACCACATTCGAGCCGCTGCCCGCCGGCAAATACCTCGTGGCGATCACCGCCAGCGAGATGAAGGCGACGAAGAAGGGTGACGGCAGCTACCTGCAGCTCGAGTTCACCGTCTTCGAGGGCGACTGCAAGGGCCGCAAGACCTGGGACCGGTTGTGCATCAACCACCCCAACGAGCTGACGCAGAAGATCGCTCGGGGCAACCTCTCGGCCATCTGCCGGGCCGTCGGCGTACTGCAGCCGCGCGACTCGGTCGAGCTGCACAACATCCCGCTGGTGATCTCGGTCAAGTGCAAGAAGCGCGAGGACACCGGCGAGATCACCAACGAGGTCAAGGGCTACGAGGCTAAGGCGGCTGCGGCCGGTCGCCCGCAGCAGGCCCCGACCACCGACACCACGCCGCCGTGGAAGCGATGAGAGGTGCCCCATGATCCTGTGCAAGTACTGCAAATACTTCGAGGAACACGACGACGAGTTTGCGCTCTGCCGACGGTACGCACCCCGGCCGGTACTGGTCGCGGAAGATGAGGCATGCCAGATGGTCATCATGTGGCCAGAGGTGCGTCCAGGCGATAGTTGCGGCGAGGGGGAGGCGGTGGGATGAACCTGACACTGCCCTATCCCCCGAGCGTGAACCACTACTACCGCCGTGTCGGGCCACGCACGTTGATCAGTCGCGAGGGCCGGGAGTACCGCAGAGCGATCTGCGGACTCCTGGCCCCGGGCGGCGGGAGCGGCATCCGCAAGCCACCTGCGGGCGGACGTATCGCCCTGGCGATGGATGCCTTCCCGCCTGATCGACGGCGGCGCGACCTGGACAACCTCCTGAAATGCACCCAGGACTCGCTCGCCCATGCGGGCGTGTTCGAGGACGACAGCCAGATCGACCTACTGGCCGTGCGGCGATGCGAGGTAGTTCCCAGCGGGACGGTCGTGATTCGAATCGCCGAGATGCCCCTGCGTCGCTGCCCGCTGTGCGGGGGCAGGTATTCCCAGACAGAAAGTGAGCGCCACCATGACAACTGAAAAACAAACACTCAAGCTCGACCAAATCCGCATCGACGGCGGCACGCAACCCCGTGTGGCCATCGACGAACAGGTCGTGGCCGACTACGCCGAGCAGTACAGCAACGGCGTCGATCTGAAGCCGGTGGTCGTGTTCTTCGACGGCGCGACGTACTGGCTGGCCGACGGCTTCCATCGCTACTGGGCGAACCGGAAGATCGAGAGCGACTACATCTTCGCCTTCGTCCACCAGGGCACGCAGCGCGACGCCATCCTCTACTCCGTCGGGGCCAACGCCACCCACGGCCTTCGCCGCACGAACGCCGACAAGCGTAAGGCCGTGCTGACCCTGCTGGAAGATGACAAGTGGAGCAAGTGGTCGGACAGCGATATCGCCCGCCAGTGCTGCGTCAATCAATCGACCGTGACGAGACACCGAACCTCACTTATCCGACATTTCCCATATGGCTTTGCCCGGCTACGCAACCGGGCTCTTCAGATACCAATATGACGCCGTCCCACAGGAAAAGCAA
>JAFGPY010000323.1 GCA_016935955.1 Planctomycetota bacterium
CGTCAGCGGCCGAGGGTCTACGCCAAGCGATCCGGCGATTCGCCAGACATCGCACCACGGATCGTCTGGTCGATGTCGATCCCGTCGATCCGCGTCTCGATGGCGGTCACCGCCGCGTCGATCATGGCCATCTGCTTGGCGACCGCCTTGGCCCTGTCGTTGCGGCCGCGCGACCGGAAAAAATCGATCAGTTCCTCGTAAAACGCCTTCTGCGCGGCCAGCAGCGTCTGGCCGTCGAAACCGTTCCGCACGTCGTCCTCGGTGACCTTGTGCGTGACGAATTGGCCTTCGAGCATGGCGCACAGCACTTCGCCGAGAAGCATCTCGTCGGTGCCCAGGCGGGTCAGCAAAGGCGGATCACCGGCTTCGGGCTGCAGCAGATCGATGTCCAGCTTGCCCTTGACCGCCATCGCGGTGCCGAGGTTGAGCGTCAGTGTCCAGGTCCGACCGGCTGCATCAGTAAAGGTCTTCATCAGGCCACCTCCACCCAGGAATCGAACGTGGCGAGTTTGGCGGTCACCGACACGGTGACACCTTCCTCGAGCGGTTCGCTGCGGCTGAAGTTGGTGATGCTGAAGTCACCGAGCGGACCCTCGACGCCGGATGCGTCACGCGCACCGGTCAGCACGGCCAGCCGTACGGTGGCCGACGTGAGGAACGCGGTCTTGATCGCGTCGAACCCCGCGTCGCCGGGCTTTACCCGTGAGATAGAATTGATGTCGCGTTCGAGGATGGTCACCGCGTCGGCGGGCAGCAGCAGCTTGCCGCGCCGGGCCTTGGGGTCGATGTCGATGCGGATGACGTAGTCATGCACGGCCTGCCGCAGGTCGTCGGGCGCGTTGCCCGCTTCCAGGCGGGTGCTGATGTCGGCCAGCCGCTTGAGCGCCCATGTCCGCAGGTCGTTCACGTTCACCGGCGTGGCGGTGTCCATCGTGGCCGACGCCAGTTCCGCCTCCAGCGCCGCCCGGCGCGTTCGCAGGCCCACCAGCGTGTCCCGCAGCTCGGCCAGGTCGTCAAGTTCGCCGTCGGCCAGCAGCGCCATGACGCTGGAGATGCGCTTGGCGACCGCCTTGAGGTCGGTCTCGATGCGATTGCGGCGGTCATCGGGCCTGGCCTTGACCTGCATCGCCTTGACGAACTGCTCGACCGCCTTCTTGACGGCGGGCCCGTCCCCGCAGACGACGCTGCGGACCTGCTCCAGCACGAAGGCGTCGAGGTTCTGGGCGTTGATGGACGTCGGGTCGCAGCCCGCCCGGCCGTGGCGCATGTACGCGCCGTCGTAGTAGTACCGCTGGTAGCCACGGGTGCTGCCCTTGCGGCCGACGAAGTTGAAGCCGCAGGCGGTGCATTTCACCAGGCCGCTGAGCAGGTAGCGATTGGTGGGCCGGGCCAGCCCGCCCATCTTCGAGCGGCGGTCAATGGCGTCCTGTGCCCGCTGCCAGAGGTCGGCGCTGACCAGCGGCTCGTGAACGTCCTCCACCACGACCCACAGGTCTTTGTCGTTGCGGTAGCCATTGGGCTTCGGCGACGGCGGGCGAAGCGTCCCGTCGGGCGACGGCGCGTTGATCTTCGCCTGGCTCTTGCGGTTCCAGACCAGCGCCCCCTTGAAGACCGGGTTGCGGATGAGGCTGGATATCGAGCCGTGCTCCCACTTGCGGCCCATGGGGGTGCGGATGCCGGCGGCATTGAACCGCATGGCGATGGTGCGAAGGCCCACGCCGCCGACGCACCACTCGAACATCTGCTGAACCAGCCGCACGCGCTCGGGCAGGCTGGGCACGAGGCGAACGATGTCGGACTTGGCCTTGGGCAACCGCTCGCCCTTGGGCAGCACCCGCACCAGCCTTCCGTCGGGCGAGAACTCCTGTCGGCTGCCGTCGGGCATCTCGCGGAGGACGCGCAGCACCTTGCCGTCGGGAGCGATGTACTGCCGGTCATACCCGAACGGGGCCTGGCTGCCCAGCCGCGTCTGCCGCTGCCGCAGGTTCGACAGCGAGCCGCGAATGGAGTCGCGGGCCAGCTTGACCGAGTACTGCCGGGCCTGCCATGACTTGACGCCCTGGAGCAGTTCGCCCTCGTCGCCCTCGGGAATGCCCTCGGCGCAGAATACCGCCTCGACGCCCGCCAGCTTGAGCCGGTGCAGGTAGAAGCCGGTCTCGTTGGTGCCGCCACGCGAGAACCGGCTGATGTCGTAGACCAGCACGGCGTCGAAGTCCCGGCCGTTCTCGGCGTCGGCAATCATCTGCTCGAACTGGTCGCGGCCCCGGGTGCTCGTGCCGCTGATGGCGTCGTCCACGTACCACCGGGCTACGCGGTAGCCATGCTCGCCGGCCCATCGCTCGACGTAGGCCTGCTGGTCGGGGATCGACCGCTCCTGGAGGTCGGTGCTGCGGCGGGCGTATCCCACCGCCGTCATGTTCTTTCTGGCCATGTTCATGTTCCTTTCCGGCGGCTCTGGCCGCTCCCGTCCATGAGGGCCGATCCACGCCCAAGCTCAAGGCAATTCCGGCCGTTCTGCGGCCATAAGTTCTTTGCCAAAAGGCAGTTATTGCCCTTGGATTCCTCGCCGGCATTCGCCCTCATGTGCCCGCTGCAATGGGCAGCGGAAAGGAGCGCGACATGCACGCGGAACAGAAGATCGAGATGCGGATTCTGACGGTGGCGCGGGCCGCCATCGACGCCAACCACCGGGGCGAGGCCGAACTGCCCGACCCCGAGCGGCAGCGCCGGGTGGCCATCTACGCCGCCCAGGTGGAGGCCGCCGGGCACATCACGGCGTGGCTGCCGCCATCGGAACCACGGACGACATACCGCTCGCGGTTCGCCTGCGGCGACGTGCTGCGGCCGCGACGTAGCTGAACAACCATCGCCCGGCGCGTTGCCGGGCCCAACCACGAGGAGACGATCATGACGAAGGCGACGAAGAAGACCACCACGAAGAAGGCTGCGAAGGCGACCACCACCGCCAAGGCCGAGAAGCCCAAGGCCGCCAAGGCAAAGGTGAGCGGCCTGGATGCCGCTGCCAAGGTGCTGGCCGGGGCGAGCCAGCCCATGAACGCCAAGGCGATCTGCGAGGCCGTGCTGAAGGCCGGATGGCAGACCAAGGGCAAGACGCCGCACGCCACGCTGTACGCCGCGATCATCCGCGAGATCGCCGCCAAGGGCGAGCAGGCCCGGTTCCGCAAGACCGACCGGGGCATGTTCGAAGCCGCCAAGTAGCGCTACCACGCCTTCACCTCCCTCGACCCGGCCGCCACGGCGACCGGGTCTCTCTCTTGCGAACCTGGGCCAACGTGGCGCGTCAGGGGGCGTCGTCCGCGACTTCCAGTCCCGGCAACTCGATGGCCGAGAAGTCCATGTTGGCGATGTCCAGCGCCTCAGCGGCGTCGATGGAGGCCTCCTCGGCCAGCAGGCCCTCGGCAGCCCACCGGCCCGCCGACGTGAGCTTCAGGTGCGACGTGCGGGTGCCGCCGCGCAGGTTGCAGCGCTCCAGCAGGCCCATGCCTTCCAGGCGGGCGTACTCGCGGTGGAACA
>JAFGPY010000324.1 GCA_016935955.1 Planctomycetota bacterium
CGTAGGGCGAGGTCAGCAGGAACGTCGCGCCCGGGGCCGCATTGGCCAGCATGTCGTACTTCTCGAGGAACACCCACTGGTGGCAGCCGATGAAGTTCGCCGAAGTGATCAGGCACGACAGCCGGATCGGCTTCGGGCCGAACCGCAGGTGCGAGACGGTGATCGCCCCGGCCTTCTTCGAGTCGTAGACGAAGTAGCCCTGGGCGTAGTTCGGTGTCTCCTCGCCGATGATGCGGATCGAGTTGTGGTTGGCGCCCACCGTGCCGTCCGAGCCCAGGCCGTAGAACATGCAGCGGACGACCTTCTCGTCCTCGATGTTGAACGCCGGGTCGTAGGCGATGCTCGTCTTGGTGACGTCGTCGTCGATGCCCACCGTGAAGTGGTTCGCGGGCGACGACTGGGCCATGTGGTCGAACACGCCCTTGATCATCGCCGGCGTGAATTCCTTGCTCGACAGGCCGTAGCGACCGCCGATGACCTTGATCGCGCGGCCCGTTTCGGCCATGGCCGTCAGGCAGTCCTGGTACAGCGGCTCGCCGGCCGAGCCCGGTTCCTTGGTGCGGTCCAGGGCGGCGACCCTCTTGACCGACTTCGGCAGCGCGGCCACGAAGTCCTTGATGCTGAACGGCCGGTAGAGCCGCACCTTCAGCAAGCCCACCTTCTCGCCCTGGGCCGTCAGGTAGTCCACGGTCTCGTGGGCCGTCTCGGCGGCCGAGCCCATCAGCACGATGACCCGCTCGGCGTCCGGCGCGCCGACGTAGTCGAACAGGTGATAGTGCCGCCCGGCGATCTTGGCGAACTTGTCCATGGCCTTCTGGACGATCTCGGGCGCCTTCAGGTAGAACGGGTTGCAGGCCTCGCGGGCCTGGAAGAAGACGTCGGGGTTCTGAGCCGTGCCGCGGATGAACGGCTTCTCGGGATTCATGGCCCGGTGGCGGTGGGCCAGCACCAGGTCGTCGTCGATCATCGCCCGCAGGTCGTCGTCGGTCAACTGCTCCACCTTGTTGATCTCGTGGCTGCTTCGGAAACCGTCGAAGAAATGAACCATCGGCACGCGCGATTCCAGGGTCGCCGCCTGGGCCACCACGGCCAGGTCCATGATCTCCTGGTTCGAGCCCGAGGCCAGCAGGCCGAAGCCCGTCTGGCGGACGGCCATCACGTCGCTGTGGTCGCCGAAGATGCTCAGGGCGTGCGTGGCCACCGTGCGGGCCGAGACGTGGAAGACCGTCGGCGTCAACTCGCCGGCGATCTTGTACATGTTGGGGATCATCAGCAGCAGGCCTTGCGAGGCCGTGAACGTCGTCGTCAGCGACCCGGTCTGCAGGGCGCCGTGGACGGCTCCGGCCGCGCCGCCTTCGCTCTGCATCTCGCAGACCAGCGGCACCGTGCCCCAGACGTTCTTCTGGCCGCGGGCCGACCAGGCGTCGGCGTGCTCGCCCATGGCGCTGGACGGCGTGATCGGATAGATCGCGATGACCTCGTTGGTCTTGTGTGCGACGTACGCCGCCGCTTCATTTCCGTCAATCGTTACCATTTTTCTTTTCATGACTTGCACCGTCTCCCTGAACCGCAGTTTGTTGTGCAATGGCCCAAACCTAAAGGCTCGCAATGTACCACGTTCCACGTCGCTTGGCAACCGCGAAAGACGCCTTTGTCCGGGGTCGGGGATTCTCCGGAATGGCTCTCGCGGAGGAGACCCCAATCACCTCGCCGTATCGATGGAGCCCGATTTTTGTCTTGCGGCGTTCAGACATGGTATAATACAGAGCCGCTGCACGTTGCAGCGGCTTTTTGTTTGCGCCCGCTTCGGGCGAGAACCGCGAGCATCTGAAAGGAGTAGGAGAGTATGAGGCGCCTGTTGGAGGTTGTGGGACTGGTTGTCGCAGTGGTCGTGCTGTACACGGTACCGGCGTGTGCGGTCGTTGCTGAGGACAACGTTGCGGCCGGTGAGACGGTGGCGGCGGAACAGCCCGCGGCGGACAAGGAGGCTCCCAAGGGCGGCGACGCTCCCAAGGCCGACGAGGCCCCCAAAGCGCCCAAGCTGAAACCGTGCTGTGAAGCAATCTGCAAGAACTGTGCATCGCAGGCCGACGAGGCCAAGAAGCTCGTCGACGAGGCCGCGGCCCTTGAGTCCAAGGACGAGGCCAACGACAAGCTCGACGCGGCGGCCAAGATCGTCGGCGCCGTGAAGGCCGACATGGACGCCAAGATCAAGCCGGCCAAAAAGGAAGCCGAGGGCGAGGCCGCCGACGACGAGGCCAAGGCGCCCCCGACCCCGCCGTGCTGCAAGAGAACGTGCAGCCGCTGCCTGCCGCAACTCGGCCAGGCCCTGAAGGCCATCGAGGCCGCCAAGGAAGCCGAAACCCTGGACGCCGCCAAGCCGCAGATGCAGAAGGCCTCCAAGACTCTCGCCGCTCTGAAGGGCAGCATGGACCGCCTGATGAAACCGGCCACGAAGGCCGGCGACGCCGAGAGCGAGAAGAAGACCGACAAAGGCGGGGCGGAAGAATAGCCTCGCGATCTGCGGCCCTGCTCGTTAGGACCGTTCCTCAGACCATCAAGGCGACCCGGGCGAGCTTTCCGCCGTCCGGGTCGCCGGTCCATGGGGGACGGCGGCAAGTCGTGATTTCCATCTTGCAGGCTGTCGGAATTGGTATAATACGAAGCCGCTGCACGTTGCAGCGGTTTCTTTGTTGCCTGCGCTGGGATGTGGGGGTCCAGGACTTAAGGAGTGTCAGAGCATGAACCGTGTACTGAAGGTTACCGTGGTGGTTGCGGGATGGATCGCCCTGTCGGCGATGGTCGCTCTTGCGGCCGACAAGGCCGACAAAAAAACCGACGATGCGGCGCCCAAGGCGTGCTGCAAAGCCCTGTCCCGATCGACCCTGGCCAAGCTCAACAAGGTGTCCACAAGCATCGAGAAGGCCGCCGGCGACACGGCCAAGAAGACCCTCGATGCCGATCTCGACCGCGCGGCCAAGGCCATTGACGGCATCACGGCCGAACTGGAGGCCAAGATCAAGTCGCCCAAGAAGTCCAAGAAGGGCGACGACGGCGCCCCTCGCGGACCGCAGACGCCGCCCTGCTGCCAGAAGATCTGCAAGCGGTGCCTGTCGTCGCTCGGTCAGGTGAGCCGCGCGATCGACGCCGCCAAGAAGGCCGAGACGCTGGACAGTGCCAAGCCGCAGGTCACCAAGGCCGACGAGGCCCTCAAGGAACTGAAGGCCGAACTCGAAGGTATCGCCAAGTCGGAGACGAAGGCCAAGGGCCGGGACAAGGACAAAGAGGAAGACGACTAGGCGGTGTCGGATAAGTGTTCTTCTGTTGGGTGCCATGGCTGCTCCGTCGTAGATCCCGAGCAGCGTCGAGGGGCAGCCATGCGTTGTGAGATGGGGAGCTATTCGGCATGCCTGACGTAGCAGGCATGGCGCCCACGCTTGTTAGGCACACGACCGGCGCGACGCACAAGCCCGCCGCACTGCGGCGGGATACGAACGTTCGCAACCGTTCGATTCCCCAGCGGTGCAGGGGGCTTCAACGGCAACGCCGCCGGCCGATAGAGTCCATTCAACCGTGAAAATGCCTTACCCGGCGTGCCGCCGGCGTTACCGGCGTTACTCGACGGGCTCGCCGCGGTAGCGCAGGCCGAGGTTCAGGATTCGCTGCAGCAGACGCTGGTAGTTGATGCCGCCCGCTTCGGCCGATTCGGCGAAATCCTCGCCGTAGGCCAACTGTGGGTTGTGGTTGCATTCCAGCAGGTAGATCTCGCCGTCGGACGATTGGCGAAAATCCATGCGGGCGTATCCGCTCTGGCCCAGGGCGCGATACGCCCGTCTGCATGTCCGCAGGATGTGCGACCGCAACTGCGGCGGCAGGTCCTTGGCTTCGCGGGTCATCACGCCCCGGGCCTTCTGGTACTGGAAGTCCCACTTGACCTTGGCCGTGGCGATGTTGGGGGCGTTGTCCGGCAGGTTCTCGAACGTCAGCTCCCAGATCGGAAACGTATCGAGCCGGCGGTTGCCGATCACGCCGACGTAGAATTCGCGGCCCTCGATGTACTGCTCGGCCACGGCGTCGGTCCCGAGCTGCGCGTGCACCAACTCGACGCGCTCCCGGAGCTGGTCGTCGTCGTGAACGATCGAGGCCTGCGAGATGCCGACCGACCCGTGTTCGGTGGCCGACTTCACGAGCAGCGGAAAGGCCAATCGCCGCGGGCGGCGGATGCGGCGGTCGCGCTCGAAGAGTCCGAAGTCCGGCACGCGGACGCGGTGCGACCGCAGAATGCGGTTGGCCAGGGCCTTGCTGTGCGACAGGATCATGCCCCGCGGGTTGCAGCCCGTGTAGGCCTGCCCGATCAGGTCCAGGTACCCCAGCACGTAGGGGGCGTAGACGCGCGACCCGCGAAACTCCTCCAGCAGGTTGAAGACGATGTGCGGTTTCTGTTCGTCGAGCGTCTTACGGAGCGGGTCCAGGGTGTCGCCGATGCCCACCGGCCAGGCCTCGTGGGCCATGTTGTGCAGCGTCGCCAGGACGTCATATTCGGTACGCCAGGGGGCGGCGTTCTTGGCGTCCTGGTCGTCCACCTTCTCCGGCGGCACGAGGTCCTGGTGCATCAGGACCGCCACTCGCAGCTTCTTCATAGCGCCACCCGGTAATTGCCTCGCTGCAGGAAGTTCATCGTCTGAATCGTCAGCAGGATCGCCACCTCGAGCGTCGTCTGCTGCTTCGGCCGATGGACCCGCAGGCCCATCTCGCGCGACCGCGTGATCATTTCCTTCAGCACCTGGTCGATCGTGTACTCGTACTGACCGGTCCAGGCGGCCACCAGCGACCGCAACTGCGGCGCGACCCGGCGAAGGAACGTCGCCGCTGTTTCCTTATCGGCGTGTTCGCGCCCCTTTGTGAACAATCGCCGCAGATCGCGCACGTAAAAATCGGGGAACTCTTTGCCGTAGCGGGCCCGCTTGCGGCGGTAGTGGTCGCGCAGCGTCGTTCGCAGCACCTTCAGCGGTTCGACCTGCCGCCGCGAGTAGTTCACCGGCCGCGTGCCCGCGATCTCGCGCATCAGTTCGTCCACGTACTCGAGCTTCTTCAGCGCCGGCCAGCCCTCGTAGCGCGTTCGCCACTGGGAGCCCGGCGTCAGCCAGACCGCGAACGTCTCGGCGAAGTCCTCGGCCGGATGGCTCTGGGCGTACCAATAGTCCAGGTGCAGGACGAACTTGCGGCTGCTGGGTTTGGGCAGGTAGATGTCGGGGTAGGGCTTCGACGAGTTGCCGAAGACGCGTTGCCATTTGCGCTTGCGGTGCAGTCGGAAGGCGTTCGAGATGGCGTGGCCCACCTCGTGCCTGAGCAGTTGCATGCACCAGCGGCGCGTGCCGCCCTCGACTTCGAGCATCTGCTTCTTCTCGAGGCGCATCAGCCGCGGGTGCGCCAGGTAGAAGGGGATCGCCGCACCGGGCACGCCGTCCGGCGTGAACCATTCGTCCGAGAGCCAGAAGTGCGGCTTGAAGAGCAGGCCGCGGCGGTCGAGTTCGCGCTGCACCTGGGCGACGCGCTTCTGGAGCACCGTGCCCTCGATCCGCAGGCCGAGCTTCGAGAGCCGCACGTCCAGCAACTCGTCGTCCGACAGCCGCGCCCACGTCGGAGTCTTCCGCCGCGGACGGGCAACCTTGCGCTGCCGCGCACTGCTCGTCTTTCGTGTGGTCTTGCGGGCGGTTTTGCGTTTCATGCCGACGTGTTTGCCTCCCGATCCGGTCCGTCGTTCGGTCCGCGGCATTGTACAGCAACCGCCCCGCCGTGTCAGCCCTGCTCTCGGCACGTCGCACCGGCCGCAGGGGCACGGCCTGCCGTGACCGCGACGCGGGACGCGGGTGTCATGGCCCAGGAGGTAGGGTGGGTGCTTGCCGTCAGGCCCTGAGCTTGTCGAAGGGCACCCACGCGGTCGGAGGCTGTGACGCTCACACAAGGGCCGACAGCACCGACGGTGCGGCACCGGGGGAGGGGGGCAGGTCCAGGTACTCCAGGCCCGTGGCGGCTACGGTGGTGATGGGGGTGGGGCGATCGATCGTGCGGCCGGGGGCGATGCCCGGGCCAAGGGCCAGCATCCACACGCGCCGGCAACCCTCGTCGGCGCCCTCGCCCGTGTAGAAGTCGCTGTGGTGAATGAAACCGTAATGGCCCGGCCGGTCCAGCTCGCGGCCGTGGTCCGGAAGGATCAGCATCAGCGTCCGGTCGCGGTAGGCGTCCAACTCCTGCACCGCCTGCCAGAGCCGCCACGTCAGTTCGTCGGTGCGGCCAATGGCCTCGACGTAGCGCGACCACGAGCCGTAATGGGCACAATCAATCTCGCCGAAGTCCACCGAGATGACCGCCGGGGCGAACCGCCGCATGCAGGCCACCGCGCAGTCGGCCAGGAAGGCGTCGTGGCTGGTGGTGCCGCGGCCGCTCTTCCACTGCTCGTAATGGTCGACGAAGAAGTCGCGGGCCTCGGGCGACCGCAGTCCGTCGGTCGTCGCGCGGCTATCGGCGCGGGCCAACCTCGCGGCCTCGGCGGCCGCTTCGAGTTCGGCCTCCTTCGAGCCCAGTGCGGCCGCATGGGCCATTCGCCGGTCCATGGCCTCGGCCGTCGTTCGCGGAATGGTCGGCGGCTCCACGACGTTCGCGGCATAGTCGGGGCCGTAACCGTTCGCGCGGCTCATGCCCGTCTGGGCCAGGATCGAGGCGTAGACGAAGGCCCAGGCGTCGGTATCGGCGGCGCGGCGGGCCTTGCGGTGAATCTCGTAGAGGGTCGGGTGAGCGACCGGCCGCGCCCAGTCGATGTCGTCCCATTCCCAATGTCCGGTGACGACCGATCCGGCCGAGTTCGGATGGACCACCTTGTGCTCGACGCGCATATTCGTCAGCAGCGTGCCGCGCGGCGCCATTTCGTTCCACAGCCGCGGAATCCAGCGATGCTCGGGATCGTCGATCGATTCGCTCGACCGCGTGCCACCGCCGAACAGGACGACGATCAACTTGCGGTCCTCGGCGGCGCATAAAAAGGGCGAAGCGGGAGCCACCGACGGCGCCGGCGCACAACCGGCAATCCAACTTCCCGCTCCGCCCAAGGCTGCGGTTGCCCCCGCACCCAGGGCAACCCGCAGAAATTCACGACGCGTGACGTTCATTCGCAACGCACTCTTACCTGGCCTCCTCCCGCTCCGCTCGGGGGTGCCATGGCTGCCCCGCAGCCATGCGTTGTGAGATGGGGAGCTATTCGGCATGCCTGACGTAGCAGGCATGGCACCCGACAATGCGTAACGTTCATCCCAATCCGGCAAGGACCTCCCAAGGTTCCGTCGGGCATGGCCACGCTTGCGTGGCCATGCCACCCCCCGCTGTTCGGAGACGACAGCCGTGCCGCTCCGGACGTCAGGGCGCCGCCTTGTTGTCTGTCGTTGCGGCGGCTGGTTGATCGGCCCCCATGGCCTTCTTCCACGCGGCCGCATCGACGGCCACGAACAGCTCGCCCGTCTTCTCCGTGAGCGTGGCTTCGTACTCAATCAGCCGCGGCTTCTCGCCGTGGAAAATGAGCCGCGGCATCTTGGTCCGCAGTTCGTCCTCGTTGATGTCGCCTGTGCGGCGGACGGGCACCGAGGCCGTCACCGGCACGCCCTCAGGCGCATAGACCTTCAGGTGGATCGGCCCGAACTCGTCCCACATGCTGGCCGGGTGCAGCACGTAGGCCAACTGGTAGCTCTCCGGATCGGCCGTATCCTGGTAGGCGTACTGGCTGTAGTCGACCGCGAGCACGTGCGACTCTTTGCCGGCCTGCGTGGCGTCGTTCGCGCTGGGCCGCGCGGGGAACTTCACCTGGTAGTGCAGCAGGTTCATCGGCGCGAACGTGAAAACGACCGGCAGGTTCTTCAGGATGCGGCTGCACGCGCCTCGTTCCTCGTCGCTGATCTTCGCATTCGGATCGAGATAATTGACGCGGGCGTAGACGGCCGGATCGCCGTTGCCCATGAACGCCGGCGCGCCCTCGGCTGGTTGAGCGACCGTGAACTCGCGCGGCCGCACCTTGCCGGTCTTCAGGTCCACGGACTGTTCGCGGACGTCGCCGCCCCAGGCCGTGAAGATGGCTTCGTAGGCGGCTGCCGCCTTGGGATCGAACTTCGCGGCCAGCACTGCCAGCATCTGCGTGGCCTTCTGCTCGCCGATGGCCGACAGGGGACCGAGGTTCTCGTCCTTGGGATCCTGTCCATCCCGCATAAACACGGAGAACGGGTCGCGGTCAATCGGGTGGCTTCGCATCTTGCCGAGATCCAGGCCCGCGTACTCGACCATCAGGGCGGCATCGCGAGCCTCCCACTTCATCTGGCCCGTCAGGTACTCGCCCAGGGCCTGCCGGGCCTTCTCGCGGTCGTTGCCGCTCGTGCTTCGTACCGCCGCAACGAGGGCCGCCAGACGCGGCATGCCCTGCGGGCCGGCCTTCTTCGTATAGGCCTGCTGCTGCATCGTCTGCGCCTGTGCGGCCTGCTGCCAGTCGGGGCCGAAGGCGCCCTTCTCGATCGCCTCGCGGGCCTGGCGGCGGATGATGCCGTAGATCGTCGAGTTGCTGATGATGTGGCTGAGGACTCTGGTGCCGTTCAGCCTCACGTAGACGTCGGGTGTGAGGCTCATGGAGAACGGCGATATGGCGACGCCGCGAAGGATCGGGAACCCGAAGTCGACGCTCGTCTCCTTGTCCGTCTTGCTCTCGATGGTGTAGATGGCCGCCACGTTGGCCAGGGGCGGGTTGTCGGCATTGGAACCGCGGGGGGCTCCGAACGAGTTGCGACTGAAGACCACAATCAGCTCTTCCTTGACCACCCGCAGGTCGCTGATGCGGCCGGGCTTGAGGTTCTCGTCCAGACGTGCCAGCGTGCCCTTGGCCGCCGGGTCGCCGCCGGGGTACTTGATGACGAACGGCCCCCCATTGGCCATCGCCCAATGAGCCGCAAGAAGACACGCAGCCGCAACCGCAGCCGCACCAAGCACCACCTTCGCCGAACGCTTCATGGTTCTGCCCCTTTCCCGCGGACGCGGATTCCACCTGCCCACACGCCATAGACTGTGACGCCCTCGCGGCCGAAAGGTTCCCGGGAAAAAAGGGGCGATTCCGCCCTGCAAGGCCGGACGCGGAATTTCCTGTATGACATCCGAGGCGGGAGGCTCAACTGACACCACTCTAGCCGAGCGACACGAAGACGACGCCGGCCAGCATCAGGGCCACGCCGACGAACTTCAGCACCGGGCGAGGCTCCTTCAGCACCAGCACGCCGAGCAGGGCGCCCAGCGGAATGCTCAGCTGCGTGTAGGCAATCACGTAGCTGACGTCCGTGACGTGGACCATGGCCGTCAGCACCGCGGTGTAGGCCAGGGCGAAGATCAGGCCGCATCCGAGGCTCGTTCGCCAGTTGCGGCGGGCCTCGGACCCCAACTGCCGGCGCGTCTGCGGCACGGCCAGGATCGACGCCAGCACAAGCAATCCCCCGCCGCCGATCTCGATGCAATAGTAGATCATGCGGCCGGGCACCGACGACAGCACCGGGTCGCCCAGTCGGCCAAGGGTGACCATGGCCTGCCCGTCGGCGATCGTGAAGCCGGCGATGCCCAGTGCGGCCACGACGGCCATCAGGCAACTGACGTTCAGGTAGTTCCGCAGCCGCAGGTCGCTCAGGTGCCGCATCGGCAGCACGATGCAGCCGACGATGACCATGGCCACGCCCGCGGCGAAGGCCGCCGAGAGGTGCCGCTCGGGGAAACGGACCAGCGTGGTCGCCGTGACCAGGACCACCGGCAGGCTGCGGGCCAGGGGATAGGCGATCGACATGTGCCCGTGGCGGTAGGCTGCGGCCAGGGCGATGAAGTAGAAGGCCTGGCTCGCCGCGGCCGCCGCGGCCAGCAGCCAGACCCGACCCGGCACGACGGCAAGCCGGTCGCCATACCAGACCACCAGCGGCGCCATCAGCAGGGCGGCCGCGCACATGGCCATCATGAAGAAGGCCGACGACGGATGGACGCGTTTTCCGAGGAGGTTCCATCCGGCGTGCGCTGCCGCGGCCACGGTCAACAGGATGATCGCGATGCTTGTCATGGCGCCAGATTGTCCTCGCCGTCACGGGCCACGTGACGGCCGGAGCATCAATCCCATGTGTTGCGACTGCCGCGAAGGCCCGCGCGGCTGCGCACTTCCTCGGGCACCTCGATCGGCGCGGTCGTGAACGGTTCGCCCTGGGCGTTGGTCGGTTGCTGCGTGAAGAGCGGATCGCCCGTCTCGACGACGAACCGCACCAGGCGCCGCTGCAGGTCGGCCTTGACCTTGGCGTGTTTGGCCTCTGCGGCCAGGTTGGTCGTCTCCCACGGGTCGGCGTTCATGTCGTAAAGTTCCTCGCCGTGGCCCAGGTAGAAGGTGTACTTCCAGCGCTTCGTGCGGACCATGCGGATCGGTGCCACGCGGCGGCCGAGCATCGTCAGTTCGGCGAAGACGGCCTCGTGCCCCTCGAACGCTTCGCCGCGGATGGCCGGCAGGAGGCTGCGGCCGCGCAGGCCGGGCTCGGGCTCCGCCCCGGCCAGTTCCAGCACCGTCGGGAAGACGTCGAGGTTCGTGCACAGGGCGTCGCAGACCGTGCCCGGCTTGAAACCGTCGGGGGCCTTGACCGGCCCGGGGCCGGCGTACCCGGGTCGCGGCGGCATGATGACGAACGGGATGTGCGTCTGGCAGTCGTACATGAACGGGCCCTTGAAGCCCACGCCGTGTTCGCCGCCCATGTCGCCGTGGTCGGCCATGAAGATCACGTACGTGTTGCTGCCGAAGCCGCCCATGATCATCTCTTCGAGCAGCTTGGCCACGTCGCGGTCCACCTTCTCCACGCGGCTGCGATAGAACTGGCGATAGTACTCCCAGCGTTCGGGGCTCCAGCCTTCGCCGCGGTTGTAGTCTTGCTGCGGCCAGGGTTTGGTCTTGCGGTCGTCGTTGCGGTTGGGCCACGGCTCCAGTTCGACCGGTCGTTCCTCGTGCGGGTCCAGGTAGTAGATGTCGTGCGGGTCCAGCAGGGAGACGACCTGAAAGAACGGTCGCTTCTGCACGATCCAGTCACGGTTGCGCCAGAAGCGGCAGGCCTCGATCACCGTCGACTCGTCGAAGCTGTTCTCGTAGACGTTCTTGAAGCCGAGCTGGCCCAGGTCGGTGCCCAGGTGGCTCTTGCCGTGGTAGACCGTCAGGTACCCGGCCTGCTGCATGCGATGGGCCAGCGTGGTGATGTTCTGGTTCATCGGCGAACTGGGATTGCCCAGGTTGCCCACCAGGTCGATCTCGCTCGGCATCTTGCCGGAGAAGATCGCGCCGCGGGCCGGCGTGCAGATCGGGCACGTGGTGAACATGTTGCTGAACGTCACGCCGTGGCGAACCAGCGTGTCCATGCCGGGCGTGGTCGCGCCGAAGCGGCTGACGTGGGCGGCAATCGTATCGTACCGCTGCTGATCGGTGATGATCATGACGACGTTGGGGCGTTTTTCCGGCATGGCAAGACCTCCCATCTTTGCGTCCAGGCGGGCCGCGCCGTCCGGGTGGCCCATGCGGCGGGCTTCCTGACGCGGCAAACCGGCCACTATAGGGTATCGCCGGGACGTGTCAAGCCCGTCGCCCGGCCGGCCGCGGGGGCATCGCCGTTGACAAGACGGGGTGGCATGGCC
>JAFGPY010000325.1 GCA_016935955.1 Planctomycetota bacterium
GCTGAAGCGGACCGGGATGCCGAACAGCCGGAAAAGGGTCAGGCGACGTCCTAGCATGGGAAGGCTTTCCGGAGACTGGCTCCAGGTTCGTGCGGCTCAGCAACCCGTCAGCCTATGTGGCACGCTCGCCCTCGGGCGTGACGCCAGGCTGCAAACGACAGGCTAAGTCCGCGTTCCCGGCCGAGGGCGGCCGGGCTACAGTTTTTCAACGGGCGGTTAGCGGTCGGCCGCGCGGCGGCCCGTGCGGGGCGTCAGCGACGCGGCGGCAGGACTCGACTATACCCGTCTGCGGCCTCTCGGGTCAAGCCGTTTGGGCCGGGAAGAAGGCTATTGACAACGTGTGCCGCCAAGGCTTAGCATGACGCAAGATAAACATTTCGATTGCGCGTCTCATCTCTCGCCGATCCACATCCCTTTTGGGGGCACTGCAATGAGAAGGACCTCATTTGTCGCTGTGCTGCTGCTGGTGTGCTGTGGGCCGGTGTCGGCCCAGGAAGTCCAGCTCGACCTCTCCGACGGTTTCAACTGGGACATCTGGTGCGGCGCCAGGGAGTTCCAGGCCCTGATGATGCATGACCTGGTGGACATGGGCATCGACCTGATGGAGATGCAGGGCAGCTACGACACCCACAACGGGCCGACGTACCTGCTCGGCAACGGCGCATGGCTGATCTGCGAGATCGACGCCGAACTGGCCGAAGAGATGGGTTGCGTCCAGGACTCCGGCGGCGTCTACATGGGCTACGCCGGCCCGGCGAGCTGGAACCGCCCAAGCTACAAGGACGGCACGCAGGGCACGCCAATAGACGGCGTCCTGACCGGCGCCGACCGTACCTACCACATCGCTTCGCATGGCGGCAACGCCACGCTGCCCGGCGACTGGACCGAAGTCGAAGACACCACCACCTGGAACCTTGGCGGCAGGATCTCCGGTGAAGGGCTGGGCGTGAAGTTCAACATGATGTGCAACTGGACAACGCACAGCTCGGCCATGTGCAACGACGTCTCGGTGACGGCCGAGTTGCCCGACGGGCAGAAGGGCTCGTACAACAACGTCAACTTCGTCGTGGCCGTGATGGACGGCAGCAACGGCGGCCGCCAGAAGCGCCTCTGGGCCCTCTACGGCACGGACGGCACTGACGAGGAACTGCTCTTCGCCTGGAACGATTCGGCCGCCGACCTGCGTCCGCAGATGGATGCCCTGGATCCCTCGGTCTACGAGCCGGACTTCAAGGCCGTCAACACGACGACCCAGTACTACAACTACGGTAGCGGCCCAACCGGCAACGTGGTGACCAAGAACCACACGATGTACGAGTTCGGCCAGCCGCTGGCTCTGAATCCCTCGAAGACCCTCTGGGGCTTCAAGATCGACGACAGCAATCCGGCGAGGAACTATACTGCCCGCGGCGTAGCCATCTGGGCCGCCACGGCCTTTGCGGTTAGCGGTGAACCGGGCCGGCCGGACCCGGTGGTCTCGACGGTGGAGGTCGATCCGGACCATATCCCGAGCGACGGGTCGGCGCCGGCCGTTGTGACCGTCACCCTGAAGGACCAGTACCATACCCTGCTGCCCGGTCTGGAAGGAATGATTGACTTCGCCGTGACGGGCGGCGGCATCAGCACGATCAACTTCGTCGAGGAGTCGAGCGAGGGCGTCTACGTCTACGAGTTCACCAACGACACGCCGGGGGAGAAGTACCTGGAGGTCTCCGTGGACTTCGACCCGCCGGAGGCCCCGATCGTCATCAGCGGTCTGGGCAGGGTCATCGTTTATGATCCGGCCGACGTGCCGGTGGCCGACGCCGGGGCCGACATGATCGTCGAGGACCTGGACGAGTCGGGCGACGAGAGCGTCATGCTCGACGGCTCGGCCTCGACGGACCGCAACGGCACGATCGTCAGCTACGTCTGGAGCTGGTACGGGACGCAGCTCGCCGCGGGCGAGACGGCCATTGTGACGGTGCCGCTCGGCGCTCGCGAGATCGTTCTGACCGTGACCGACAACGAGGGCTACACCGGCAGTGACTCGCTGTGGATCGAGGTCCGAGCCCATGGCTACGTGTCCGACCTCGTGCAGCTTGATATCTCGGGCGGCTTCAACGTGGACTCGCTGTGGGGCAGCCATGAGATGAAGGCCCTCTACTGGTATGCCTGGGACCACGACCCGGACTTGGACGGCACCGAGGCCCAGGGCTACACGACGAACGCCAACCCGCTGTTCCGCAACCCGGACATCGGCTGGATCGTCTGGACAGAGTACGGCAACGGCTTTGCCGCCGTGGTCAACAACACGCGCGACACCTACACGACGGACCACCAGTGGTGGAACCCGGCGTACATCGACGGCGTCGAGGGCCTGCCTGAGAGCGGCTACCTGGCCGGCGTCACGGCGGACTACTACATGGCCTCCTCGAGCGGCAACCCGGTCATGCCGGGCGACCTGGTCGAAGCGGGCGACGACCTCGAACTGCTGGCCCAGCTTGGCCCGGGCGGCTACGCCGTCACCGGCCACGGCATGGACATCAGGCTCAACACCATGGCCGTAGGCTGCAGCAACAACACCGTCGACTGGCAGAAGGTCGAGGCCTACGCCGAGTTGCCGCTCAGTCAGCAGCGAAACTACGGGGCGCTGAACTGCGTGCTGGCGGCGTTTAATTACGCCCGGACGAACCGCGGACGTCACATGCGTCTGGCGGCCGTCTACACGGACGACAGCGAGGAAATCATCTGGGCCTGGACGGACGATGCCGACGACACCACGCCGTACCCGTCGGAACTGGTCCCGGTCGGCCCGGACTACAATGCGCTGGTTCAGACCACGAGTTACTACGACAGCTTCAGTGGCAGCACGGGTGGCGTCGGCTGGCGCGACTACGCTCTGTACGAGTTTGCCGCTCCTGTGTTGCTGAACGGCAGGAGGGTGCTGAAGGCCCTGAGGCTGTACGACGGCAGCCCGACGACCAACTACCAGATTCGCGGCATCGCGATCTTCGCGGCCACGGCCGCGCCGTCGGACCTGCCCGGCGACCCGACCATCGAGGTCGTTCTGGAGGAAGACCTGCATTGGGTCTACCAGAACACGCCGACGCTTCTGTCGTACGGCCGCGGCCACAATGTGCGGTTGACTGTCAATGTCCTGGACCTGAACTACAACAACGAGGTCAGCATCGAAGTGGCCAAGGTGGACGGCAGCGGGCCGGGCGTCGTGACCATCGAGGACGATGATCCGCCCTCGCCCCTGACGAAGCTGCTCTACGGCAGCGTGCGAGGCACTTACCCCGCCAGCTACGGGGCCCTGGTTCTGCGGGTCACGGCCACGGGCGACCGGGCCGGCGCGACCGTCCAGGACGTTCCCTTCACGGTTCGCCGCCTGGGCGACATCGACGGCAACGGCGGCGTGGAGCCGACCGATTTCTCGGCCCTGATCAACGCCCTGAACGGTATGCCTCCGGCGGAGTACCCCGCCCGGGCGTATGACCTTGACGCCAATGGCGGCGCCGAACCGGGTGATGCGTCGATGATCATCAACATCCTGAACGGGTATCCGGTGCCGTGAGCCACAAGGCATGCGGCCGGTGGAACGGTCTTGCAAGGGAGCCTCGACACGGGGCTCCCTTTTTTTGGGCATGATGCTAATACTACAACGCTACATCGTGGCATGGGCGTCCCGCCCATGCGTCCCACGGGCGTCTCGCCCGTGGGAAAATGGCGGTTGCAGGGCCAAGATGGCCCTGCGACTCACGGGCAAGATGCCCGTGCCACGGTGAAAAGGCCTTGTAGCGTTGTAGTACTAAGGCCCGATCGTCGCAGGAAGGGTAGACGGGGAAAATGGCGGGCGGGGCACCGCAAAACGACTGCGGTGAGTGCCCCGCCGCCTCGCACCATAGGTTGCGGCGCCGGTTTCCTAACGCTGGGCGTAGGACCGGTCCGCAGCACCCAAGCGCCCCAACCGAAACCACACAACCGCACGGTCGCAGAGCGTCGATCGTCAGGGTGTCGGGCTTACGACCGTGCGTTGTCTTGACAACGTGCCATGGTGCGGCGGGCTTCCCGGCATTTCCGGGCGCACCTGAAAAATGTGGCACGGGCATCTTGCCCGTGCGTGGCAGGGCCATCTTGGCCCTGCATGAAACCAAAGGCCACGGCCAAGATGGCCGTGGCACGCCTGGGCAGGATGCCCATGCCACTCTGTTGAGGCGCACCCGCAATTCCACGCCGGCCGAATCGCTTTTGACTTTTTTTTCGGTCCGTCCTAGACTCTGCGGCATGAATGACTTCGCGTTCCATCATTCCGGCCGCATCGTTGCGGCTCTGTGTCTTATCGCGGCCGTCCTTTTGGCCGCCGGTTGCGGAGAGGACTGCACGCCGCCGTCGAAGCCGCCGCAGGATCGCAACGTCGTCAGCCTGGTCCCGAGTATCACCGAGATCATTTTCGCCATGGGGCAGGGCGACCGCATGATCGGCCGCAGCAACTACTGCCTGTACCCGCCGCGCGTTCTGACGTTGCCCGCCTACGGCAGCTACACGGACGTCAGCATCGAGGAACTGCTGAGCGTTCACCCCGACCTGGTCGTCTTCAACACGTCGAAGGCCGAGAGCTACGGGCGGCTCACGGCGGCAGGCATCCGCTGCATCGCGCCGCCGACCGACACGGTCGAGCAGGTCTACGAGGCGATCGACATTCTGGGCGCCGAGCTGGGCGCCGCCGACGATGCCTCCGCCCTGGCCGCGCGGCTCAGGGGCCAGCTTGACACGGTGCGTCTCCGTGCGGCCGACAAGCCGCGGGTTCCCACGCTGATGGTCTTCCCGAACATCATGGGCGAGGGCAACCAGGTCCGGGTCATCGGGCGCAAGACGTTCGTCTCCGAACTGCTCGACGTGGCCGGAGGCGAGAATGTCGTGCAGGCCGACGGCTACCCGCGCGTGCACTTCGAGACGATCACGCAATGGCCCGTGGAGGTCATCATCATCAGTGCCCCGGGCGACATCGCGCCGGGCCTGAGCGACGAGCAGTACCGCGAGCCGTGGGCCCGCTGGTCGTCGATTCCCGCCGTCGCGAAGGGGCGCATCGTCGTCCTTCGCGAGGCCTTCCTGACCATTCCCGGCCCTCGCATGGCCGAGGCCGCCGAACTGCTGCTGCGGACCGTTCACGATGATCGGGCGACGGAACCGCAGGGGGGCGAGCCGTGAAGCTGACCGCTCGCCGATACGCTCTGGTCATCCTCGTCGCGGCCGCCGTCTGGCTGATCGTTGCCGCCGCGTCGCTGATGGTCGGTCCGGTCAACATCTTTGCCGTGGACGATCTGGTCCGCCGGCAGATGCTCGAGAGCCGCATCGCGGAGGTCGTCACAGCCGCCCTGGTGGGCGCGGCCCTGGCGGCCAGCGGCGCGGCCTTCCAGGCCCTGCTTCGCAATCCCCTGGCCGACCCCTACATCCTCGGCGTCAGCGGCGGGGCCAGCCTGGGGGTCATCCTCGGCACGCTGCTGGTGCCGTCGGCGTGGCTGTTCATCGAACTGCCCTTGGGCGGCACCCTCAGCCTGGCGGGCCTGTGCGGCTTCGTCATGGCCCTGGTGGCCATCGTGGTCGTCTACCTGATCGCCCAGCGCCGCGGGCGACTCGATCCCTACCGGCTGATTCTCACGGGCGTGGTCGTCAGCGCCTTCTTTTCGGCAGCCATCATGCTGGCCGTAGCCCTGGCCGGCGACCGCCTGCGCAACGAGCTGATCTTCTGGTTGATGGGCGGGCTGGGCAACCCGCGCGACCAGCGCGGCGAACTGGCGCTGGCCGCCATGGGTATCGTCGTGGGCCTGGGCGTCTTCGTCTACCAGGCCAAGGGCTTCAACCTGCTGGCCTTCGGCGAGGACGTGGCTGCAAGCCTCGGCCTTGCCGTCGAGCGTCACCGCCGCATGGCCTTCGTCGTGGCCTCGTTGCTGGCCGGCATCTCGGTCAGTCTGGCCGGGCCGATCGGGTTCGTCGGGCTGATCGTGCCGCACCTGGTGCGCATGGTCTTCGGATCCGACCATCGGCTGCTCGTGCCGCTGAGTGTTTTCGGCGGGGCCATCTTCCTGATGGTCGCTCATCGTCTGGTTCTGCTGATTCCCTATGAGGTGGGCGGCGGTCTGCCGGTCGGCATCGTGACGGCAATGTGCGGCGTGCCGTTCTTCATCCTGTTGCTGGTCCGCGGGCGCGGCATCCGGGGAGGTGTCCTGTGATGACGACCGCCAACGCAGCCATGCTCGGCCTGGCCAACCTCTCGTTCAGCTACGGCGCCGGCCGGTTCCAACTCCGCGGCATTTCCATCGAGATGGGCTGCGGCGAGTTCGTCGGGCTGCTCGGTCCCAACGGCAGCGGCAAGAGCACGCTGATCAAGCTGGTGATGCGGCTGCTGGACGCGGACGCGGGCACGGTGACAGTGGCGGGTCGCGACGCGCGTCAGTACCGGTTGCGCGACTACGCGCGGCAGGTGGCCTATCTTCCCCAGGAGAGTCGCGCGACCTTCGCCTTCACGGCGCTGGAGGCCGTGCTCATGGGCCGCAGTCCGCACATGGGGGCGCTGGGCTTCGAGGCCGACGACGATTACGCGAAGGCCCGTGCCGCCCTGGATCGCGTCGACGCCGCCCGGTTCGCCGACACGATGCTCGACGAACTCAGCGGCGGCGAACGCCAGCGCGTCATGCTGGCTCGGGCCCTGGCCCAGGAGGCGCCGCTGCTGGTGCTCGACGAGCCGGCGTCGTTCCTCGACATTCGCCACCAGTACGACATGTACCGGCTGCTGAGGGCCGTGGCCCGCGAAGAGGGCAGGGCGTGCCTGTGCGTGGGCCACGACGTGAACGTGGCGGCGGCGTTCTGCGATCGGCTGGTGTTTCTCAAGGACGGGCGGTTGGAAGCGGTCGGGCGGCCGCACGACGTCGTGACCGGCGAACTCATCCACCGCGTCTACGGCATCGAGGCGGACGTCTCCACGGGATCGGCTGGCCAGCCGGTGGTGCAGCCGCGGGTGGCGGCGTTCGATTCGGGTGCACCTTAAGACGTGGCATGGTTTTGAACCCCTCTCCCTCGACGGGAGAGGGTGGCCCGCCGAGCGACAGCGAGGCGCGGCCGGGTGAGGGTGACACCGCGTCGCAACGGTCCGCCTGCTCGTCCCCCTCACCCCATCCCCTCTCCCTCCAGGGGGAGGGGTTCCGCCGCCGAACGCGCGCGAACGAGCGCCACGTTCCTGAAGCGCGCCCTTCGATTTGTCGCAAGACGGTTTTGCTTGACCGCGCGGTCATTGTGTGTTATAGATAATCTTGTTGCAGGTGTCCCGACTTGGGGTCGGGATGAAAAGGGAAGCCGGTGCAAATCCGGCACGGTCGCGCCGCTGTGATCGGCCGACGGTCCCGCAGAATGCCACTGTCCTTGCCGTAAGGATGGGAAGGCGCGGGAGCCGAAGGGCCGTAAGTCAGAAGACCTGCCTGCGATGGTTACGAGAGTCTTCGCGAGAAAGACAGCGTAGCAACGTAGGCCCTTGTCGGACCGGCACACCGCGGCTCTGCCGGTCGAAAGATGTGGCCGTCATTGTTGCCCTGGCTTCGCTCGGCGAAGGCGGGGTTTTTTGTTGTCCTGACGCACGCCCTTGCGATGCGCACCCGGCGGCGGCAGGTCGATGAACTCTCCCCTCGTAATCTCCCTGTTCAGCAATGGCCGTCCTTGGCGCCGCGTCAGCGCCACAGGGGGCCGGGCGCGCCGGCGTAGGCGGGCGTGTCCCGAGAAGCCGCGGCCTTTATGGAACGAGGGCCGCAAACATCCTGAAGGAGACTTCGATGAACCGCATCATGTTGTGCAGTGTGTGTGTCGTGGCGTTGCTCTGTCAGACGTCGTGGGCCGATCCCTGGGCCGACATCGTCGTTTCGTACAATGCCGGCGACGCGACCGATTACACGAATTCCTCGGTCGTTCTGGGCGAGCCCAGCCGCACGACGGCCGCCTGGCCCGAGGGCACCGAGAGCGTCCGCATGACGGCCTCGGCGTGGCAGGAGAGCGAGGTCCTGAAGATCGGCAACGGGGGCAGCCTGGTGGTCGGATTCCGGACGCCCGTCGAGAACGATCCGCTGAACCCGTTCGGCATCGACCTGCTCATCTTCACGAACCTGGCCTATGCCTCGTCCGACTGGCCGGCCAACCAGACCATCGGGTCGCCGCTGTATTCTTTTGGCGGCGCGATCGGCACAATCTCCGTCAGCCAGGACGGCGTCCTCTGGTACCAGGTTACCAGCACCGGTCCGATGTTCCCGACGCACGCCTACCTGAGCGCCGAGGCCGACGCCTATGCCACGGGAGCGACGCCGACCGACTACACGCTGCCGGTCGACCCGTCGCTGTCGGGCGACGACTTCGCCGGCCTGTCGCTTACGGCGGCCCTGGCCCTGTATAACGGCAGTGGCGGCGGCTTGGGCATCGACCTGTCGGCCCTCGAGGGCGGCACGGTCGGCCTGGACTGGATTCAGTACGTGAAGATCGAAGGGGCCACCAACGCCCTGGACGGGTTCGCCGACGTAGCGGCGGTCCCCGAACCGGCGACGATGCTGCTCCTGGGCGGCGGTCTGGCGGCCATGGCGATGCGCCGACGCCGCGCGCGGTAAGACGACGTGAAGTAACGGCAACCGGATCGCGGCGAGCCGCCCCGTTCCGTCGCGACCGGTTGCCTCTCTTGTGATTCCGGGGACGCGGACTGCAATCGCGGCCCGATCTTATTCGAGGATGTGCGATGGTTCGCATGGTGAGGATGATTCTGGCCTGCACGCTGTCGGTTCTCGGTGCGACGATGTTCGCAGCTGCCGACGACGGCGCGTGGACGCATCGCGGCCGCGACGTGGCTCGCAACAGTGTGGCCGATCCCGGTGCGGCGGCGCCTGCGATCGCGACGCCGCGGTTCGTGGCGTCGGTCCCGGACGTCGACCTGGTGGGCCAGAGCGCGCCGGTCGTGGCCGACCACAAGGTGTTCGTCAGCGGTCGGCGGACCACGCTCGACGGCGACACCGAAATCGTCACGGACGTGGTGGCGGCCTTCAGCGAAATCGACGGGCAATTGGTCTGGGCCGAGCCGGTTGGCATCGCGGAGTGGGACAGCTTCAGCCCGCCGACCGTGGACCTGGCGCGCGGCAACGTGCTGATGGCCTCGGGCAACGCGGTGACGGCCCTGGACATGGACAGCGGCGCGCAGGTGTGGCAAGCCACGCTGGGCACGCGGCCGGTGGTCAACAGCAGCATTTGCGTGTTCGGCGACCAGGCCTTCGTCATCGACTACACCGGGGCGATGCCCGGCGCGACGCTTTACGTCCTGAACCTCGATCCGAACCACGCGACCCTGGCGGCAGGGGAGGTGGCCTGGACGCAACCGATCAACAAGTGCGGCGGAGGCGACGAGGTGGCCGTTGACGAGTCGGGCGTCCCGATGCTGATCGTGACCGATTCGGACGGTTATCTGCGGCAATTCTCGCCCGACGGACAGACGGGCTGGGTGCTCGACGTTCCGGGGGCCGGCAGCTTCTATCCCCCGCCGCCGTTCGGTGCGTTCTTCGGCGGTTCGACGGTCGTCGAGGGGCGCGTCTATGCCGCCACGTACGAGTTCTACGGCGTCGAGGATTCGGGCCTGCTCTATTGCGTCGATGCGACGACCGGCGCGGAGATCTGGAGCGAACCGTCGGAGCGGACCGATGCGATTCCGATTGTCACCGATTCGCTGGTGATCCTCAGTGCCGGGCTCGACGGCTATGGCAGCGTGCCCAAGGTAGAGGCCTTCGACAAGGTGACCGGCCTCAAGCAGTGGGAGTGGACGGGCGGCGGCGGATGGACCGTGCAGCCGGTGCTCGTGGGCGACACGCTGTACGTCGGGGCGCTGCCGGTCGACGACGACTATGCGCCGTGCACGGCGCTGTACGCCCTGGACCTGACGAAGACGCCCGACGAGCCGGGTTTCATCGTCGCCAGCTACGCGGGGGCCGGCAGCAGTCCGGCCTTCGCCCATGGCAACATCTACACGATCGGGGCCGCAGGATTGCACGCCTTCGGTCCGGCGGTGACCCTGGCCGGCGACCCGGCGATTGAGGTGGCCACCGAGGACGGGCTGGACTGGGTCTATCAGAACACGCCGAACATTCTGGCCAAGGGCGGGCACTACGTGACCCTGACGGTGACCGTGACGGACCTGAACGGCAACGACAGCGTCCGCGTCGCGGTGGCCAAGCGGCCGGGCAGCGGCGTGGGGGAAGTCGTAATCGCCGGCGGCGCGACGACGTTCGAGAGGCTCATCTACGGTTCCGACCGCAGCTTGGGCCTGGACGGGTACCTGACGCTGGACGTGACGGCCGCGGGCAACGTCGCAGGCAGCACGACGATCGGCGTGCCGTTTCGTTGCCGCGTGCTCGGAGACATCGACGGCAACGGAGGCGCGGAGCCGACCGACATGTCATCCCTGATCAACACGCTGAACGGCATGAAGCCGCCGGGCATTCCCGACGCGGCGTTCGATCTGGACGCCAATGGCGGCGCCGAGCCGGGAGACCTGTCGCTGCTGATCAACATTCTGAACGGTCTGCCGGTGCGGTAGGGAACCACGGGGCGCCACGCACAAGCCCGCCGCACTGCGGCGGGATACGAACGTTCGCAAACCGTTCGATCCCCCAGCCATGCTGGGGGCTTCAACGGCAGCGCCGCCAGCCGATTAGAGTCTATTCAACCGTGAAATGCTCTAGTACTACAGCCCCAGCTTGCCGCTGATGGCCTTCATGGCATCGAGGACGAAGCCGATGTGTTCGTCGAGGGTGACGCCGAGTTCGGCGGCGCCGCGCTCGATCATCTCGCGGTCCACGCCGGCGGCGAACTGCTTTTCCTTCCACTTCTTCTTGACCGACTTGACGGTGACGTCGGCCAGTTGTTTCGACGGCCGCACGAGGGCCACGGCGATGATCAGGCCCGTGAGTTCGTCCACGGCGTAGATGGCCTTTTCCATGAGCGAATCGCGTGGCGTCTGCGTGTGCTCGGCGTGAGCCAGGATGGCCTTGACGAGTTGCTCGTCGTAACCTTGGCCGCGCAGGTAGTCGGCCCCCTTGAACGGATGGTCGTCGAGGCTCGGGTACTTCTCGTAATCGAAATCGTGCAGCAGGCCGACGATGCCCCAGCGGTCCGGGTCCTCGCCGAACTTGACGGCGTAGGCCCGCATGGCCGCCTCGACGGCGTAGGCGTGCTTGCGCAGATTCTCGTTGGCGGTCCACTGGTTGAGGATGCTCTCGGTTTCCTCGTGGGTCGGCCACTTGGACATGGCGATTCTCCTTGCTATGCCTGCGGATTCGATGGCCCCGACTCTACGGCCGTGGCGGACCGCTGTCAAGCGGCAGAACGATTGCGGCCCGGGGCCGGGATACGCCCTTGGTACGGCGGCGGCCGCGATGATATAATCGCTGTCCATGTCGAAGGATCTTTTCACCGACAGTCTCCAGAAGCGATTGGCCCAGGCGGCGCCCTTGGCGGTGCGCATGCGGCCGCGGACGCTCGACGAGTTCGTCGGCCAGGAGCACTTCATCGGCCCCGGCAAACTGTTGCGGCGAATGCTCGAGGCAGATCGCCTGCAGAGCGTGGTCTTCTTCGGTCCGCCCGGCGTCGGCAAGACGGCCCTGGCCACGGTCATCGCCGGCATGACCAGCGCCGAGTTCGTCCCGCTGGATGCCACGGCGAGCGGCGTGAAGGAAGTCCGGGCCGTGATGGAGGAGGCCCGCACGCGGCTGGAGGCCGGCGGGCGACGAACCGTACTGTTCATCGACGAGCTGCACCGTTTCAACCGCGCCCAGCAGGACGTGTTGCTGGGCGACGTGGAGCGGGGCATCGTGATCCTGATCGGCGCGACGACGGAGAACCCGTATTTCGCGCTGAACAGTCCGCTGCTGAGCCGCAGTACGGTCTTCCGGTTCGAGTCGCTGTCCAACGAGCAGGTCGTGGCGTTGCTTCGCCGTGCGCTGGCCGACGAGGAGCGCGGTTACGGCAAGCACGCGATCGATGCGACCGACGAGGCCCTGGAGCACCTGGCCCGCACGAGCGACGGCGACGCGCGGCGGGCCCTGGGGGCGCTGGAGATCGCCGTGTTGAGCCAGATGAAGGCCGGCGGCGTCCGCAAGGGCCGCAAGCTCAAGATCGACCTGGCCGTGGCCGAGGAATCGATCCAGCAGAAGCAGATCGTCTACGACGGCACGGGCGACGAGCACTACGACGCCGCCAGTGCCTTCATCAAGAGCATGCGCGGCAGCGATCCCGATGCGGCCCTGTACTGGATGGCCCGCATGCTCGAGGGCGGCGAAGACCCGCGGTTCATCGCCCGGCGAATCGCCATCTGTGCGGCCGAGGACGTGGGCAACGCCGATCCGATGGCCCTGGTCGTGGCCAGCGCGGCCCTGGAGGTGAGCGAGTTCGTCGGCCTGCCCGAGGCCCAGTTGCCCCTGGCCCAGGCGGCCGTCTACATCGCCTGCGCTGCCAAGAGCAACGCCGTGACGATGGGCATCTTCGCGGCCCGCGAGGACGTTCGCGAGAACCGCACGCTGCCCGTGCCCGTGCACCTTCGCGACGCCAACTACCGCGGGGCCGAGGCTATGGGTCACGGCAAGGGGTACCAATACGCGCACGACTCGGCCGGCGGCGTGGCGGCCCAGGACTACCTGGGCGTGGACCGCACCTACTACACGCCGACCGACCGTGGTTACGAGAAGAAGATTGCCGCCCGGCTGGAGGAGATTCGCGCCGTGCTTCGCCAGGGCAAGATCGAGGCGGCCCAACGCAAGAGGAACGCAGAGCATCGTGACTGAGCCGAAGCATCCCCAATGCCGCACGTGCCGCGTCTGGCAGGCTCGCAAGGGCGAGGCCGACTTCTCGTGCCCCGGACTGCCGGAGCACAAGAGCGAGCTGCGCCGGGCGATTACCGTCAGCCTGTCGTCGATGACGCCCGAGATTCGTCGCCAGAAGAGCGAGGCGATCTGCCGCCACGTGAAGGGAATCGACCTGTACGCGCGGGCCCGGACGGTGATGGCCTACGTGGCCCTGGAGATGGAGCCCGACCCGTGGTCGCTGATTCGCGAGATGTGGCAGGCCGGCAAGCGCGTCGTCGTGCCGCGCGTCGAGCCGCCGTTCGAAGAACCGCGCATCGGCTACCTTCACCAGAGGAAGGTCATCCCGGTGCTGCTGAAGCCGCAATATGTGGACGACCCGCACGACCACGGCGAACTGGAGATGACCGTCTTCGGCATCTGCGAGCCGAAGTCTGCGGCCGCGGCCGTTCCGCCGGACGAGATCGACCTGATCCTCGTGCCGTGCCTGGCCTTCGACCGCCATGGCAACCGCATGGGCAAGGGCGGCGGATTCTACGATCGTTTCCTGTCGCAGAACGGCGTGTCGGCTGCAACCTGTGGGCTGGCCTTCAGCGAACAGGTCTTCGGCCACCTGCCGGTGTGTCCGCACGATCACCCCGTCGATCTGCTGGTGACCGAGACGGGCGTCCATGATTTCCGTTGCAGCAAGGAGTGACCGATCGGAAATTAAGTACTCTTTCATTGGGTGCCATGGCTGCCCTGTCGTAGATCCCGAGCGCCGTCGAGGGGCAGCCATGCGTGAGAGGGGGGCCATTCGGCATGCCTGCGGGAGCAGGCATGGCACCCAATGTTTAGTGCCTGGGAGGCGAGGGCCTGCTCTGCGAGTTGTTTTCGATAGCGGAAAGACCAAGCCCGGCCGCGGCACGGTGTTTGATATCTGTGTGAAGAAGAGGCGAAAGGAGTTGTTGCAGATGGCAGGCAAGATGCGCGTATTGGCAATGGGAGCCCACCCGGACGACATGGAGTTTCTGTGCGGCGGCACGCTGGCGCGATTCGCACGCGACGGCCACGAGGTCTTCATCGCCCATGTTTCCAACGGCGATCGCGGATCGTTCCGCCACCAGCGCGCGGAACTGGCCGGGATTCGCCGCAAGGAGGCCATTGCCGCCGCGGCGGTTATCGGGGCGACGAGCCTGACGGCCGGCATTCCCGACGGCGACGTGGCCAACACCGTGGAGAACCAGCGGCTCGTGACCGAAATGATTCGCCAGGCGCGGCCGAATCTGGTCATTGCGACCGATCCGAACGACTATCACGGCGACCACCGGGCGGTCGGCGAGATGGCTATTCACTGCACGTTCATGGCCACCTGCCCGCTCTACGAGACGCCCTCGGCCGTGATGGACAAGGTGCCGCCGATCTACTTCTGCGACACCAGCGCGGGGCTGGGGTTCCAGCCGACCGACTGGGTGGACATCAGCGACGTGATGGAGACGAAGGTGGCCATGATGCGGGCTCACGAGAGCCAGTTCCAGTGGCTCGGCGAGCGGCCCGAGGCCCGCGACGGCATCGTCGGCGAGTACGAGGCGATCAACCGTTTCCGCGGCATCCAGTGCGGCGTGCGGTACGCCGAGGCCTTCCGCGTCTGCCCGACGCGGGCGCGGATCACGCCGTACCGCGTGCTGCCTTAAGCGGCATTAGGGGGGGCGGGTGCCATGGCTGCCCCGCAGTCATGCGAGCGCGTGGTGATGTTCGACATGCCTGCGGGGCAGGCATGGCACCCAAAGAGGGGTGGCATGGACCACGCTTGCGTGGCCATGATCCAGCTGGAGGGTGGGTCCCCCGGACCCACGCGCCGAGTTGTAAGAGCATGCCTGACGTAGCAGGCATGGCACCCAGCAGGAGATGCCGCTTGCCTGATTCCGTTCGGCGGTGCGGTTTTGTTGCGTTTTGCGGTTGACCCGTGTGGCAGGGAGGGTACCATGCCCCCCCTATAAGACGTCGCACGCCTGCGCGGCGCATTGTGCTGGAGTGATTTGCCATGAACGCTGCATTGGGGCCGCTTGTCTCGGCTCGATTTCCCGACTTGAAAGGTAAGACAGTCGTCGTCACCGGAGCCAGTCGCGGCATCGGCCGCCACATCGGCCTGTTCTGCGGACGCCAAGGCATGGACGTCGTTCTGGCCGGTCGCTCGGCCGACAAGGGCGAAGCCGTGGCCGCCGAGGTCCGGGCCGCAGGCGCTCGCTGCGAGTGGGTTACCGGCGACGTCTCGGACGAGGCCGTGGCGCAGCAGGTCTTCGACACGGCAATCCGGTCGTTCGGCCGCCTGGACGTGCTGGTCAACAACGCGGCCTGGAAGGGCGGCCGCCCGTTCCTGGACCTGGACGAGGATGCCTACCATCGCAGCTTCGAGAAGAACCTGCGGATGGTCTACCTGATGAGTCGCCTGGCGGGCCGCCACATGGCCGACCACGGCGGCGGATCGATCGTCCACATCTCGTCGGTCGGCGGCCTGCGGGCCCATCGCGGTACGCCGGGCTACGATGCCTCCAAGGGCGCCATCGACGCCCTGACGCGGGCCATGGCCCTGGACCTGGCGCCGCACGGCATCCGCGTCAACGCCGTGGCTCCCGGCTTCACGCCTGACGACTGGTTCCGCACCAATAAGCCTGAGGCCGTGCGCGACAAGGGCACCGGCATTCCGCTGGGACGCGAAGGCACGGGCGAGGAGGTTGCCGCCGTGGTGGCTTTCCTGGCCAGCGACGCTGCGGCGTACATCACCGGGCAGATTCTTTACGTCGACGGCGGCCTGACGGCGCAACTGACGCCGCCCGGCATCAGTATCTAGCGGCCCTTTGGAGAAATGTAGCCCGGTCGCCCTCGGCCGGGGAACTCGGCCCCTTGAGGGGATGTAGCCCGGCCGCTCTCGGCCGGGAGACACGGACGCAGACGGTCGTCTTCAGCCTTTTTGTCACGCCCGAGGGTGGGCGTGCTACATAGGCTTGGCTTCTTCAACGCGCTGCAACGGCTGTGTCCGGCTCAGTTGTCCGACTTCCGATGTGCCACGGCGGGTCTTGCCCGCCGTGCTTCATGGCCACGCATGCGTGGCCATGCCACCCCGGAACGTAGTGGAAGGTTACCGAAAGCGGCGCAAGGCAAGGAGCAGGGGTCATGGCCGATCTGAAGATCGAAGCGGTGCAGTGTTTCCTGACGCAGCCCGACACGCAGCGGCTGATCGTGGTCAAGGTGCTGACCAGCGAGCCGGGCCTGTACGGCCTGGGCTGCGCGACGTTCACGCAGCGGCACCTGGCGGTCAAGGCGGCGGTCGACCATCACATCGGCCCCTTCGTGGTCGGCAAGGACCCGCGGAACATCGAGGACCTGTGGCAGTCGGGGATGGTCAACAGCTACTGGCGCAACGGCCCGGTGCTGAACAACGCGATCAGTGGTGTCGACATGGCCTTGTGGGACATCAAGGGCAAGCTGGCCGGCATGCCGTGCTACCAGCTCTGGGGCGGCAAGTCGCGACCGGCGGCCGCGGTGTACGGGCACGCCGGCGGCAAGACGCCCGCCGAGGTGGTCGAGGGCGTGCGACGGTGGATGGAGAAGGGATTCCGCCACGTCCGTTGCCAGTTGGGCGGCTACGTGGGCCAGGGCGCGCAGCAGGCCCGGCCCGACGGGGCGCCCGAGGGAGCCTACTTCGACGCCCGCGAGAAACTGCACTCGATTCCGGTCATGTTCGAGGTCGTGCGGAACGAACTGGGCGACGGCGTGGAACTGTTGCACGACGTGCACGAGCGGCTCGCGCCGATCGACGCCGTGTACCTGGCCAAGACGCTGGAGCCCTACCGCCTGTTCTTCCTCGAAGACCTGCTGGCGCCGGAGGACATCGACTGGTTCCGTCAGATTCGCTCCGTCTGCGCCACGCCGATGGCCATGGGCGAGCTGTTCAACCACCCGCGCGAGATGGTGCCGCTGGTGAGCGAGCGGCTGATCGACTTCGTTCGCGTGCACATCTCGCAGATCGGCGGCGCGACGCCGGCGCTGAAACTGGCGCACCTGTGCGAGGCCTTCGGCGTGCGGACCGCGTGGCACGGGCCGGCCGACGTCTCGCCGATCGGCATGGCGGCCGCGGTGCACCTGGACGTGGCCGTGCACAACTTCGGCATCCAGGAATGGTCGTTCCGCAAAGAGCGCGAACTGGAGATCTTCCCGGGCATGCCCGAAGTTCGCGGCGGCTACGCCTATCCGAACGAGCAGCCCGGCCTGGGCATCGACTTCAACGAGGCCCTGGCGGCCAAGTGCCCCTGCGACAACGACAACCCGACCTGGACCGTCAGCCGCCTGCCCGACGGAACGATCTGGCGGCCGTGAGGCGGGCACGCCCGCGCCGTGCCCCTATGCTTCCCGGCCGAGGGCGGCCGGGCTACATTCTTCGGAGGGTGGCATGCTTGTGCTTGCACAAGCATGTCGATCGCGCCAACGCCGCTTCGCACGCTTCTGCCCCTCGGCTTTGCTCGGAATCTGCGACAAGCAGAAGCGTGGCACCCGTGAAAGGGACGACGCATGGACGACTGCATCGAGATCATCGAGGACGCTTTCTACCAGGTGCTGCGCGACGACAGCGAACTGCGGCTGGTGGCCGACGGGTTCCGTTTCACGGAGGGGCCGGCGTGGTGGGCGGCCGCAGGGTGCCTGGTCTTCAGCGACATTCCCGACGACACCATTTACCAGTGGACCGAGGCCGAGGGGCTGAGCATCTGGCGGCGGCCGAGCCGGCACGCCAACGGCAATACGACCGACCGCGACGGCAACCTGCTGACCTGCGAGCACGGCAGCCGCACGGTCACGCGAACCTCGCCCGACGGCCAGGTGACGACGGTCGCCTCGACCTACAGGGGTTGCAGGCTTAACTCGCCGAACGACATCGTCGTCAAGAGCGACGGCGCGATCTGGTTCACCGATCCGCCCTACGGCATCAAGCCCGAACAGAGCGAGCAGCCGGCCAACTACGTCTTCCGCCTCGACCCCGGTGCGGTGGAGCCCGTGGTTGTTGCCTCGGACTTCTCGCGGCCGAACGGCTTGTGCTTCTCGTCCGACGAGCGGCTGCTCTACATCGCCGACAGCGACACGAAGATTCACCACGTCCGCCGCTTCACGGTCGGCCCGGACAATACTCTGAGCGGCGGCGAGGTGTTCGCCGTGATTGAGCCGGGCGTGCCCGACGGTATGCGCGTGGACGAGGCGGGGCGGCTCTGGACCACGGCGGCCGACGGTGTGCAGGTGTTCGCCCCGGACGGCCGGATGCTCGGCAAGATCCACACGCCGCAGACCTGCGCCAACTGCGCCTTCGGCGGGCCGGACGGCGACACGCTGTTCATGACCGCCACGAGCAGCGTCTGGTCGATTCGCCTGGCCACACGCGGCCTGATGTGCTGAGTCCGAGCAGATTTGTTCTCGGTCATTTTCTCGGGTCCAAGCGATCCGGCGCGCACTCAAACTAAACCTATCCGCGAAAAGAGGTTTCCGTCTATATCCCGTCCGACGTTACAGAGGCGCCCGCACATGAGGCGGAGCGTCGTTCTTCATTCGCTCAGTTTGACATCCCTGTCGCGCGCGTCTATGATGACGTTGCTATGACACCAGAGACTCCGCAACTCCAGCGAATGACCGTCGACGACCGCTTCTTCGAACTGTACGACCGCATGATCGGCGAGGTCGAACTGGCGGCCGTCCTGCGCGACGTGGCCGACGTCGTCTGCCAGAGCCTCGAATCCGAACGCGCCACGGTCTACCTGGTCGAACCCGAGACGAGCACCTTGGCCGCAGCGGCCGTGGTCGGCAACGTGTCGCAGATCATCCGCGTGCCGATCGACGAGCACTCGCTGGCCGGATTCTGTGCCCTGACGGGGCGCACGTTCTCCGTGCCCGATGCCTACGGCGACCTGGGCGGCATTGATTCGCGGCTGCAATTCGACCGTTCGTGGGACCGGGTGAACGATTTCCGGACGCGCGACGTGCTCTGTGCCCCGGCCGTCTTCAAGGACGAGACCGTCGGCGTCGTGCAGGCGGTCAACAGTCGCGGCACGCCGTTCGGCGACGAAGACCTGGCGTCGTTGCGGGCGATCGCGCGGCTCGTCGGCTATGCCCTCTACCATGCCCGTCTCTACGACGACCTGGTCACGATGAAGCGCCTCGAAAAGGAGAAGGCCGGTTTCCTGCGGATCATGGTCCACGAACTGAAGAGTCCCGTGGCGGCTGCACGCATGCTGACCTCGGCCCTCAGTGACAAGGTCGCAGGCGATCCTCAGGCGAGGACGCTGGCCGACCGCGTCGGGAACCGCATGGACCGGATGCTGGAGATGGTCGGCGAGATGCTGACTCTGGCTCGCGTCAAGTCGGGCGAACCGATGGGCGACATTGGCGTGCTTGACCTGGCGACCGAGGTGCGCAGTTGCTGCGACCTCTATCGCGACCCGTGCGAGGCCAAGGGGCTGAGGTTGGACGTGGTGGTGCCGCAAGGGGCCGTGCGTGTTCGTTTTGACACCCAGGCATTGGCCCTTGTCCTGTCGAACCTTGTCTCCAATGCCGTCAAGTACACCGAGGCCGGATCGGTCACCGTTACGGTGGATGCCGACGAGGAGCACGCGTTGCTGACCGTCGCCGACACGGGCATGGGAATTCCCGAGAAGGACATGGCCAAGCTGTTCACGGAGTTCTTCCGCGCCAGCAACGCCAAGAAGGCAAAGATTCCCGGCTCGGGCGTCGGACTGTCGGGCGTCAAGCAACTGGTCGAGCGATTCGACGGTCAGCTTCGATTGACGACGTGCGAAGGGCAGGGCAGCACGTTCGCCGTTCGCCTGCCGCTGCACGACGGGTGACGGGACGTAGGGTGGCTGCTCATCCCTCGACGTTGCTCGGGTCTGCGACAGGGGCAGGCATGGTATCCGTAAGCACAATGCATGGAGCCGCCAGACTCGGGTCTGACGGCTCCTGTGGTTTCACGCGGCTTCTGCAACAACACTATTTCGGGTACTCGATCTTGATGTCGTCGACGAAGAGCGGGCCGGCCTGTTCGTTCAGCAGGTAGATGGCCACGGCGCCCTTGGGCGTGTACTTGGGCGTCAGGCGGCGGACTTCCTGCCCGTTGCCGGTCACCTTGACGGCCGCCGGGTCGGTGAAATCGAACACGCATTCGACCCAGCCGTTGCCTCGCCGCACGCCGCTCGGGTGCGGGCTGAACCACTGGTTCTCGCCGGTGTTGACCCAGGCGTACTCCTGGTCGCCGCCGAGATAACCGCGCCAGCATTGCCGCAGGCAGAACTTGTCGCCGTTGGCCGTCACGATGCCCCAGGCGGGGCCGTTGGTGGACTGCTTGCCGAACTTCTGCCCGCTGTCGTAGACCCACATCGTGATGCGGACCGGCAGGTCGTCGTACTCGCCGAACGCGAGCCGCGCGGTCGTGTCGACCTTCAGCGACTTGCGGCCGCCATGCTTCTGCTCGCTGCTGACGACGGCGCCTTCGAGGTGCCAGCGGCTGTCGAGCTTGCTCTCGAAATCGACCGTCAGCGTCTGGCCCTTCTCCAGGGCCTCAGCCTCCGTCTTCGCGCGGCGCTTGCCGACCTTGACCCAGACCGGCGACTGGCGGCTCTCGCCGGCCAACGTCCAGCGGATCGTGTACTGGCCAATGTCCTTGCGGCCGGTCTTGGGGTTGGTCCCGTCCCAGAGCGGCGCGTTGTACTCGCTGCCCTGCGGCACGTCGATCTCGTGCAGTGTGCCGAGCACCTCGCTGCCGTCCTTGTCGAGCAGCTCGATCTTCAGGCTGCCGGCCGCACGGGTCTGGCACGCCAGGCGGACGCGATCGTTGTTGGCCGTCTCGACCCAGTTGGGAATGATCACGCTCATCGTGATGTTGCGGCCCGGATCGAGCGGCACCTTGACCACCTCGACCTTCTTCTCGTCCTCGACGTAGCGGCGCTTCCAGCCGCCGAGCTTGTCCGTGACGTTCCGCAGGTAGGCCAGGGCGATGCGGTCGCGCGGCGAGTTGCCGCCGACCTGCTTCTCGTAGACTGCGCGGATCTGCGGGTCGAAGCGGGCCAGAGCCGGCCACAGTTGCCCGGCGTCGGTCGTTCCGTCGGCGCTGCGCCACTTGCCGGCGGCGATCATCCAGTGATTCGTGCGGATCATCCGCTGGAGGTCCTCGCGCTCGTAGACCAGGCCCGAGTCGTAGACCTCCACGAAGTCGGCCGTCTCGCCCGCTTGGTAGCCCGGCCGCGACGAGTGCACGCCTACCCAGCTCTTCGGGGCGCTGCCCTCGATGTCGTAGGGGCCGTGCGGCATCCAGAAGTTCCAGACGATGCGGTCCTCGTCCGGGTAATAGCGCCACATGGTCTTCGCGCGGCCGTAGACCTTCAGCACCCGCTCGCGGTACTCGGGTTTGCCCGTCACGCGCCACAGCCGCAGCAGAACGATCGACACGCTGTAGTGCTTATTGAGGTTTTCGCTGATGGTGCGACTCGGGCGGTCGACCCACTTGTTGGTCTTGACGTCGACCAGCTTGCCGTAGGTGTGGTAGCTGCCCCAGCCGGCGGCGTCCTCGTAGTAGCAATCGCGACGGTTCCACTTGTCCCAGCAGATGCGCGTGGCCAGATCGACGTAGCGTTTGGCCTTGGCGCCGAAGCGCGACTTGAGCTTCGAGTCGGCCTGGACGATTTCGGCGAAGCGAACCAGCGGCGCGCACAGGACCGCGTCGCCGACCACGGCATCGGTGGCCAGTTCGGTGCCCTTCTCGCTGATCGGGTCGCCGATCCAGCCCTCGTAGCCGTCCGGGTCCTTCTGCAACTTCGAGAGGTAAAAGTCGAAGAACTTCTCGGCGGCCTCCAGCCACTTCGGGTTGCCGAAGGCCTCGTAGCCGTCGAGGAAGGTCTCGGCCGAGTAGGCGGCGTACCAGCAGAACTGCTCGCCCGTGCCGGCGTTGGGCCGCACACCTCGTATGACTTGGTCGCAGTAGGCCGCCGGGTCGGGTTCCGGCACGTTGCCGGCCTGTGCCCAGGCAAGGCCGGTCGGTACCGTCATGGCCATGACCATCATGGCCACCGCTAGGATTGCAGTGCGCTTCATAAACGTGTCCCTTTCTCTGCGATTCGGCCGCAAGCCGACGGGCCTGCGGCAAAAAGGTCCCATTCGCCAGACGCCCCCCTGCATCGTTTAACCGCACCCAAGCCTCGGGTTGCGTGTTAAAATCCAAGTCTCGCGCCACAATTGTGCTGGGAGCTGATCCATGAGCCGACTGCCGACGCGCCCCCTGGGACGAACTGGCTTCGACGTCACCGTGCTGGCCCTGGGCGGCGTCACCTACAACCTGCTGCCCGACGCCGAGGCCGCCGCGGTGGTCCAGCGGGCCATCGACCTGGGCATCAACTACATCGATACGGCCCACAGCTACAAGGAGAGCGAGCAGAAGATCGGCCAGGTGATGCCGGAACGCCGCGACGAGGTCTTCCTGGCCACCAAGAGCACCAGCCGCGATTACGACAGCATGGCCGCCGACATCGAAGAGAGCCTGCGACGGTTGCGCACCGATCGGCTGGACTGTGTGCAGTTGCACGATTTCAAGGACGAAGAGGACCTCAGGGCCGTCCTGTCGCCCGACGGGGCACTGAAGGCTATCGAGAAGTTCCGCGCCGGCGGCACCGTCCGTTTCGTCGGCATCACCGGCCACCGCGACCCGGCCATCCTGGCCAAGGCCATGGGAGAGTATGCGTTCGACACGGTGCTCTGCGCCCTCGGTGCGGTGCATGCCGCCGTGCGACCGTTTCATCCGACGATCCTGGCCGCAGCCCAGGCGCGAGGCGTCGGCGTCCTGGGCATGAAAGTCATGGCCTACGCCTTCCTGAAGGACCACGCCGAAAACGCCCTGCGTTACGTCATGGGCCTGCCCGGCGTCGCTACGGCCGTGGTGGGCATGGACGACCTGGCCCAGCTCGAAGCGAACGTGGCCGTGGCCAGGGCCTGTCGCCCCCTTGCCGCCGATGAGCAGGCCGAACTGCTGGCCGAAGCCCGCCGCATCTACCAGGCCCGGGCCAAGGACGCTTGGTTCATCAAACTGCCAACCTGAGCGGGACGGCAGGCGAGTCCGTGCGGCTGGCCCCCTCGGCGGGTACCATGCCTGCCCCTGTCGCAGATCCCGAGCGCCGCCGAGGGACAGGCATGCCGAATGGTTCTCGTCTCGCGCATGGCTGCGGGGCAGCCATGGCACCCGCCGCAGAATACCGAAATCCGCTGTAGGACACGGCCTCTGCCGGCTAACCCGCCGCTGGCCGCCGATTCCTGACAGTTCCCTCTGAAGGACCAGATGCCAGAACCGGCCGATGGTGCCGTGCCATACACATGGTACACACGGGCGGCCCCACCATGTGCCATCCGAGTCGCCCCAGTGTTTCCGAATCTCGACGTTGAAGGGCAGCAAGTAGGCTTCCGCTTTGTGCGGACACGTTTCCCAAGGGCATCGTTGTATTCTAAGTCTAGCTAATACAATGCCTTGTGTTGTGATAGTGCGTGTTTCCAAGAAGTGGCACGGGTTTTGCCATTTCTTGGGGTAAAGGGAATGTGTGTCTCCTGCCGGCCTCGTGAGGGGCTTGGGGGTTGCCTGCGCCATGGCTGAATTCCTGGGGCCATGGGGCGGGGAGCGCGGCCATGCTCCATGCTCTCAGCGGCAAGGCAGGGCGACACGTGCGGGCGACGTGCCGGCTGCCGGTCACTGGGCCGAGGGGCTGCGGCGTGGAATGCCGTTGGAGCTGCATCTACGAAAGGGCAAGGATCGTGACTATGACACTGAAGCGACTCTGTTTCGTGGTGACGTTGGTCATGTTGCTGGGCACTGCGGCTCAAGGTCGCGAGGTCTGGTTCCTCGGGGTCGGCAACGACGGCTATGACGACGACACCTCGGCCGCATTTGCCGCCCTGTCTGCCCAATGGACGGCCACGGGCGACACGGTCCACGGCCAACTGTTCGTCAATCACGGTGGCACGCAGATCGTCTCGGACCTGGCGTGGCTGGTCACCAACGCGGGGCCCGGTGACTTGGCCGTGTTCTACTACAGCGGACACGGCGGTTACGAGAACGAGAACAACGGCGACGAGTTGGCCGGATGGGCCCTCGACTCCTATGACGAGACCATCGGCCTGACCGGCGGCACGTGGGCCCGTGAGGACGACCTCACGGCCGCACTGACCGGGATCAACTCCGGTGTCACGCTGCTGACGATCTTCGACACCTGCTACGGCGGCGGATTCGTCGGCGGCACGCAGGACCTCAATGCGCTGGACAATCTTCTGTTCATCGCGGCCTCCACCGAACTGACGCTGTCCTACGGGGGCGATCCGCTCAGCGTCCTGACCGAGCAACTGGTTGCCGGCGTGGCCGCCGGTCTGCCCGCCGACACGAACTTCGACGGGATTCTCACTTTCGACGAGTGGGTGGCCTACGCTCAGGCAAACATCAGCGGGCAGAAGACCACGCCCTACGTCGGCTTCAGCGGCGGCAACGACTACGCGATCATCGTTCCCGAGCCGGCCACGCTTGTCCTGCTCGGCTTCGGTCTCGGCGGCCTGTTCGTCCGTCGGCGCAGCCGGTAGCATTCGGTCTGTGCCGGTTTCCATCTGATCAGACCTTTGCGGCGCGGCGACCGGCGAATCGTCGCGCCGCTTCTTTTTCTCCCCCAGCGGTGAAGTTCCTCCTGCCTGCCGCGCCCGGACCGCGACGGTCGAATGTGACGCTTGACACTCCGTGCCGCCTCGCTAGCATGGACGGCTGGTCTGCCTTCAGGGGAGGAACCGAGATGGCTACCGCACGGGGTGTCGTGAAGCTGGCTGTCTGTGGGGGCAAGAAGGCCGTGCCGCGGATGCCCGCGGACCTGACCGAATGGCCCGTCATCGGTCCGGAGGATGAGCAGGCGATTCTCGGCGTGCTCCATCGCCGGGCCATGAGCAGCAACGACGTCACCAAGCAGTTCGAGGCCGAGGCGTGCAAGTACTTCGGTGCGGCCCACGCCCTGGGCTACTGCAACGGCACGGCGTCGCTGCTCGGGGCGATGTGGGCCTGCGGCGTGGCGGCCGGCACGGAGATCATCGGCCCGAGCCTGACGTATTGGGCGTCGGTCATGCCGGCCTGGAGCCTCGGGGCGGGAATCGTCTTCGCCGACTGTCAGGCCGACACGTTGTGCCTCGACCCGGCCGACATCGAGCACCGCATCACGCCGCGGACGCGGGCGATCGTCTGCACGCACAATTACGGTCATCCCTGCGACATGGACGCCATCATGGCCGTGGCCCGCAAGCACGGGCTGAAGGTGATCGAGGACGCGAGCCACGCCCAGGGCGGACTGTACAAGGGCCGCATGCTCGGCACGATCGGCGACGTGGGGTGCATGAGCCTGATGACCGGCAAGAGCCTCGTGGCGGGCGAAGGCGGGTTGCTCATCACGAACGAACGTCTGCTGTGGGAACGGGCGGTCGCTTTCGGTTTCTACGGGCGGACCGGCGCGGGGCGCTACACCGGCACACAGAACGAGGTCAGCGATCCGGAGCTGTCGCGGTTTCGCGGTCTGCCGCTGGGCGGCGTGAAGCACCGCATGTGCCAGTGGTCGGCGGCCATGGGCCGCGTGCAACTGAAACACTACGGGAAGCGCATCGCCGAGATTCAGAAGGCGATGAACCGTTTCTGGGATTGCCTCGACGGCGTGCCGGGCCTGAGGGCCCACCGCGTGGCCCCCGACAGCGGCAGCACCATGGGCGGGTGGTATTTCCCGATGGGGCTCTATCGCAGCGAGGAACTCGGCGGTTTGCCGATCGAGACGTTCTGCGAAGCCGTGACGGCCGAGGGCGTGCCGACCAGTCCCGGAGCCAACTTCCCGCTGCACCTGCACGCCGTGTTCCACGAGGCCGATGTCTACGGTCACGGGCGGCCGACGGCCGTCGCTCTGGCCGATCGCGACGTGCGGCAAGGGCCGGGCTCGCTGCCCGTCAGCGAATCGGTGCCGCGGCGCGTCTACAAGGTGCCGTGGCTGAAGCATGACCGGGCGCAGCTCATCGGCAAGATCGCCGGCGCGTTTCGCAAGGTGGCCGAACACGCCGACCAATTGCTGGAGAAGGCCAGGTGACGATTCCCCTTTTCGATGTTCAGACCGGATTCGGCGGCGCGCGGCCGGGCCAGCAGGTGTTGCCGCTCGAAGAGTTGCTCGGCGAGATGGACCGCCTGGCGATCGGCCGAGCCCTGGTCCGCACGGCGCCGGCCGACCTGGACGCCGACTTCGTCTGGTCGAACGAGACGCTCCTGGCCGCCACGGAGACCGGTGAGCGGCTGGTGCCGTGCCCGGTTGTGGTCCCGAGCGCCGGCGACGACCTGCCGCCGGAGCCGGAGCACATCGGCGCCCTGATCGAGCACGGCGCGCGGGCGGTCACGATTCGGCCGGGGCCGGACTGCTGGAGCCTGGCTCCGTGGTGTTGCGGTCAGTTGATGTCGGTTCTGCAGGAACGGCGTCTGCCGGTGTTCTGCCAGGAGTCGCTGGTCAGCCTGGAGCAGGTGGCCGAACTGGCCGACCGCTATCCGGACCTGCCGCTGATCGTCGCCGGCGTGGTCTATCGGAGCATGCGGAAGATCGCGCCGCTGGTGATGCGGTTCGACAACGTCTACCTGTCCACGGGCACGAACTTCACCGTGCACATGGGCATCGAGCGGCTGATCGATCTGGTCGGCCCCGAGCGGCTGCTGTTCGGCACGGGCTTTCCCGACGTCGAGCCGGCCATGGCCGTCGGCCAACTGATGTACGCCGACCTGGGCGACGACGACCGTCGGCTCATCGGGGCGGGGAACCTGGAGCGGCTGATCGCGGAGGTTCGCTCATGACGACCCTTCTGCAGCGCGTGCGACTCGGCGAGCGGCTGGACGACCTCGACATCATCGACATGCACGGGCATCTGGGCCGGCCGCCGTTCGGCGTGCCCGACTTGTCGCCGGACGCGGTCGTCGCGTCCATGGACCGTATCGGCGTGCGGACGATCGTCTGCAGCCACATTCATTGTATCTGCGCCGGACCCACGGACGCCAACGAGCAGGTGCTGGAGGCCGCGCGGGCTTTCCCCGGCCGCATTCTCGGCTACGTCCGTCTCTGGCCGACCGACGCCGAGACGGTCCGCGCCGAAACCGAGACGTACCTGAACCGGGGCTTCGTCGGCCTCAAGCTGCACAACACGAACGGGTTCGCCTACACCGATGCGGCCTACGCTCCGGCGCTGGCCATGGCCAACGAGCGGCGGATGCCGGCGCTGCTGCACACCTGGGGCCTGGCCCACGAGTTCGAGCAGGTCCGCACGTTGGCCGCATGCTACCCGGAGGTGGCGCTGCTGCTGGGACACTCGGGCGCCAGCGGCGCGGAGGCCGAGTACGTGCAGGTGGCCCGGGAGTTCGAGAACGTCTACCTCGAAGTGTGTATGAGCCTCGGTCCGCGCGGCCTCATCGACCGCATGGTCGAAGGCACCGGCGTCGAGAAGGTCGTCTGGGGCAGCGACGCGCTGTTCCTGAACCAGGCCCAGCAACTCGGCAAGGTGATCGGCTCGCGACTGAGCGACGACCTGAAACGGGCCGTCCTCTCGACCAACGCCCAGCGACTCCTTGGCCGCATCCAACGTTAGGTCTAGTCTCTCCTGTCAGGTGCCATGTAGGATTTCGTATAAA
>JAFGPY010000326.1 GCA_016935955.1 Planctomycetota bacterium
ACACGACCGACTACAACGTGCACGACATGAACGCCGAGCGCGGCGATTGCGTGGTCTCGTACTTCCCGATGATTCACGCGTGCGAGGTGGAGAACGCGACCGTGGACGGCTTCACGCTGGAGGCGCGGCCCGATCGCATGGACGGCCTCAAGGCTCACTGGGGCGGCGCGATTTACATGCGCTACGCCCGCCATTGCCTGATCCGCAACGTGACGGCTCGCGGATGCGTGGGCGACGGCATCCGTTTTGGCCGCACCGAGCATGTGACCGTCGAGGACTGCGAGGCAGTCGACAACTATCACTACGGCATTCATCCCGGCAGCCATTCGCCGTGGGCGGCCGTGCGGCGGTGCCACATCCACGGCAACGGCAGTGACGGCCTGTACCTGTGCTGGGGCGTGCGCGAGGGCGTGTTCGAGGACAACGTCATCCACCACAACGGCCATCGCATACACCGCAACGGCATCAGCATCGGGCACAAGGACGTCGACAACGTGATCGCCCGGAACCACGTCTACGAGAACGCCAAGCACGGCATCTGTTTCCGCGTCAAGACCGAGGGCAACGGGGCACACCGCAACATCATTCGCGAGAACGTCATCGAGAACAACGGAACGCCGAAGAGCAAAATTCCGGCCGAGCTGCGCAAGGAACCGCGCTTCGAGGTCCTGTGCTGCGGCGTGTTCATCCGCGGCATCACGCACGACCTGACGTTCGAGCGGAACACGATCCGCGAAACGCGCCGCGGCAAGGCGGCGATGCAGTACAACGCGTTCTACCTGGACAAGGGCGTGTCGCGCGTGCACCTGGTGGATAACGAGGTGTCGGAGCATCCGGGAGGCAAGGTGGTGGACGATTCGCACAGCCGCGACAACGACCTGCAGGGCTTGAGCTGAGGGATAACCTTACTCGCCATCGCAACAGGAGGTAGACAACCATGAACGGAACGCTCATTCGCTGTGCCATCCTGGCGATGGCCGCAATCGCCGTCGCGGCGATGCCTGTTGCGGCCGAGGTGACCGACGACGACATCCAGGCCGCCATCGACCGCGGCGTGGCCTGGCTCTGGACGCAGCAGCGGCCCAACGGCTGGTTCTCGGACAAGGGTTGGTTCGGCTACGGGGACAACGTGCCGGAAGACCGCCGCACGCCCGGCGCGCACGAGACCATGGCCATGCTCGGCCTGACTTTCGCGGGCGTGAGCGTCAACGACCCGAGGATGCTCAAGGGTTTCGACGCCATGCTCGAGTTCGAGCTGAAGCATACCTACACGATCGCTCCGCGGGCGATGGTCATCGCGCGGCTGCTGAAGAAGCTGGACCGCGAGCGCCGCGAGAAGGCTTGGAAAATCCTGAAACAGGACGTCAAGTGGCTCCAGGAGGCCCAGAACGGCGTCGGGGCCTGGGGCTACGACTACGAGGCCCGGCTGCACGACACCTACGGCTGGGACTTCAGCAACACGCAGATGGCCGTGCTCGGCCTGAGCGAAGCGGAGATGGCCGGCGTCGAGATCGACCCGAAGGTCATGCTCAAGGTGCAGAACCTCTACCTGGACCGGCAGCGGGACGACGGCGGCTGGAACTACGGCATGCGCCCGGGCTTCCAGGCCGACGACCATCCCGACGGCGCCAAGGAGGGCTCGTACGGTTCGATGACCGCTGCGGCCGTGGCGACGCTCTTCATCACGCGCGACTTTCTCTATCGCGGCATCGGCTGCCCGTGCAAGAGCCAGCAGTCGGGCAAGACCCCGAGAGAGCTCAAGCGAATCGACCAGGCGATCGATCGCGGCGTCGACTGGCTGGCCAAGCATTTCGACGTCAAGATCAACCCGCTGGGTTCGCGGTTTCACTGGAAGCTCTACTGGCTTTACTCGTGCGAGCGCGTGGGACTGGCCGCCGGGCTGAAGTACTTCGGCACCCACGACTGGTACCGCGAGGGTGCCGCCGAGGTGGTCGGCATGCAGCAACGCGACGGCGACTGGGAGAACACCGTCTGGTCGACGAGCTACGCCCTGTGCTTTCTGGCCAAGGGGCGGGCGCCGATCCTGGCCAACAAGCTGAAGTTCAAGGGCGAATGGCACAACCATCCGCGCGACCTCTACAACCTGGCCCACTACGTCGGCGGCCAGAAAGAGCAGCTCATCAACTGGCAGATCATCAACACGCAGGTCCCGGTCCACGAGTGGCACGATTCGCCGCTGCTGTACATCTCGGCCGAGACCCAGCCCGAGTTCACCGACGAGGAACTCCAGAAGCTCCGCCAGTTCACCGACACGGGAGGCACGATCCTGTTCGAGGCCTCCTGCGGCAATCGTTCCATCGCCACGTGGTGGAAGACGACGGTCGAGAAGCTGTGGCCGGAATGGGAAATGAAGCTGCTGGACCGCGACCATCCGATGTGGACGGCCGACGCCCAGATCAAGCGGCCGCCGGCCATGTTCGGCCTGAGCGACGGGATGCGGACGTTCATCTTCTTCAGCCCCATGGACATCTCGTGCCCGTGGAACACGATGGCCATCGCCAAACAGCGCGAGCTGTTCGACGTCGGCACGAACCTCTACATCTATTCGACCGACCACCGGCCGTTGCGGTCGCGCCTGGCCGGCTCGCGACCGGCGCGGCGCAAGGAGTACGCCGAGGCCAGCCTCTCGGCCGGATCGAAAACGAACCTGACCCTGGCGCGGCTGAAGCACGGCGGCGACTGGTACATCGGCCGGCACTACAAGGCCCCCGCCCTGCTGGCGCGGTCCCTCGGCAATGCCGGTTCCGGCATGTCGAACGATCCCCTTGAAGTCGCAATGACCCAGACCAGCATCGAGACGGGCGCATCCTCCAGCGGCCTGAAGCTGACGGTGATTGACGAACTGGAGATCAAGGACCTGAAGCCGGAGGCCGTGCAGGTGGCCTACCTCGCAGGGCGGCAGGGCCTGACGCTGGCCGAGTCCGACGTGCAGTCGCTCAGGACCTACCTGGCCGCCGGAGGCTTCCTGCTGGCCGAGGCCGTGATGGGCGAGCCCAAGTTCGACGCCGAGTTCCGTGCGGCGGCCAAGACGCTCGGCCTGGAACTGCGGTCGTTGGACAAGGAGCATCCGCTCGTGACCGGCTCGATGACCGGGGCTGTCGGCTACAAGCTCAACCAGGTTCGCTACCGCTACGCCCTGCGAGCCGACCGGATCGGCAAACACGAGCCCGAACTCTACGGGCTCTATTCAGGGGAGAAGATGGTCGGGGTCTACAGCCCGTTCGATCTTATGTACTCGCAGACGGGCTACGACGCTTGGATGTGCCGCGGGTACGAGGACGAGGACGCCCTGGCCATTCTGACCAACATCCTGTTGCTGGCGTCGTCGCGGTAAGGGCGACGACACTCACGCGATGTCGATGCGGCCGCTCACTGGGCCGTGGCGTACAACAGCACGTTCTCGACGACCATCTGCGCCGACGGGATGTCGTAGCCGATGTTGCCATAGGCCCTCAGCCCGGCCTGACCGATCATCACGTCCCGCGGGCTGTAGACGCCCACCAGGCGGTCGCCGGCGTAGATGCCGTGAAGCTCCAGCCGCAGGGGCGAGCCCGCCCTGGCCACGGCGTGGAACGTGTACTTGACCCCCTTGCCCAGATCGTAGCCGGTGGCTGCGCCCATCGAGCCGCGGACCAGCGGATGATCGTCGGGCAGTTGCTTCAGCGTCCAGCCCATGCCCTCGGCGAAAGCCTTGAAGGCCTTCTGGAACCGCTCGTCGCCCAGGCAGGCGTCGGCCAGCAGAAAACCTCCCGCGGCGAGCCGCTGCTTGAGAGCCTGCTGCTCAGCGTCGCTCAGGGTGATGCCCGTGCGGCCCGTGACGTAGAGCAGCGCCCCCTGCGGCAATGCCGCATCGCTCGGCGAGGCCGGCTCGGCGGCCACCAGGTTCGTCGAGCAACCGCCGTTGACGCGGGCCACGAGTTTCTCGACCAGGCGATAGCGGGCGCTGACGTTCCAGTCGCCGCCGTGCTTCAACCGGGCCACGGCCATGTCCCTGCGCGAACCGACGGCGAGCTGCTTCATCTGCTCGGCCTTGCTCTTGTTCTGCGTGGCGCCCATCAGGCGGCTGCGAATCTTGGCCCGGTCCGTCGCGTAGGCGTACAGGTTGATGCCGAATTGGAACGCATCCGCCCGCTTGGTCACCTGCGTGGTGTTCCAGGCGCAGGAGACGTCGTTCAGGGCGAAGAAGATGAACGTCCGCACGCCGTCGGCCATCTCCATCAGGCCCGGCAGCGGCCCGCGCATCTGGGCGTCGGCCGTCCAGACCGGATGGTCCTTCTCGATGTTGCGGAACTCGAACTCCGGCCAGATCTCCTGGGCCGCGGCCTTCCACCAGTTGCGGACCGTGCTGTTGCCGCACGAAGACTCGAAGAAGATCGTGCCCCCGTCGTCCGTGAATTTGCGAAGCTTCTGCTTGTGCTCGTCGCTCAGTTGAACGATGCTCTCGGGGGTGATGTAAAGGATCGGCGAATCGTGCCACTCGTCGACCGGCGCGTCGAGGTTGATGACCTGCCAGGCGAAGGTCTGTTCCTTGACGTTGCCGACGTAGGCGGCCAGGTTCTTCAGGTCCTGCGGGTGCAGGTTCCAGGCCCCCTCGAACTGCAGCTTGTTCATGATGATCGGCGCGCGGCCCTTGATCAGAAAGAGCATCGCCCAGGCCTGTCCCGGAGGATTGTTCCAGTTGCCGTCGCGAATCACGTGGCCCCACGCCCCCTTGGCATCCTGCCCGGCAAGAAACCTCGTCGCCCCCTCGGCGTACCAGTTGTACTTGCCGAAGTACTTGATGCCCGAGGCCAGCCCCACGCGCTCGCACGAGTAGAGCCAGTAGTCGGGGAAGTTGTTCGCCTTCGGGTTCTCCTTCGGCGTGAAGCGCTCACCGAGCCACACCAGGCCGCGCTCGATCGCCTTGTCGACCTTGTTCTCCTTGTAGTTGCTGCGGCCGCCGCGGCACGGGCAACCCAGGCCGGGATAGAGGTAGTCGCGCGTGATGTAGAGCGAGGCCACGCCCGCGGCCGTCATCGACCCGTAGCTGGGCATGGCTTGATCGGTGGTCCACGGCCAGGAGTCCTTCACCTGCCGTCCGTAGTGCCAGCCGCCGTCCTGCAACTGCTGGTCGATGTAGAGCTGCTGGGCCTTCAGGAACGTCTCTCTCGGCAGTTCCAGGCCCACGTTGACGGCCTCGCCCAGGCCGAGCATGCAGATCTGCACGTTCGAGAAGTCGGCGAACGTCGGGCCGCCCACGAGCCGGTAGCCCCAGCCTCCGTCGCCCGTCTGGCCCTTGACCATGGCCTCGGCGTCCTTCTTCAGACAGGCCAGCACCAGCTCGCGCGTCTCGCGGTCCACCTGCCGCAGCAACTTGGCGCAGGCCTGCATGCGGAAAGCCGTCAGGTAACTCTGCGAATCCGACGTCGTCAGGTCCTCGTCGATCAGGACCTTGATGCCCTTCTTCATGGCCTCGCTGTTGGTCGGGTACTCGGCGTAGGCCAGGGCCAGCATGCACATGACGTTGTTGGCGTTGGACGGCCGTCCCAGCTTGCCGATCGGCCACGTGCCGTCGTCTTTCTGCATGCCGATGATGTACTCGCAGCCCTTGCGAATCGCCTCGTCAATCTGGTCGTCCGTGATTTCCTGGGCCCACGAACCGCTTGCCGCCGCGACCAGCATCGCCCCAACACTCGCCACCAAGAGCACTCGACGTTTCATGCGTGTCCCTTCGAAATTCGAAAACGGTCCCTGCATCCGAGCTATTATAACCCGAACACTCGAAATCACAATGGATTAGACGCTGAAGGCGGACGGCTATTCGGCCCCGGCCGCACGCTGCGTCGCCCGCCACGGGCAGCGGTCCGAGAGCACGCACGCCCGGCAGGACGGCCTTCGGGCGCGGCACGTCTGCCGCCCGTGGGCGATCATCAGCACGTGGAAGGCGTAGACGAGCCGGTCGGGCACCTGCTCCTGCAGAAGCTCGTGGGCCCTTGCCGCCGAGGTGCCCTCGCCGATCAGCCCCAGCCGCATACTCACGCGGTGCACGTGGGTGTCCACCGGCAGGACGGGACGGTTGAAACCGAACATCAGGACGCAGCCGACCGTCTTGGGCCCGACGCCGGGCAACGAGGCCAGGGCGCCTCGGGCCTCGTCCAGCGGCGCGGTGCGAAGGAACTCGAGCGACAGGCGGCCGTAGCGCTCGCGGACGAGACGGAGGACGCGTTTGATCCGCCGGGCCTTGGTCGGGGCCAGGCCGCCGATGCGGATGGCCCGCTCGATGTCGCGCAGCGGGGCGTCGAGCACCTGCGGCCAGGTCGGCAGCGCCGCCTTCAGCCGGCGAAAGGCCTCGCCGGAATTCGTGTCGTTGGTGTTCTGGCTCAGGATGGTAGCCACGAGTTGGTCGAGGGCCGACAGGCGGCTGCGACGCCACCGCCTGGGACCGTAGGCTCGCTCGAGACGGCGGACCAGGACGGGAATCGGCAGGCACGTGGCGCGCGGTCGGCTCACGACGGCGAGGCGTCCTTCTGCCGCATCTTGCGGCGTTCGGTCAGGCGGAGAATGATGATGCCGGCCTCGTACAGGATCCACATCGGCACGGCCAGGGCGATCTGGCTGAAGACGTCCGGCGGCGTCACGATAGCGGCAAGGATCACCAGGCCGAGGATCACGTGGCGTCGGTAGCGTGAGAAGGTGGCCACGTCGACGATGCCGATCCTGCCCAGAAACAGAACCACCAGCGGCAACTCGAACATCAGGCCGAAGACGAGCATCAACAGCATGACGAAGTGCACGTAGCCGCCCAGCAGCGTGGTGGGCTCGATAGTCGATACGCGGCCGGCCCAGCGTGCGGCGAACTCGTTGTACTCCTGCGTGAACCCGTACAGAAAGCTGACCGCCAGGGGATAGACCACGTAGTAGAAGAAGGCCGCACCGGCCAGGAACAGCAGCACGCTGACGACGCCGAACACGCGAACGTGCCTGCGCTCGTGCTCGTACAGCCCGGCGGCGATGAACGCCCACAGGTGGTAGATCGACCACGGCGACGTCAGGATGATGCCGGCGATCAGCGAAGTGATCATCGCCGTGACGAAGGCATCGTAGGGCGACGCCAGGTTGAATTCCAGCGGCGGCGCATCGATGGTCAGGAACGTGGGATACGGCGGGTTGAGAATCGCGTAGAGCAGATGCTCGCGCAGCAGGAAGAAGCAGGCCACGAACCCGACGGCCGGTCCGGCCAGGGCATAGAACACGCGACGGCGAAGCTCCTCCAGGTGCTCACCGAGCGACATCCGCTTCTCGTCGGGCGTGGGCAAGACCGTTTCTCCGGGACTCCCTGACAAGCAGGTTCGACCTCATTATGGCCGCCGCCGGGCGGCCTGCCAAGGGGATATCCGGCACAGAACAGCGACGGCCGGCTCCGTTGTCATCGGAACCGGCCGTTGAGAGTCAGGACTTCAGGCCCACCGGGGCTTCCGTCGGGCGACCCGACGGGCCTTCGGCGGGCACAGGGCAAGCCGTCACGGCGCCTTGGGATTCACAACGTGTCTACTCAGCCGTCATCGTCATCGCCGTTATCATCATCGTCGTCATCGTCATCGTCGCCGCCGCTTCCCTGTTGTTTTCGCTGCTTGGTAACGGCGGCCTTCTGGACGATATCCTCGTACGCGGTCCGCGCCGCGCTGACGCCGTCGGCGATGCCGGGATAGTCGGGATCGATGCCGCGAGCCCGCTTGAACAGCTTGACGGCTTCCTTGATGTTGTCGATCTTCCCGTCGGCGGTCTCGATGGCCGCCATGCCGGCCTTGCAGAGCATCTCGCAGGCCTGCTTCTTGTACGCGTCGCCGTAGTTGCGCAACAGCGTCAGCCTCACGTCCTGGTCCTGCATGGGCTTGGCCAGTTTCTCGATGTCGCCGGAGGCCTTCAGGAAGATGCCCGAGGCGTTCTCGTACTGCCGAATGGCCGTTTCCTTCTTGGTCCCCTTCTTTTCACCCGAAAGGGTCTTGGCCGCAACCTCGGCCATCTCGTCGCCCTTGGCGGCGGACTTCTTGATCACGTCGAGACGCTTCTGCTGCTGCTCGTTCAAGGACGTCGTCAGGTCCACGGCCTTGGAAGGCGCAGCCGCGTCGGGATCGTCCTTCTTCTTCGTATCGGTGCTCTCGTCGGAGCCCCAGTCGATGCCGAGGTACTTGTCGCTCTTGGTGCTTTCGGACTGTTTCTTGGTATCGTCGGTGGCCTCGTCCTCGGCCCACACCGAGCCGACAGTCACCAGGCCCACCAGAAGTCCCAATCCCAGCACGACCACCACACGATGTGTCGACCTCATACCAGGTCCTCCAAGAAAACGCCGCGGCGTGTGACAGCGCCCGTCAATAGCCCGTATCTGTAAACGCACCCACCTTGACGTTATTTTATCGAATCCCAAGCACGGAACGAAATACAAAATCGTATCATCTGGGGGAGCCCGATCTCCCTCAAACCGGGCGAACGGTGGAAAAACTTGCCCTGCGCGGTAGAATGCCGGTATGAGAGGATTTCGACAGGGAAAAGCCATGGTCCAATCCATCAGACTTCGGCCGTTTGTCCTCATCGTCGGTCCAGCCGTGCTGCTGGCGGCCCTCTGGGCGAGCGGTCCTGCGGCCTGCCGGGCCGACGAACTCGACGACGCCCTGCAGCGGGCCGAGGCCGCCCAGCAACAACGCATCGACCTGATCCGTCGCCTCGAACCCACGGTCATCAGCATCTTCAGGGTCAGCGAGCGCAACAACGAGCTGGCCGCCGGATCGGGCAGCGGCGTGATCATCAGCAGCGACGGCTACGCCCTGACGAACTTCCACGTCACCCAGAAGACGCGGACCCTGCGTGTCGGCCTGCCCGGCGGCAAGGTGCTGACGGCCCACCTGTGCGGCCTGGACCGCACGGGCGACATCGCCCTGATCAAGATCGACAGCGACGAGCCGCTGCCGGCGGTCGAGATGGGCACGAGCAGCGACCTGGTCGTCGGCGAATGGGTCATCGCCCTGGGCAACCCGTTCATGCTGGCGACCGACTTCCGCCCGACGGTCAGCCTGGGCGTGGTCAGCGGCCTGCACCGCTACCTGGAAGGCGGCGGCGCGTTCCGCAAGGACCTGATCTACGCCGACGCGATTCAGATCGATGCGGCCCTGAATCCCGGCAACTCGGGCGGTCCGCTGTTTAACCTTCGCGGCCAACTGGTCGGCATCAACGGCCGCATCGCCCCGCGGCTGGTCCGCGGCATGGAGGTCCGCCGGGTCAATGCGGGCATCGGCTTCGCCGTGCCGGTCGATTCAATCAAGATGTTCATGGACGACATGAAGGCCGGCCACGAAGTCGACCGTGGATACCTGGGCCTCGACGACGTCCGGCCGCACGACGGCGGCCTGCTCGTCCAGTCCGTCGGCGACGGATCGCCGGCCGAAATCTTCGGCATCGAAACCGGGGACATCGTGCTGACCGTGGACGGAACGGACGTCCACGATGTCGGGCAGATGAAGAACCTGCTCAGGCGGCTGCCGGCCGGCCGGCGGCTGAAGATCGAGCTGCGGCGCGGCGAGACGACCATCAAGAAGACCGTTCAACTGGCGGGCGTTCAGTCCGTGGCGGCTCTGCGTCAGGCGGAAATCGAGGCGGCCACCATGTTCTCGCGGAGTCTGTTCAGGGACAACGACCAGGACGATGACGAGGAGGCCGTGCCCGAGAAGCCGAAGGATGACGACCAGGCCCCCGACCGCGACCAGGACGACGAGAAACCCGCTCCCGCGCCGCCGCGGCCCGACGAGCCGAGCGACGACTCCGACTAGGCGCTGTCCCACGAATCCGTGCAAGGCCCGAGGTGAACCATGGCAACAACCTTCAGACGATTCGCGGGAATGCTTGCGGCCATCGTGCTGCTGACGGCGACCGGGGTCCACGCGACTCCTGCCGAACCGGCCGCGAGCGATCCCTTTGTGACCATTTACGCCAACGTGGCCCCTTCGGTCGTCCGCGTGATCGGCGGCGAGTACTATGCCAGCGGCATCATCGTCTCCGACGACGGGCTCGTCGTCACGCACACGGATGTGGCCGTGAACAACACGTTGTCGGTCTATCTGCCCGACAAGCCCGAGACCAAGGCGCGGCTGCTGGTCCGCAACCGGCGACTCGGCCTGGCGGTGCTGCAACTCGTCGCCGGCGAGAACGAGAGCGACAAGGACGCCGACGATCCGGCGGACGAGAGCACGGAGACGAAACCGAAGGAGACGCCCCGCCCCGCCGCATGGCCTGCGGCCCGTTTCGGGTCGAGCGGCGACATGAAGTCGGGCAACTGGGTGGCGACGGTCGCCTATCCGAAGGGCTCGGACGAGAAGCAACTGACCTCGCCGGCAATCAGCACCGGGTTGCTGTCGGCCCGGGGCAAGTTCCCGACGCGGCTGAAGTACAAGGACGAGTTGCTGTTGACCGACGCCGCCGTGAACTCCGGGAGCGAGGGCGGCGCCCTGGTGGACAACCAGGGCCGCGTCGTCGGCATCCTGGTCCGGCCGCAGCACCACAAGCAGACCGACACGGCGCTGAACCTGGCCCTGCCGATCGAGGCCTTGGCGCCGCTGGTGAAGAAGGCCCGCGAGAATCCCGATCCGCCGCGCGACGAGACGCGGAAGCCGGCTTTCCTGGGCGTCATCAGCGACGAAACGACGGACCGTTGCCGCATCGCCCGGATCATCAACGACGGCCCTGCGGCGAAGGCGGGCCTGAAGCCCGGCGACGTCATCGTCGAGGCCGACGGTATCGCCGTTGAATCGTTTGACGATCTGCTCGACGTGCTCGACGAGAAAAGCGCCGGGGACGAGATTAAGCTGACCGTCAGCCGCAAGAATGCCGACGGCGAACAGGCCCGCGAGGAGTTCACGGTCACTCTCGGCGAGAGGCCCGAGAGGCCGTGATGCCCGCGCGTGTCCGATCGGCAGACGCCGCAGGCCCTCGGACCGACGCCGCGGCGGGAGCAACTGACTTGGACGAGAGGAGTCATGCTGCGATGAGACGCCACATCGTATTGGCCATTCTTGCGGCCGCATGCGCGTCGCCGTGGTGCGGCGCCGTTGCGGCTTCGGAAGACAAAGGCGGGACCCTGGCCGACCTCGACCTGGTCGTGGGCCGCGCTATTCGCGCCGTCGAACCGTCGGTGGTCCGCGTCAAGGTGCTGAAGATGAGCCCTGAGCAGCAGAAAGCCGCCGAGAAGGTGCTCGACGAGCAGTCCGACGAGGCGTCGCCGCCCGACAGGAAGGCGGAGCCGCAGGGCAAATCCGAGACCCCGAAGCCCGAGACGAAGCCGGACGATGCGGAGTCCGCCGCCATGAGAATGCTCGACGCCGCTCCGACCGATGACCTGTGCAGCACCATCCAAAGCGGCCTGGTGGTCTCCGCGGACGGCGAGATCGTCACCAGCATGGTCAACATCGGAGACCAGAAGGTGGGGCTGTTCGTCGAGATGCCCGGCGGGTCGATCTACAAGGCGACGCGGCTGGGAGAGGATTCGCAGCGCGACCTGCTGCTGCTGAAGATCGAGGCCAAGGGACTGCCGGTGCCGCCCATGGGCAGCAAGGCGGACCTGGCGGTGGGCCAGTGGGTCGTCGCCCTGGGACGAACGTTGCCGATTCCGACTCCGACGGCCAACAAGGGCATTGTCAGCGCCCTGGGCCGCCACGCGGGCGTAGCCATCCAGACCGACACCAATATCTCGCCGGTGAACTATGGTGGCCCGCTGGTGGACATTCGTGGTCGCGTGGTGGGTCTGGTTGCCGCCGTGGGCGCCCGCGGCATGGACAGTCGCGCCGGCCAGTGGAGCGACAGCGGCATCGGGTTCGCCGTGCCGATCGAGGACGTGATGTCGCGACTCGGGGCCATGAGGGAAGGCCGGCATCTCGATCCGCCGTTCCTGGGCATCGAGTTCAACATGGTCCGCCTGGAATCGGGGGCCAAGATCATGCGGGTGATTGCCGCAACGGCGGCCTCCGAAAGCGGCCTCCAGGACGGCGACGTGATTATCGAGTTCCAGGGCCGCCCGATCGAAACGCCCTTCCAGTTGCTCTACGAGATCGGCTCGCGGGCCGTGGGCGACGAAGTGACGTTCAAGGTGCAGCGAGACGGTGAGACGCTGACGCTGAAGGCCACCCTCGGCGCCCGGCCCGCGCAGTATCGCAACTAGCAGCGATACTCCAGCCGGCAGGTCTGGGCCGCATCGCGCGAATGCGCGCCGATCTGGATCTCGAACGTTCCCGGCTCGGCCCGCCAGAGGTTCCTCTCGGGATCGAAGAACGACAGGTCGTCCCGAGTCAGCGTGAAACGCACCGTGGTCTTCTCGCCGGGCTTCAAGTCCACCTTGGCAAACCCCTTCAACTCTCGCAGCGGCCGCGGGACTGAGGCCTCGACGTCGCGGACGTAGAGCTGCACGACCTCCTTACCCGCCAGATCGCCGACGTTCGCCACGTCGACACTCACGTCGACGGCCTGATCGCCGGCCATCGTGTCGCTCGACAGCCGCAGGTTGTCCAGGGCGAAACGCGTGTACGACAGGCCGAAGCCGAACGGGAAGGCCGGCTCGATGCCGCGCGTGTCGTAGTGGCGGTAGCCGACGAAGATGCTCTCGGCGTAATGAACGCTCTTGCCGTCGCCGGGATAGTTGCCCCAGGCCGGGTTGTCCTCCAGCCGCACGGGGAACGTGTCGGGCAGCTTGCCCGACGGGTTGACGTCGCCGAAGAGGACGTGTGCCAGTGCGTTGCCGCCCTCCTGGCCGCCGTACCAGGTCATGAGCACCGAGGCAGTGCGGTCGATCCACGGCCGCACGGCCAGAGGGCCGCCCCCGGCCAGGACGACGACGGTGTTGGGATTGGCCGCCGAGACGGCCTCGATGAGTTCGACCTGTCGGCCCGGCATGTCGATGTCCTTGCGGTCGTTGCTGCCGCCCTCGTGACCGTTCGACAATCCGCCGCAGACAATGACCACGTCGGCTTCAGCGGCCACCCGGGCGGCGCGTTCGATCGGGTCGCCCCAACCCGGCACGTCCCATTCGAGCCGCAGGGCCGACTTGTTGGCCGTCTTGTTGTACTCCAGGCAGATCTCGACGGGCTGCCCTGCCTCGAAGTCCATCTCGACGTGGTCGCAGATGACTTCGTAAACCCGCTCGGCGCTGTGGTCGCCGTCGGGCGTGCCCCAATGGTCGAGCACGAGCCGGCCGCCGACGTAGAGCCGCAGACCGCCGCTTCGACAGGCGGCGCCGAGGCGGTAGCTTCCGCTCACGGGAGGGGTCACCGTGCCGCTCCAGCGTGCCGACCACTCGTTGCGCGGCATGCGGTCGGCCGGCGCCGACCAGCCCCAGGCGAAGTCGACGTGCGACTGCACGGCCGTGTGGACGGGCTCGCCCTCGAGG
>JAFGPY010000327.1 GCA_016935955.1 Planctomycetota bacterium
GTAGAACAGGTCACTCTCGACGAAGATCTGCCCGTCGGTGATCGAGATGACGTTCGTCGGGATGTAGGCCGAGACGTCGCCGGCCTGGGTTTCGATAACCGGCAGGGCCGTCAGGCTGCCCCCGCCCTCGGCTTCGCTGAGCTTGGCGGCGCGTTCGAGCAGGCGGCTGTGCAGGTAGAAGACGTCGCCCGGGAAGGCCTCGCGTCCCGGCGGGCGCCGCAAGAGCAGCATCATCTGGCGATAGGCCACGGCGTGCTTGGAAAGGTCGTCGTAGGCGATCAGAACGTGCTTGCCCTGGGCCATGAACTCCTCGCCGATGGCGCAGCCGGCGTACGGCGCCAGGTACTGCAGCGGCGCGGGCTCCGAGGCCGAGGCCGTCACCACGATCGTATACTCCATGGCCCCGGCTTCTTCGAGCGTCTTGATGATGCGGGCCACGGTGGACCGTTTCTGGCCGACGGCGACGTAGATGCAGACGACGTTCTCGCTCTTTTGATTGAGAATCGTGTCGACGATCAGGGCCGTCTTGCCCGTCTGGCGGTCGCCGATGATCAGTTCGCGCTGTCCGCGGCCGATGGGCGTCATGGCATCGATGCACTTGATACCGGTCTGCAGCGGCTCGCTGACAGGCTGCCGCTTGACGATGCCGGGAGCCACGATCTCGATCGGCCGGAAGCGGTCGGTCGTGATCTCGCCGCGCCCGTCCACTGGCTGTCCAATGGCGTTGATGACGCGGCCGATCATGGCCTCGCCGACGGGCACCTCCATGATGCGGCCGGTGCGCTTGACGGTGTGGCCTTCCTTGATGAGGTAATCCTCGCCAAGCAAGACGAGGCCGACGTTCGACTCTTCGAGGCTCAGGGCGATGCCGTAGACGCCGTTGGGCAACTCGAGCAGCTCGTTGTACATGCAGCGCTCGAGGCCGAAGACGCGGGCAATGCCGTCGCCGACTTCGACGACTTCGCCGATTTCGTCGACGTCCAGGGCGCCCTCGTAGTTGCGAATCTGCTCTCGCAGAACGTGGCTGACCTCTTCGGGTCTGATGCTAGTCACTTTCGAACCTCCCGAATCGAATCCGGCCGGGCTTGTCGCGCCGTCATGCGCGGCCGCCCCGTGCCGGCGGCTATCCTATTGCAGCGACCGGGCGAAGGCCGCAAGGCGACCTCGCACCGATCCGTCGATAATCGTGTTCCCGATACGGACGACCAGTCCGCCCAGCAACTCGGGGTCGACCTCCGTGCGGACAACGACCTTCTTGCCGAAGGTGCGACTGAGTCCGTCGCCGAGTTGTCCGACGATGTCGTCAGGCATATCGGCCGCCAGAGTCACGGTGGCTTCCACCGAGTGGGCCAGCTCCTGGGCCTGCCGGGCGTAGGCCGCCGTGATGTCGGGCAGGAACAACAGGCGGCCGCGGTCGAGCAGGAAGTTGACCGTGTTGCGGACAAGCGTCGGTGCGTCCATCTTCTCGAGGACGTCCTGCAGGGCGTTCCGCTTGTCGTCGGCCGAGACCTTGGTGCTGCGCCAGAAGGCGGCCAACTCGCGGTCGCCCAGGACGTATTGGGAAACCAAAGCCAACTGGCGGCCGACCTCGTCGACCTGTCCTTCCTGGACGGCCAACTGCAGGATGGCCTTGGCATAGCGTGAAGGTAGAACCGTGTTCTTCATGGCTGACCGTTCAGTTCTTGGTGTCGACCTTTTCGAGTTTGCTCAGGAAATCGTCCACCAGGTGCCGGTTATCGTCGGGCTGGACCTCGCGGCCGAGAATCTTGCGGGCCAGTTCGACGCTCAGGCCGCCGATCTCGGTGCGCAGGTCGCGGCGGACCTTTTCGGCGGCCGCCTCCAGTTCCTGCTTCGTCCGGGCGATGACCTTCTCGGATTCCTGCTGGGCGGCCTCGACGATTCTCTGCCGCTCGGTCTGTCCTTCGCGACGGCCCTCGGCGATCAGTTCCTGCCGCTCCTGCTTCGAGCCCAGGAGCATCTCGTCATACTTGTTTTTCAGGGCTGCGGCATCCTCGTGCTTCTTGGCCGCCTGCTCGAGATCGCCGGCGATGGTCGCCGCGCGGTCGTCCAGAACCTTCAGGATCGGGTCCCACAGCAGCAGGTAGAGGATGACCAGCAGGCCCCCGAAGTTGAGCATGATCATGATCAGCGTGGCGTCGAAGGAGATCAGTTGTCCCTGTCCCTTGGCGTGAACGACGGGTGCGGGACCTTCGATGGGGGCCTGAAGCTCGCCCTTGAGAATGTTGTCCCAGAGGTCCTGTGTGATCTTGGTCCCGGCCGGTAGTTCCACATCGCGCAGCTTATGCCCGATCACAGCCGGATTGAGCGTCGCCCGCGGTCCGTCGTCGGTCGCCAGCACCTGGATTCCCGCGAGCGCCAGGGAGTTGGCGATCTCGGTGGTGGCCGGTTTGCCCTGAAGGCTGGACAGCTTCAGGGGCTGTGTGAGCTCGGAGCCCACAAGGCTCACATCAAGCGTACGTTCCCGGCCTCCCTCGGCGTCGGTGGTCTTGCCGCTGTAGACGAAGAAGAGGACCACCAGGGCCACGTAGACCAGGGCGAGGATTTTCAGGACTCGTTTCTTGTTCGGATTCATCCTGTTCGAACCTCACATGCGGGGCGCTCAGGGCCCCAAGACCTGTGCCTTGCACGCGTCAGGCCGGCCGTCGCTGTGGCGACGGCTCCGACGCGTCGTCGACACACTGTCGGACTACTTCGAGAGCAGGATCAGGGCGATGACCAGCGAGTAGATGCCGGTCGATTCCGAGACGGCCTGCCCGATGAGCATCGTGCGGGTCAGCAGCCCGGCCTGGTCGGGACGGCGCGAGATGCCCTCGCAGGCCTTCCCTGCGGCAAAGCCTTCGCCGACACCCGGTCCAATGGCGCCGAAGCCCATGGCCAATCCAGCACCGATAAACGCGCCGGCCTTGATGATCGCTTCCGGGATACCTTCCATCGTCTGTGCTCCTCTCAGTGGTCCACTATGTACGTCTGACTCGTTTTCGCGTGTTCGACTCGGCGTCCGGTGCGGCTGCGGCCGTCCGTCCGGCGAGACGATCATTTCATGATCAGCAGCAGGGCAATGACCAGGGCGTAGATGGCCGTCGACTCGCTGACGGCCACACCCACGAACATCGTTCGCTGCAGAAGGCTCGCATGCTCCAGCCGCCGACCGAGACCTTCCACGGCCTTGGAGGCGGCAAACCCGATGCCCACGGCCGGCCCGACGGCGCCCATGCCCATGCAGAGGCCGGCACCGAGGTACTTGCCGACCTTGAGAATGATGGCCGGCCAAAACGCGGCGTCTTCGTGGTGAAGCATTTCGCGGTTGACGCTCAGCAGCATGATCGAGATCAGGAAGCCCAGGATGGCGGCGTTCTGACTCATGGCCTGACCGATGAGCATGGTCAGGGTGACCTTGCCGGAGGATTCGGGTGTGCGGGCAATAGCGTCGAGCGCCTTGCCGCCGGTGAGTCCCGCGCCGACGCCGGGTCCGATGGCCGACAGGCCGACGGCCATTCCCGAGCCGACCAGGGCGGCGCCGATGCCCCAGTCGAAGATGTTGCCGGCGGCGCGCGTCACCATGATGATGGCCACGACAAGGCCGAGGATGCCACTGGTTTCGGCGATGGCCTGGCCGATGAGCATGTTACGCAGCAGGTTGCCGGCCTGTCCCGGTTGCCGGCTGATGCCGTGGACGGCGCGGCCGGCGGCATAGCCTTCGCCGACGCCCGGTCCGATGGCGGCAAAGCCCATGGCCAGCCCGGCAGCCAGGTACTTCGACGAATCGAGCACCTGCGGATCGTTGATGATGTCAAGCCACGCTGCCATGCGTTCTTTAGTTTCCTTGTGCGACCGGGCGAGCGGGTCAGGCCGGGACCGATTCGGTCTCGGCGTCGGATCCCTCGACGGCCTCTTCCACTTCGTCTTCTTGAATCTCAACCGTGATATACGTCAGGGCCAACATCGCGAAGACGAAGGCCTGGATCGTTCCGACGAAGATGCCCATGAACATCTGCAGCAGGATCGGCAGGGCGATCTGGTGGACCATTTCGCCAAGCAGGGCGATGATGATCGCGCCGCCGAAGATGTTACCGAACAGACGGAAGCTCATCGAGAGAATCTCGGCGAACTTGCCGATGACGTTCAGCGGGAACATCAGGATGTTGGGCACGCCGACCTTTCGCGGCTCGTGCGAGAGGCGGACGATGCACCACAGGAAGGCCGCCAGGGCCACACCTGCGGCGACAACGGTGCACCAGGTGAACTTGTAGCCGGCCAGGACGTGCGGGAACAGGCTGCCGCGTGCTCCGGTGGCCGCACCGATGAGCCAAGCCAGCAAACCCCAGACGACGCCCAGCACGGCGGCGGCCATGAAGCGCCAGAAACCGTTCTGCAGCGGCCAGGTGAACCTGCCGAGGTGCGGCGTGAAGTACTCGTCAAAATACTTAGCCGGTCCTTTGCGGACGATGGCGGCAATGTGCATGATGAAGAAGGTCATGATGCCGAGGGCCCA
>JAFGPY010000328.1 GCA_016935955.1 Planctomycetota bacterium
GTGACGGCGATCGACTGGTTGATCGGCACGTCGGCCAGGGCGCTCAGGAGGGCGTAGTACTCGGCCCCACTGGCGCTGTCGCCGTCGACGCCGCCGTAGGACTGCTCGAAAGTCAGTGAGGCCGACAGCGACAGGGGCCGGTCCTGGCAGAACCGTTCGCCCAGCAGGCCGGTCAGGATCTCGACGCCCTTGGTGTGAATACGTCCGGACATCTCGGCCCGCCGCTCGATGTTCACGACGCCAGCCGTGCCCAGGTGGACGTTGGCCGTAACGCGCGCGGGCATACCGAAATCGTAGTCGCCGAGCTGGTAGACGACCAGGCCGTTGACCTGCCCGACGCGTTTGCCGCGCGAGTCGATCATCAGCGAACCGCGATCGATCGACTCGCGCAACCGCTCCTCGACCAGGCTGGAGCGACGGCGGCGGGTCTCGACGGCCTTCTCGACGTGACGTGCCGTGACGGTGCGGGCCTTGGCCTGGCGCGCCCAGTGGTCGCTCTCGCAGAGCACGTCGGTGATGCGGACGAATTGCGTGCTCAGCCTGGCGCGGTCCTCGATGATCCGCGAGGCATGGTTGGCCACGGCCGCCACGGCCGCAGCGTCGAACGGCAGCAGGTCGTGCTCCTCGATCTGGCGGGCGATGAACATGGCCAGCTGGTGGAGCGACTTGCCGTTACGGTCCATGTCGACGGTGAACTCGGCCTTGACCTTGAAGAGGTCGTGGAAATGCTCGTCGAGCGAGAACAGCAACTGGTAGATCATCGGGTTGCCGATCAGGATGACCTTGGCGTCGAAAGGAATCGGTTCGGGCCGCAACGTCTCGCTGTAGGCGTAGCCCAGGGCCTGCCCGAGGTCTTCCAGGCAGATCTCGCGGCTGTCGATGGCCCGCTTGAGGGCGTCCCAGGCGCCCGGCCGCGTCAGCACGTCGATGGCCTCCACGACCAGGTAGCCGCCGTTGGCCCGATGGATGGCCCCGGCCTTGAGCATCGTGAAGTCGGTAACCAGGGCTCCCATCATGTAGCGGCGCTCGATGCGGCCGAACAGGTTCGGGTGCGTCGGGTTGGCCTCGTAGACCACCGGGGCCCCGTTACCGGCGTCGTTGGTCACGAAGACGTTGACCTTGTAGCGGCTGAGGTGCACCTCCTGCTTTGCGGCCGCGGCGGCCTGCAGCGGCTGGGCCGGCTCGTCGCCGTCCTCGCCACCGTCGCGGAAGACGGTGTGATTCTTGACGATGTCGTCCATCATGCCGTGCAGGTAGGCGCAGATGCGGTCCTGCTTGACGTACTTGGCACAGAGGTCCTTGAAGATTTCCTCGGCCAGTTGGCGGGCGACGCCCTCGTCGATCTCGCGCATCTGGTCGCGCTGCAGGGCGTCCAACTGCCGCAGCTCTCGCATGGTCTGTTCGAGGCTGGCCTGGACGGATTCCTGTTGCAGGCGGATGGCGTCCTGCTGCTCGGTCGGCAGGGCCTCGAACTGCTCGCGGTTCATCGGTTCGCCCGACTCGGCCAGCGGCACGATACCGATGCCCAGCGCCGTCTGCTGGAGCATGAGCCCCTTCTGCCGCAACTCGCGATTCAGCACGGCCTGAATCTTCTCGCGTTTCAGCCGCGTCCGCGTCAGCACTTCGTTCCGTTTGCGGTGGTAGCGTTCGCCTTCGAAGACCTTGGGCAACTGGTGGCGAATCTGTTCGATCGCCTTGTCCACGTCGCCGGCGAATTGCGGTCCCTGGCCGGCGGCGAGGCTGAGGGCCATGGGCTCGTCGGGCTTGGCGAAGTTGTGCACGTAGCACCAGTCGTCGGGCGGCGACTCCGAGGGCGTCCGCTCGGCGAGGAAGCGTGTGATGACGTGGCGGCGTCCGGTGCCGGGATAGCCGGCGACGAAAATGTTGTAGCCCTGGCTGCGGATGTCGAGACCGAACTCCAGGGCCTCGACGGCGCGGTCCTGGCCGATGATCTCCCGCAGGGACGACAGGCGCCGCGTCGAGGAGAAGTCGAAGTCTTTGCCTTGCGAGAGGTCGCGCAGCTGCGCATAGGTGAGTTTCTTGACGGCCATCGGCGTCTCTCCTTGGCGGGTGCGGTCGGACATCCAGCCGCCGATAGTGTAACGCCTTGCGGCCGTCAATGAAAGGGGCGGGACGCCGCTCAGCGGTCGTGACCCGACAGGACGAACATGGTCAGGGCGATGAGTTGGACGAACACGGCGGCAATCAGCAGGATGAGGGCCCGGTTTCCGTCGCCGCTCAGGGCGGCCGCCGCGCCGCCGCCGCCAATGCCCAGGGCGACGACCTGGGCGATGTAGCCGATGATCCGCGGCAGGCCGAAGCTGTCGCTCTGGCTGTGCCGCACCAGGCGTCGTATCTCGACGAGCAACTGCTGCATGGTGTCGTCGCCTGCCTTGGGCACTGCGCCGGCGGCAACCGCGGTGCGCTTCGCGGCGGCAGGACCGCCCGCGGCATGGGCGCCGGCCATGCGGGCCACGACCGGCAAACACTCGCGGCAGAGCAACGCGTCCTGGAAATCGCCCGCCGCGCCGTTCTTGAGGTCGGCCGCGTCGATCTCGATGCCGCATCGCTCGCACTCGAAGACCTGCTCGCTCTCGGTCTCGATCCCCTCGGCCTCTTCGGCCACAACGGTCCGGACCATGGGTTCCTCCTCGATGTCTTCCTCGGTTGCGACCTGGTCCTCGTCGGTCGGTTCGTCCTCGGACTCCTCGAATTCCTCTTCGTCGGCCGGCGCTTCTTCGTCGGGCTCCTCGACCGCCACGTCGGACTCGATCTCCACCTCGTCAATCAGCGAGCCCTCTTCGTCTTCGGTCTCGGCCTGGTCGGCCAGTTCCTCTTCAATCGCGGCCACGGCGGTCTCGTCCCCCTGGTCGTCGGCTTCGTCGCCGAACTCCTCGTCCTCGTCGCCCTCGTCCGCGCCGCCGCGGGCCAGCAACGGCGACTGCTCCAGGGAGGCGTCCAGTTGCGGCTCTTCGTCGCCGGCCTCCTCGTCGGCACGCCCCCGTTCGACCGCGCGAGTGGCCAAGGCGTCGTCCAGTTCTTCTATCTCATCCTCGTCGAGCTGCTCCTGCTCGTCCACATCTTCCTGCTCATCCTCGATGACATTCTCTTCCTCCTCGTCCTCTTCCTCTTCTTCGACGGCCTCCTCTTCCTCGACGGCTTCCTCGTCTTCGACTGTGGTTTCGACCTCGACCTCTTCGTCCTCGGCGGCCGTCGCGGCTTCCTCTCCTTCATCCTCGTCGCCCGCAACCGGCGCCGATGGGCCGAACGCCAGGGGCTGCTGGATGGCGGCGGCTTTTTCCTGCCGACTCTTCAGATCGCTGCGGGCCGCTTCGGCCGTGGTGGACAGGATGGCCTCGGCGGCGGCATTCAGGTCCGCGGCTTCGGCCAGAAGCGGCAGGTCCGGCCGCGGCTTCTCCTCGCGCGCGGGCGGCCGCGGCAACTTGACCGTCGGGATGCCCAGCGTCCAGGCGGCCTCGACGTCGCGCCAGGCGTCGCCGACGGCGAACGAGCGGCTCAGGTCGATGCCCAACTCGTCGCGGGCCTGCAGGAACAGTCCCGGCTTGGGCTTGCGGCAGGTGCACGGGCGGGCGAACTTCTTGATCGTGCCCTCGGGATGGTGCGGGCAACAGTAGACGCCGTCGATGTGGCCGCCGAGCATCTCGATCTGCTCGACGAGGTGGTTGTTGATGCGATCCAGCTCCTGGCGCGTCAGGTAGCCGCGAGCTACGCCCGACTGGTTGCTGACGACGACCAGCAGGAATCCGGCGTCGTGCAACCGCTTGAGGCCGGGGATGGTGCCGGGGAGGATGCGGATCTCGTCGACGCTGGTCAGGAAATCGGCGTCCTCGATCAGCGTGCCGTCACGATCCAGAAACACCGCCGCCCTGGGCTGAGCCATGGCCGATCAGTCCTTGTACAGGGCCCTTTCGATCAGGGCACACAGAATATGCAGCAACGTGATGTGCACTTCCTGGATTCGCGGCGCGGTCTCGCCGGGCACCGCGATCAGGCAATCGGCCTGCTCCTTCAGCCGCCCGCCGCCGGCCCCGGTCATGGCGACCACCTTGGCCTTGTGCTGGTGAGCGACGACGGCCGCCTTGATGACGCTGGTCGAGTTGCCGCTGGTGCTCAGGGCCACCAGAACGTCGCCCTCGCGGACCAGGGCCGAGACTTGCCGCGCGAACACTTCCTCGTAATCGTA
>JAFGPY010000329.1 GCA_016935955.1 Planctomycetota bacterium
ACGTTCGAGATGCTCGAACGCGGCAACAAGGCCGAACTGGATGCCGAGGTGGCCGCGGCCGCCAAGGCCCGCCAGCCGGTCTACGACATGGTCGAGCGGTTCAAGGCCGAGTTGCGCGACATGAGCGGCCGTCGCAAGCGCGATATGCAGAGCCAGTTCAAGAAGGTCGACGAACTGCTTCACGACCTGCTGGGCCCGTTCCCCGGCGAGCCGCGTCCGGTCATGCCGCGGAGCCGCTACGGCAAGCCGCGCTGGGACCGTGCCGAGGTGACCCTCGACCGCATCATGACGATTGAGGACTACGACTACAGCGACCCGACGCAACTGGGCAAGAAGGTCCTGACGCCGCGCGTCGAAAAGTTCCGCGGCACGGCGCTCGAAGGGCTGTTCACCTACCTGCCCGAGAACCTCGAAGCGATGATGCATCCGAGGTGGACGTTCTACTGGCGGTTCCTCACGGATGAACCCGTGGACGCCAGCATCTTCGGAGGTATCTGGCCGGCCCTGCTCGGGACGATCTACCTGACCCTCGGGGCCATGGTCTTCGCTGTGCCCATGGGCGTCATCACCGCCATCTACCTGGTCGAGTACGCCGGCAGCAGTCGCACCGTCAGCATGCTGCGGACCTTCGTCAGCACGCTGGCCGGCGTGCCGAGCATCGTCTTCGGCCTGTTCGGCCTGGCCTTCTTCCTGAACACGCTGTTCGACACGCACCTGTTCAACCAGGTGCTGCACATCTCGAAGACCAAGACCGTGCTGGCCGGCTCCATGACGCTGGCACTGTTGGTCCTACCGACGATCATCCGCGCCGCCGAGGAGGCCATCCGCGCCGTGCCGCACTCGTACAAGGAGGCCGCCCTGAGCCTCGGCGCCACGCGTTGGCGGACCGTCGTCACGGTCATCCTGCCGGCTTCGTTGCCGGGTGTTCTGACCGGAATCATCATCAGCATGGGTCGGGCCGCTGGGGAGACGGCGCCGATCATCTTCACGGCGGCGGTCGCCTTGGGCAAGGCGCTGTCGCCGACCGAATTGCATCGGCAGCCCACGCCCGCGCTGCCGTGGAACATCTATAATCTGTGTTCGGAGAACCAGGCCATTGAAGAAATCCGGCACGTGCAGTATGGCATGGTGCTGGTCCTGGTCGGCCTGGTGTTGCTGTTGAACGTTGCGGCGATTCTGCTGCGGGCGAGGATCGCCAAAAAACTCAGAGGTTAGGAGGCCGCACTCATGGGAGCGTCCACATTGGAGCGACCCGCGCGTAACGGCAAGGCCGGGGGCTTCTCTCTGCCCGGGCAATCGGACGGCCGGCCAGGCAACCGTCCGGGCCTGGAGCCGCAGGCCGCTCACGTGGTGGCCGAGAAGTTCTCCATCTATTACGGTTCGAACCAGGCCGTCAAGGAAGTCGACATCGCCATTCCGGCCGAGCAGGTCACGGCGATCATCGGTCCGAGCGGCTGCGGCAAGAGCACCTTTCTGCGGGCCATCAACCGCATGAACGACCTGATTCCCGGCTGCCGGGCGACGGGGCTGCTGGCCCTGGACGGCCAGGACGTCTACGCCCCGCAACTGGACGTCGTGGCCCTGCGGACGCGCGTCGGGATGGTCTTCCAGAAGCCGAACCCGTTTCCCAAGAGTATCTTCGACAACGTGGCTTACGGGCCGCGCATCCAGGGCATTCGCGACAAGGGACGGCTGCAGGAGATCGTCGAGCAGGGCCTTGTGGCGGCCGCCCTGTGGGACGAGGTCAAGGACCGTCTCGGCGAAAACGCCATGGGCCTTTCCGGCGGACAGCAGCAGCGCTTATGCATCGCCCGGACACTGGCCGTCGAGCCCGAGGTTGTGCTGATGGACGAACCGTGCTCGGCCCTCGACCCGCGGTCGACGGCTCGCATCGAGGACCTGATCGGCGAGCTGCGCGGCGAGTACACGATCGTCATCGTCACGCACAACATGCAGCAGGCGGCCCGCGTCTCGGACATGACGGCCTTCTTCTACGAGGGCGTGCTGGTCGAGTTCGGACAGACCAAGGAGGTCTTCACGAACCCGAGCCAGAAGCGGACCGAGGACTACATCACCGGACGATTTGGATAAGGCGAACGCGATTTCCAGGCCGATAGATTCCGGTGGGAGGGCAGATGAGTATGACGATTCACTTTCAGCGCGAGGTCGAAAAACTCAAGGACAAACTGCTGCACCTGTGCGGCATGGTCGAAGATAGTCTGCGCAAAGCGGCTGTCGCGTTCGAGCGCGGCGACAGCAAGCTGGCCCGCGAGGTGATCGATGCCGACCAGCAGATCGACCTGGCCGAGATGGACATCGAGGAGGAGTGTCTGAAGATCCTGGCCTTGCACCAGCCTGTGGCCATCGACCTGCGGTTCATCGTTGCCGCCCTGAAGATGAACAACGACCTCGAGCGCGTCGGCGATCTGGCAACCAACATCGCCGAACGGGCTATCTCGTGCCGCGACGAGGAGTGTGGCGACGTGCCGGAAGAGATACTCGAGATGGTCCGCCTGACGCAGGAGATGCTCAAGCAAAGCATCGACGCCCTGATCAATATGGACGGCGACCTGGCTCGTCGGGTCTGCGACGCCGATGACCGTGTCGACGAGTTGAACCGCCGCGTCTACGAGATCATCCGCGCCGAGATCGGCAGCGGCAACCGCCTTCCGCCCGGGCGACTCAACGTGCTGGCCGTCTCGCGCCACTTGGAACGCATCGCCGACCATGCGACCAACATCGCCGAGGACGTCATCTACATGGTCAGGGGCAAAATCGCCCGCCACCCGTCGGCCACAGGAGCCAACAACCCGAGTTGACGATTGCGGCCACGACTCGCCGACCGCAACGCCGGGACTCGACCGGCTGCCGCGCGCCCATCTTGTGCGACACTTCATCCCTTCGATACTGATTAACTGGTAGCAGCCGGTCCGCGCCGGTTGTGTGCGAGCGACGGACCGCCGTCCGCGACGCGGCCTTGACCCTTTCGCGCAACGTTCTAGAATTGGGGCGTTGCTCATCCGAGTGTGCCTTGCAGGGAGTGACTATGAACCAGCCGTCCGTGATAGTCGTTTCGCGATGCGCCGACACGTGTGACCCATGCCGACAGTTCGAGGACCGGACCGTCGAGTGTCTTGCGGCAAAGGTCGAGTGCCCGATCGTCGTCGTGCCGCACCTCTACAATCTGACTGCCGACCACCCGGCGGCCCGGCGTCTGGCGGCCCTCAAGGGGCAGGTGACGCTTGGCTCGTGGCTGCATGAACGGCCCGCGCGATGGACCCTGGCGGCCCTCGGATGTGACCCCCAGGTCTTTACCCGCATGGTGCGTTCGCAGGAGGGCCAATCGCCGGAGGCCTACGCCGAGGCCTTGGCTGGTGATGCGACTCCCGCCGGCGATCGTGCGGCCGGCCGCCCCGCGGTTGAGACGTTCGACGAGCCCGTCTCGACGCGGTGGTATCCGGTGGTCGACTACTCTTGCTGCGTGGGATGCAGGCAGTGCCTCGACTTCTGCCTGTTCGGCGTCTACGAACTCGACGAGGGCGACCGCGTCGTCGCGGCCAATCCCGACAACTGCAAGCCCGGATGCCCGGCCTGCAGCCGCGTCTGTCCTGCCGGGGCGATCATGTTCCCGCACTACGAGGCCGATCCGGTCATCGCCGGCCGCGAGCCGGCCGCCGGCAAGCCCGATGCGGCCGCGGAGCAGGCGAGGGCAGCGGAAATCACGGCGCTGCGCGATCTTGCCGCTGCTGAGGCCGAACGGTCCGTGTGCTCCCGCGAATCCGCGGACGGCCCGGACCGCGAGGGATCAGCGCCCCCACGGTCGGGCGACGACCGCCCGCGCGACGAACTCGATGACCTGATCGATTCGCTGGACCGACTGGACGATCTATGATCGAACGCGTCAGGACTTCCGCAACCTCCAATGAGGAGTCTCCGGTCACCCCGTCCCCGCCCGCATCGTGTCCTTTGGCCGCACGGGTTGGGGCCGCATATCGGTACGCCGTGGATCGCCTGCTGCGCGAACGAGACCACCGCGGCTCGTGGCCCGGACGGCTGTCCGACTCGGCCCTCTCGACCGCCACGGCCGTCAG
>JAFGPY010000046.1 GCA_016935955.1 Planctomycetota bacterium
GGCATCCGCAAGAACCACCGCTGGTTCGACGAGGCCCGCATCCAGACCCTCATGGACTACCCCGTGGCCACCGAGGGCGACAACCTGCACAATGTCCTGTTCGTGCCGTCGGACCTCGTGCTGACCGTGGCCAATGCCTGTGGCCGGCAGGACGCCTGCAAACAGCCGTATTTCCGCTACGAGTTCGCCAAGCTGCTCCGCGAGGCCGAACTCGTCGAGCTGATGCCCTGACCGACTACGGTTACCGCAGCGCAGCCAATGCTTGGTGTTCGTTCCACAGGGACCGGCCGTCACCAGATGATCCAACCCAATCCGTTTTCGTGAAGGCGCAGCACAGGTCTCAGACCGCCCTGCAGTTCTAAGCGCATCCTCTCATGCGGCGACGCACGAGGAAGGGCAGGCCTATGCCCAGCAGCAACAGTGTTACCGGCTCTGGAATCGGGGTCAGGAGGAATGCGCGTGTCTTATTCGATGGATTGAGGCCGTAGCCGACAATATATCCGTTGTCGCTGATGGCAAGAGCCTGCACCAGAATCCAGTCTGAAGCCGGGTTGATGAGGCTGGTGAGATCGATGGTCACGCCGTCCTCATAGAGGAAGGCCCGGTTCCCGCCGCTGTGCTGCACATAGTAGCCAACGACTTGCCCGCTGTTGTTGATACCCTGGGCATAGCTGGCGTCTCCTCCCAACGTGCCCAGGTCCGTCATGGCACCATCGGAATAGAGGAAGGCATGCGACCAACCGCTGGCGACCCTAGCGCAGCCCACAACTTGCCCGGCATTGTTGATGCCCCTTGCAACACTCTCCGGCCCGCCGAGGGTGCCCAGCTCATTCATGACACCACCTTCATAGACGAATGCGCGGCTCCAGCCAGTTGCCGTATAGGACCAGCCGCAAATCTGCCCCGAATCGTTGATGCCATAGGCGTAGCTACGAGTGCCGCCCAGCGTTCCGAGACCGACAGTTGTCTCACCACTGAACAGGCAGGCCTGATAGGCGTTTCCGGTACGGTAGTGGCCAACAATCTGCCCGCTACTGTTAATGGCGTACGCTGTGCTCAGATCATCTCTCGACGGGTCGAGATCGGACACCATCCCGTTCTCGTAGAGACAGGCGGACGCATTCGAATCGCTGGCTGTATAAGAATAGCCCACAATCTGCCCAGTGCCGTTGATGGCCCAGGCACCGCTTCGTGGCCCACCCAATGTCCCAAGGTCCGTCATCATGCCGCTTTGGTACAGGAATGCGTGACCATCGCCACTAGCAGTCGCTGCATGGCCGACAACCTGCCCGCTGTTGTTGACACCGTAGGCCCAACTGCTCCCGCCATCCGGGAAGGTCCCAAGATCTGTAACGGTGTACCTGGTCTCCCCCGCGACCTGCGAACAGAGGACAAGACAGAGAATTCCCGTCAGCAAAACGACACTCTGTCTGAGCCAAGCGGTCTGCGATGGCATAAAACTATCCCCCCAAGCGAACCTGTCGATTTGATTAACTATCTGTGGGAATATACAACTTCGTGGTTGCCGGGGCAAATGATTCCGCCTGACCCAACATCTTCCCCCGGCCCTCTTTCCCCGTGGTGTTACCCGGCGGAAACCGTTCTTGGTGCCCAAAAAAAGGGCCTCTCTTGCCTATTTACAGGGCATCCCTGGCAGCGTACACTAATACCTTCCTACCCGGGAACCCGTTATCGGCACGACGGACCACAAAGGTGCCGAGGGGCCAGCCGCCTCAGGGCGCGGCCGGTCTGGTGAGTATGCTGAGTCCCTTCTGAACGTCGCTACGCCGGCGGCAGTACGGAACCGTTCGTCCGCCGCCAGTGCTGCGCGATACCACAAACGTCTTTTCTGAAATCGATCCAGTTGTGTGCGTGCGGCCGCGGCGCGTTGCTGCGCGCGGTCGAGAAGCTGTGCCCGGGAACTCGTCAATTGTTCTAACCAAGGAGGAATACGGTCTATGAACCTGCAAACACCTGGCGGAAACGACGTCACCGAAACGAGGAATCGCTCGCGCGACGTCGCCCCATACAGCGGCCTGTGCACCCGCTGCATGGACAACTGTGCGGGCAACTGCGAAGTGTTCAAGAGCTCGCTTCGCGGCCGCGACGTCATCTACCCCAAGCCGTTCGGCAGCATCACGGCCGGGGCCGACAAGGAATACCCCGTCGACTACTCGCACCTGAACATCATGGGCTACGCCCTGGGCGCGAAGGCCATTGACGAGGCCAACCCCGACAAGGCCATCTTCCCCGAGGTCGACACGAGCACGGTCTACGGCCACGTGCATCCTGTGCGGATGCGCATGCCGATCTTCACCGGCGCCCTGGGCTCGACCGACATCGCCATGAAGCACTGGGAAGGCTTCGCCGTGGGTGCCGCCGTGAGCGGCATCTCGCTGGTCGTCGGCGAGAACGTCTGTGGCGTCGACCCCAAGCTGAAACGCGACAAGAACGGCAAGGTCAGTGACTCGCCCGAGATGGCTCGCCGGCTGAAACTCTACAAGGACTGGAAGGACGAGTACGGCGACATCATCGTGCAGCTCAACGTCGAGGACACGCGGCTCGGCGTGGCCGAGTACGTCGTCGAGAAACTGGGCGTCGAGACAATCGAGTTGAAGTGGGGCCAGGGCGCCAAGTGCATCGGCGGCGAGATCAAGGTCCACGACCTGAACCGGGCCCTGGAGCTTCGTCGTCGCGGCTACATCGTCATGCCGAATCCGGAGGAGAAGGGCGTCCAGGACGCCTTCAAGGCCGGCGGCATCAAGGAGTTCGAGCGGCACTCGCGCCTGGGCTTCATCGACGA
>JAFGPY010000330.1 GCA_016935955.1 Planctomycetota bacterium
CACTGCGCCGTCGAGATGATCGACCAGTTGCTGGCCGGCAATCCCCATCCCAAGAGCATCCGCGTGCCGCTGAACATCCAATTGACCGACAGCATCGGTCCCGTGCCGAGGGCGAACAGACATCTCATCGGCAACGACGACCAATCCCACACTGTCCCCGCCGAATGACCCGTGGCAGGTGCGGCCCCTTTCTTCTGAACTCCACCCGAGTTCCAGTGCCTCGGGCAGTGAAGCACCGGGTGGGCGCAACAAGCGGCCGCCGGAGTACCAGGGCCCCGGCGGCCGCACTGCTGTCGGCGTGTTACACGCCAGAGGACATCTACGGCAAATACTTGATCGTCAGGATGGCCCCGTCTGTGTGCGAGCCGCTGTTCCACTGGTAAGCCGTCTTGTAAGAGCCGGAGACCTGGGCGCATCGCAGTCCCAGGTAATTGCCCGAGGAGTAGCCCCCGCGGTCGATGAACTCCTGGACCAATGCGCTGATGTCGCCCGACATGTACCACGTGTCAGTCGCCCAGGCCCCCGGAATCGTCCAATCCACGTAGCCGGCCGTCAGCGTCCAGGCGTATGGATTGCTCGTGAAATCGGGGCAACTGTCGCTGTCGACCAGTTGCAGCCGCGCAGCGGAGTCGTACGCATCCGCCTTGCCGCCCGTGGACTTCACCTGCACGGTGGCGTTGAGGATCGTCGCTCCGTCCGGGATCGTGATCGGCCAGCGTAGGAACGTCACGCGGCTTGTGCCGACATACGGAACGTAAAGTGTGCTGTTGGCGTAATAGGTGTCGCTGCTCGTGCACCAGGTGTCGTCGGCGGAAGCGGCAATCTGGTACTGCGCTTCAAGCACGTTCTCGTTCACCACCTCCACCTCCACGTCGTCGCTGTCGGTGCCGCCGTCGTAGTCGGTGACCGTCAGGGTGATATTGTGCGTGCCCGCGACCAGGACCACCGAGGCCGTCTCGCCCGTGGCGATCTCGGTGCCGCCTTCCGACCAGACGTAGCTGGCAATCGTCCCGTCGCTGTCGCTGGAATCGCTGCCGTCCAGGGTGATCGTCTCGTAGCCGTCGTTGTCGGTGTCCTCCACCTCCTGGTCCGATCCGGCATCAGCCACCGGCGGCACATTGACAGTTACAATCACGGTGTCGCTGCCGGTGGCGCTGTCGTCATCGGTGACCACGAGCGTGATCTCGTGCTCGCCCGTGGAGAGGCTCACCTGGGCGGTGGAACCCGTGGCAATCGGCGTGGAGTTCTCCACCCACACGTAACTGACCAGCGACCCGTCGGCGTCGAACGAGTCCGTGCCGTCCAGGGTCACTGTCTCGTAGCCGTCAAGGTCGCTGTCGTTCGCATTCTGATCAAGGCCCGGGTCGGCCACCGGCGACATGTTGACCAGCGCGGGATACGTGTAGATGTGCACGGCCAGCGTGCTGAACGTGTCTTCGAAGTAACCGGCGCTCGAGGTGATCGTGCGGCCCTCGCCGAGCACGCCGATGGTCTGGCCCGAGGCCAGCCCGTCGATGTTGAACCGCACCGTCTCTCCCTCGCCGCTGCGGATCATGTGAGCGGCGAAGATGTAGAGCTGGCTGTCGACCTGCCGCGTCATGATGTCCACACGTTCGTCGCCCAGTTCCTCCTCGGTCACCGTCCAGGTGACGTTCTCGGGGGCCGAGAGAATCGGCTGCGTCAGCACGGTGATCCACTGTGTGGCCGTCGTCATGACCGCCCGGTTCTCGGCCGGAGTGGCGAGAAAATAGTGGAACCACTGGATGCCCTTGACGCCGTGAATGATGCTCATCCAGACCAGGTGATTGAGTTGCGTCGGCGTCGGAGCCGGGGTGTAGTACTGGCCGGTGTTCTCGTTGATGTCGCAGGTCTCGATCCAGGTCATGGTCGGAATCAGGTCGTAGTTCCACTCGCGCATGCGGTCCAGGGCCAGGGCCAGGTCCTCGAGGCCGATCCAGTCGCTGTAGCCGGGCTGCAGAGTCCGTTCGTACGGGTAGTAGTCCATGGCCAGCACGTCGCACATCACCGTCTTCTTGTCGAAGGGCTCGATGTCGCCCATCACTCCGGGCGAGTACCGGTCGTTGTACAGGAAGCAGAACGTTTGCGTTTTCAGGTTGTTGTAGAGGGGATACGTCCCGCCATGCGTGAAGCCGTACCCGACGAGGTTGATATAGTGCAGGTGCTCGGTGTCCAGCGAGTGACCCAGTTCAGTCCAGTTGTGGATTTCGGTGGCCGGAATGTACTGGGTCGGGTTGCCCAAATCCGGTTCGTCCTTCCAGACGTACATGAGAAACTCCGGGCAATCCCTCGACGCCTCGATGTAGTCTGTGAGTCGGTCCTGATCCAGTTCCTGAATGTACACCCAGTTTCCGGAATCCGGCGGAATCTCGACGATGTTGGTGTCGTAGCCACCGGCCCAGTAGTCGCCCATGCCCGGCCCCATCGCCGCGTAGCCTTCCTCCATGGCGTCTCCCAGGTAACCCACCCAGGCGTCCAGGTTCTTGTCGAGGGCAAACGACTGCCCGCACAGGGTGTTGATTTGGCCCTCCCAGGTCGAGAAGGAACTGGAGTCGATGCCCCAGGGCGTGATCGGGAAGAACGGCACGCCGTTGCGGCAGATAGCGTTGTTTTCGTCGATGGCCACCGCGGCGATGCCCTCATGGAGCTTGGTCCAGGTGCGGCTGGCCGAGGTGCGGACGTTGTTGTCGCTGTCAAGAATCTCGACCAGGAGCGTGTGCTCGCCGGCGTCCAACTCACGGTAGTCGACCGTGAAGACCTCTTCGCTGGCCAGCGGGGCGGATTGGGTGTGGATGACATCCCCGTCCAGCTTCACCCGAAGCGTGTCGGTGGAGCGGCGGTTCATGATCTGGCAGTAGACCTTCTGGCCCAGTCGCACCTCCGGGTCGGCCATCCACAACTCCAGGACGGTGTCGCAGTCGGCGGCATAATGAATCTCCAGTTGCGGCGCGTTGCTGTGGTCGCCGTAGTCCCAGCCGTAGGCCACCTTCCACAAGCCCGAGACGTAGCTGGCACGAAGGCCGAAGTAATTGCCGATGGCGTACCCCGGGCGATCTATGAACGCCTGGACGAGGGTTGTGATGTCCGCCGAGTCGTACCACGTGTCGGTGGTCCACACGGCGGGGACCGTCGTGTCCACGTGCCCGGCCGTCACCGACCAGGTCCACGGGTTTTCGGAATAAAAGTTCGGACAGTCGTCGTAGTCCAGTTGCTCCAGACGGACGACGGACGGGTTCGAGTCCATGGCACTCGAAGCCTTGACCTTCACGTAGGCCTCGGTGATGGTGGCTCCCTCGGGAACGAGGAACCGCCAGCGCAGGAAGCTCATCTTTGTCGCGTTCGAGTACGGCCAATACAACACATCCGCATGACTGTTGTTGGAGCTGGACGTTGCCGACGAATCGTCCTCCGACGCCAGCATCTGGAGCACGACCACCCTGTCGGGCTCGGTGATAGTGACGTCCACTGTGTCGGAGTCCGTCGCACCTCCATTGTCCGTGACGGTCAGCGTGATCGTGTGTTCGCCCGGCGCCAGATCGACGCCGGCCGTCTGGCCTGTGGCCAACTCCGTCTCCCCCTCGGTCCACACGTAGCTGACGATCGTTCCGTCGCTGTCGCTGGAGTCCGAGCCGTCCAGAGTCACGGACTGCAGTCCGTCGTCGTCCGTGTCCTCGATCTCCTGGTCTTCCCCGGCGTCGGCCACCGGCGACTGGTTTGTCGTGTAGGTCACTTCCAGTTGGGGGCCGTAGGCGTGCGTGCTGTGGTCCCACGTGTAGAACGTCTTCGACACCCAGTCGCCCGAGTGGCTCACGTAGATGTTCCGCAGGCCGAGATAGTTCCCCTGGCTGTAGCCGGGGCGGTCGATGAACGCCTGGACGATCGCGCCCACGTCCGGAGAGGTGTACCAGGTGCCGCTGGTCACGCCCGGCACGGTCCAGCCCACCGTCGGACCGGTTACGCTCGACGACCAGGGGTTGCTGGAGAAGGCCGGGCAATTGTCGGAGTCCACCAGTTGCATCTGCCCGGTCGCGGTGTTCGTGGTTGTGCCGCTGGCCATCAGCTTGACGTAGGCGGACGTAATGGTGGCTCCGCTTGGAATGTTGCAGGCCCAGCGGAGGAAGTTCAGCCGGTTGGTGCCCAGATAGGGCCAATAGAGCGTCGAACTGTTGTACGTCGCGCTCGAACTGGTGCAGAAGCAATCGTCGGCCGAGGCCGCGATCTGGTACGTCGCGTCATCCGCCCGAGCCGTGCCGCCCTGTGCCGCCAGCATACACATCAGAACCGCCGTCCAGACAATAGTCCATTTCATGGCCTGCCTCCTAAGAGAGAAGAAATGAGATGTGATCTGACACAACCACGGATGTGCTGCCGCATGGCTGGAAGTATATGTGGGATATCATCTTGTCCACAAACTGATTCATCGCGTCTGTTCCAGACCGTGCCGGTGACGCCACAACGCCGCCAGGTCCCTATGGCACCAGGACTTATGCGCCGCCAGCCCGAACGTCGAGAGCCTGAAACCAAGACTGCCGGCAATTCCGTTGACATTCGCTGGCGGGTGGATTAGGGTCAGAAATGGGCCAGTTTTTGAGTGACATTTATGCGATTGGGGAGGCTCGGCGGCCGTGAAACACCCGGCGCTCAGGCTCAAAGTCTACGACGTCCTGCTCCGCAAGCTGGCCTCACGGGCCTGGACGCCGGGCAGTCGCTGTCCGTCCATTCGCGACCTGGCGCGAAACCTGAAGACGTCGCGGCAACCGGTTCAGCAGGCGCTTCAGATGGCCGTTCAGAATCGTCTGCTGACAACGCGCTCCACGCGACGAGCCGTGGTCCTTCCTGGAGCGGATCGCAGGGCAGCCGACCTTCTGGCAGAGGACCACCTGACGGCTCAGCGCCGGACGCTGGCCGTGCTCATTCCCGAGGAATTCTTTCCGCTGCGAGGTGCGCCGTATCAGCACCGCCTGGCCAAGGTCGTGGCGGCTGCGGCCGCCACGCGCGGCTGGGAGTGCCGCATCGTCAAGATCCCCGCCGAGGATCAGTCCAAGTCGGCTGGAAAGGTAGTGCGACAATATGACGCCGCCTTCGTCGTGGACGTTTCGCCGAGGAAGCCGGCTTTCCTGTTCACGCTGGCGGAGTACGGGTTCCCCATGCTGTCGTTCAGACGACAGGCCCCCGGCATTGATCATCCGGTGCTCACGATCAACGAGTACGGGGCCAGCCAGCAACTGGGCCGGCTCATGGTCGAGCATGGTCATCGGAACCTTTGTTTCATCGCCTCGCTGAAGCACGAGTACACCGACGGCCCGAAGTCGGCCGTCAAGGGATGGACCGATTTCCTGGACAAGGTCGGGCTGCTGGCCACCAGCACGATGCCTCTGGCCTACTACAACATCAGGACACCAGACGTGTTCCTTCTTCTCATGGAGCAGTTGCTCCGTCTGTCGCCGCGCATCACCGGTTTCGTCTTCCATGTGCCGCCACATCTGGCTTTCCTCGCCAGTGACGGCAAATTCCGCGACCTGCGGATTCCTCACGACGTCAGTATTGCCGTCATGAGTTCCATGGCCGGCGTATCGTGGCCCGCGCATCTCCCGCCGGTCACCTCGTTCGAGGTCGACTGGGACCGGGCCGGTCACTGCGCCGTCGAGATGATCGACCAGTTGCTGGCCGGCAATCCCCATCCCAAGAGCATCCGCGTGCCGCTGAACATCCAGTTGACCGACAGCATCGGCCCGGCGCCCAAGCATCCCAGGCACCTCTCCGCCCACGGCAGCGACGCCCCGTCGCTTTCCAACGACCGGCCGGATGCGGGGGACGTCGCCACGTTCGCATAGGTTCTTCCGCGAAGCCGGTTCTTGAGACACGGACTCGTTGCGGCAGCGCAGCAGACGGCCGCCGAAGCATCGAGGCTCCGGCGGCCGCTGGGTGTGACCGGTTGGCGTGTCCACCGCACGCCGAGCCGCTGTTACGGCAGGTACGTCACCTGCAGAATGGCCCCGTGGGTGTGATCGCCATAGTCCCACTGGTAGGCCGTCTTCCACAGACCCGAGACGTTCTCTAGTCGCAGGCCCAGGTAGTTGCCGGACGAGTAGCCCGCCCGATCGATGAACTCCTGGACAATCGTCTTGATGTCGGATGAGGTGTACCACGTGCTGGCCGCCCAGGCGCCGGGAACCACCCAGTCCACGTAGCCGGCCGTCACGGAGTAACTGTACGGGTTCGTGTAGAAGGAGACGCACGAATCGGTGTCGACCAACTGGAGCCGCGCGGTCGACGTGTTCGAGTCACCCGCGTTTCCGGTGGCCTTGACACGCAGCTCGGCCGCCAGGATCGTAACGCCGTCCGGCACGGTGATCGGCCACCTGAAGAAGGTGCGGCGGGTGGTGCTGGTGTACGGGATGTACAGCACCGTGGAGAGATAGACGCTTTCACTGCTGACGCAATAGGTATCCTCGGTCGAGGCCGCAATCTGGTACTGCACCACGACCACGTCCTCGTTGATGACCTCGATCACCACGCCGTCGCTGTCGGTCGCCCCGTCATCGTCGGTCACCGTCAGCGTGACGGTGTGCGTCCCGGCGATCATCGTCACCTGGGCCGTCTCGCCCGTGGCGATCTCGTTGCCGCCCTCGGTCCAGACGTAGCTGACGATCTCGCCCAGGCTGTCGTACGACCCGCTGCCGTCCAGCGTGATCAGTTCCGAGCCGTTCTCGTCGGTGTCCTCCTCCTCCTGGTCCTCGCCGGCGTCGGCCACCGGGGCCGGATTGACCAGCACCAGCATCACGTCACCGTCGGTGTCGCTGTCGTCGTCGGTCACCAGGAGCGTGATCTCGTGCGTACCCGTCGTCAGGCTGACCTGGGCGGTGGCGCCCGTGGCGATCGTCGAAACGCCCTCCTTCCAGACGTAGCTGACCAGCGACCCGTCGGCGTCGAACGAGTCCGTGCCGTCCAGGGTCACCAGTTCGTACCCGTCGTTGTCGTTGTCGCTGGCGTAGCCGTCATTGCCGGCGTTGGCCACCGGCGGCATGTTCACCAGCGCCGGGTAGGTGTAGATGTGCACGGCCAGCGGGCTGAAGCTGTCCTCGAAGTAGCCGGCCGCGGAGGTGACGGTGCGTCCCTCGCCGACGACGCCGATGGCCTGGCCCGAGGGCAGCCCGTCGACGTTGAAGCGGACCGTCTCTCCGGCGCCGGCGCCGGAGATGTGGGCGGCGAAGATGTAGAGGCGGTCGTCGCACTCGCGCGTCAGGAAATGGACCGGTTCGTTGTTGCTCTCCTCGTGGGTGACCGTCCAGGTGACGTCCTCGGGCGGCGAGAGGATCGGCTCGGCCAGGACGGTGGTCCACTGCAGGGTCTTGGCCATGATCACGCGATTCTCGCTCGGCGTTTCGCCGAAGTAGTGGAACCAGTTGATGCCCTTGACCTCGTGGACGATGCTCAGCCAGACCAGGTTCCACAGCTCCGTGGGCGTGATGCACGGCGTGGCCTCTTCGCCGGTGCACTCCTCGATGTCGCAGGTCTCGATCCAGGTCATCGTCGGAATCAGGTTGTAGTTCCACTGGCGCATGTTGTCCAGGCATTCGGTCAGGTCCTCGAGCCCGATCCAGGTGCTGTAGCCCGACATCAGGGCCCGCTCGTAGGGGTAGTAGTCGAAGGTCCAGACGTCGACCACGACGGTCTTCTCGTCGAAGGGCTCATTGTCGCCCATGGCGCCCGTCTTCAGGTCGTTGTAGAGGAAGCAGTAGCTCTGTGCGCGATGATTGTTGTAGCTGGGTTCGGTGCCATGTTCGGAGAAAGAGTAGCCCACAATCGTGCAGAAATGAGGGTGCTCGGTGTCCATCGAATGGCACAGCTCCGTCCACGCCCGCACTTCCGTGGCGGGCATGTATTCGGTGGTGCCGCCCAGGTCCGGCTCGTCCTGCCAGCAGTACATGAACATCCCGGGGTGGTACCTCGATACCTCGATGTAGTCCTCCATACGGTCAGGGTCCAGTTCCGTGAAATGAACCCACTGGCCGCCGATGTACGCGACACGTTCCGTATTGCCGTCGGGGAAGTAGTCGCCCATGGCCGGGCCGATGGCCGGCAGGTTGGCGCCGTAGCCCGCGTCCAGGTAGCCTTCCCAGGCGGTCGGGTTGCGGCTGATGCCGAACGACTGACCGCACAGCGTGTTGATCTGACCCTCGAACGTCGAGAACTGGCTCGTGCCGATGCCCCACGGCGTGATCGGGAAGAACGGCTCGCCGTCCAGGCAGATCGCGTTGTGCTCGTTGATGGCCACCTTGGCGATGCCGTCGTGCAGCTTGGTCCACGTGCGGCTCTCGGAGACCAGCAGGCTGTCGCCCGAGTCGAAGACCTCCACCAGCAACGTGTGCTGGCCGCTGCTGAGCGAACGGTAGTCGACCGTGAAGACTTCCTCATCGCCCAATGCCGCCGACGACGTGTGGACCACGTCGCCGTCCAGCTTGGCCCGCAGCCACGCGCCGCCCGGCGCATTCCAGAGCTGGCAATAGACCTTCTGGCCCAGCCGCGTCTCCGGGTCGGCCATCCAGAGCTCGAGGTGCGTCGCGCCGCCCACGTAGTGAATCTCCAGCTTCGGGGCGCTGGTATGGTCGCCGTAGTTCCACGAGTAGCCGCGCTTGTACGAACCGTCGATGCCGCCCTGGCCGCGCAGGCCGATGAAGCTGCCGAACGTGTACCCCGGCCGGTCGATGAACTCCTGCACCAGGTCGCTGAGGTCGTCCGAGCTGTACCACGTGCCGGCCGTCCACTCGCCCGGCGTGACCGAGTCGACATACGTTTCCGTCACGTCCCAGGCGTAGGGAATCTCCAGGATCGGCGGGCAGTTGTCGTAGTCCAGCAACTGCACCCGCACGGTCGACGTGTTCGAGTTGCCCTTGGCGCCGTCGGACTTGATTTTGACGTAGGCCTCGGTGATCGTCGCGCCGTCGGGGATGAACGTCCGGAAGCGAAGGAACGTCCGCCGCGTGTCGTCGCTGTAGGGCCAATAGAGCGTGCTCTCGGTCGTGCCGATGTAGGCGGACTGCGCGGCCGCGTCGTCCACCGACGCGCCGACCTGGAACTCCAGCACCTTCTCGGCCGGCGTGGCCGAGGCCGCAAGCACCACCACGCCGCGGGCGTTCCAGTTCAGGCTCGGGTTGACGTCCTCGACGCGGAAGCCCCACAGCGTCTTCGTGTCGTCCAGTTCCAGGGCCGCGTCGAATTCGTACAGGCTGCCCGAGACGCTCAGCACGGTCCCGGTGGCCCACGTGGTGTTGTCGTAGCACTTCGAGAAGTTGTTGACGATCTGGAAATCCGTGCCGCCGCTCTGGTCGACCATCCGCGGCCCGCTGCCGCCGTCGGCCGTCGCGAAGCCATAGAGCACCTCCTCGTCGGTCCCGCCGGCGCCGTAGAGGGCCACGATCCGCATGTTCCGCGCCCTGTCTCCCAGATTCGCGGCCGCAAGAACGAAGTTCACGTCCGAGTAACGATCCTTCTGGCCCGACGGCAACTCGATCTCGACCTCGGACACCTGCCACGAGGCCGTGCTGTTCAGGCTGCCGACCAGCACCGCGTTGGACTTCGTGTCCCAGCCGCTCGACGGATCGGCCACCTCGGTCCAGTCGCCCTCCAGCGTGTCATTGCCGGCGACCGAGGCGATGTGGTAATCGCGATCGCCGCCCGTGAGCACGCCGTCCTCGGGCGTCCCCAGGCCGTCCAGGTACAGCGGATGGAACCACTGACCGCTGATCGAATACGGTTCGCCGAAGCCGCCCGACGTCGAATCGCAGACCAGCAGCCCGTACTGGCTCACGGCGTACCAGCCCATGCCGTCGGCCAGGTCGCCCTGGAGCTGCTTCAGGGTCTGCGTCGCGTTGGTGTAGGCGTCCTGCATCTCCAATGGGCCGCACCAGATGTCCATGTTGAATCCGTCGCTGATGTCCAGCGGCACGGACTGGGCTACGGCCGCCGTCCCGGCGCAGACGGCCAGGACCAGCGACAGTGCCATGAAACCGACTCTTCTTGCCATTGTCCACCTCCTTAAGATATGACGTGCGCGTGACATGAGTACGGGGGCCGACCGCGCCCAGCGTACCAAACGTGTTGCCGAGAGTGGAATTGTACCTATATTTCGTCGGGGACCCCAAGCCCCTGTGGCCACGGGCGTGCGGACGCCGGAGGTGTGATGTGGATGCGTACGTAGTTGACGCTCAATGTCTTACGGCTCGCGCGTCATCACAGACCGGTGTTATGATTGACGAAAAAGTTTCTGTTGACATCAGCGCCTGTGGGGTTTACAAACCGAAATTGCACAGTTTATCTAGTAACAGTTTCGCCCCGCGGAGACGCATCGTTCGATGAAACCGGCACCTGTCGTTCAGACCGTCTACAATCTGCTGTTGCGGCGGATGGCCTCGCGCGACCTGCCGCCGGGCAGCCGCTGCCCCTCCATCCGCGAGTTGGCCAGGGATCTGAAGATGTCGCCGCCGCCCATTCATGCCGCCATTCGGGCCGCCGCCAGGGACCACTTGCTGGAGGTGCATCCCCGGCGGCGAGCCGTTGTTCTGCCCGGCGCCGACAAGCGGGCCTCGCGACTGCTGGCCGAGGGCCATGCGGCCACCGAGTGCCGCCGCCTGGCCGTCCTCATTCCCGAGGAGTACTTCCCGCTGCGGGGCGCGCCGTTTCACAATGCCCTGGCCAGGACCGTGACCCGCGCCGCCGATCAGCGCGGGTGGCAGTGCCGCGTCGTTCGCGTCACGGCCAAGGAGCCGTCGAGACAGGCCCGCAAGATCGTCCGGCAGTTCGACGCCGCCTTCGTCATCGAGCCCTCGCCGATGAAGCTGGCCATTCTGTTCACCCTGGCCGAGCACGGCTTCCCGATGCTCTCGTTCAACCGCCAGATCCCCGGCATCGACATGCCCGTGCTGACCACCGACGACTACGGCGCCAGTCGCCAGCTCGGGCGGCTGATGGCCTCGCACGGTCACAAGAACATCTGCCTCTTCGCCACGCCGAAGCACGCGTACATGGAAGGGCCGCGCTCGTCCATCAGCGGCTGGCTCGACTTCCTGGACGAGACGGGCCTCATCGAGACCTGCACCATCCCCGTCTTCTACCACAAGACCAGCAGCATGGTCCCGCTCCTGCTGGAGCGGCTGCTCAACCTGCACCCGCCGATCACCGGCTTCGTCTTCGACGTGCCGCCCGACCTCGCCTTCGTCGGCAGCGACGAACGGTTCCGCGACCTGCGGATTCCCGACCACGTCAGCGTCGCGGGCATGAGTTCCGTGGCCGGTATCCCCTGGCCCTCGCGGCACCCGCCGGTCACCTCGTTCGAGGTCGACTGGCCGCGGGCCGGCCACTGCGCCGTCGAGATGATCGACCACCTGCTCAGCGGCGACAGGCACCCCAAGAGCATTCGCGTGCCGCTGAACATTCTGCTGACCGAGAGCATCGGGCCGGTTCCGACGGCCGACCGGCCGCTCGTCGCCCGCAAGGAACCCGTGTAGCCGGTCCGGCGTCCATCGACAAGCCCCTGTTCAGCATGCTACAATGCCTCCACACGAATGACGGGTGGCATGGCCACGCTTGCGTGGCCATGATCGTCCGGCATGCTTCTGCCCCTCGGCGTTGCTCGGGATCTGCGACGAGCAGAAGCATGGCACCCAGCCGGAGAGCTGCGTATGAACATCGCTGTGGTCTGCCCCAACTGGATCGGCGACGCCGTCATGGCCACGCCGACCCTGGAGGCGCTGAAGCAACTGCTTCCGGAATCGAAGCTGACGCTCATCGTGCGGCCCTACGTGGCCCCGGTCTTCGACCCGGCTCCCTACGCCAACAAGCTGCTCCTGTGGGACGGACCCGGCGGCAAGACGTTGCTCCAGGCGGCCGCCGAACTCCGCAAGGACTCCTGCGAGCTGGGCCTGCTGATGACCAACTCGTTCCGCAGCGCCCTGCTGCTGCGACTCGGCCGCGTCCGCCAGCGCGTCGGCTACGCACGCGACGGCCGCTCGCTGCTCTTGACCAATCGCCTCAAGGCGCAGAAGGAGCGCGGCTACTACGTGCCCGTGCCCATGCTGCAATACTACTTCGAACTCATCCGCCCGCTCGGCGCCCGCAACATGAGCATCGCCATGAAGCTCTACACCCGTCCGGCCGACGAGCAGGCCGCCGACGCCGTCTACAATTCGCTCGGCCTCGACCCCGAGCGCACGCTGATCCTCGCCCCGGGTGCGGCCTTCGGCTTGGCCAAGTGCTGGCCGCCCGACCGTTTCGGGCTGATCGCCCGCCGAGCCCTCGACGAACTGGGCGCCAGGACGCTGGTCCTCTGCGCCCCGAGTGAACGCGACACGGCGGCACGCGTCCGCGACGCCTCGGACAGCGCCGCTCAGTTGCCGCCCGATCCGTTGCCGAAGCTGCCCACGGTCAAGGCCCTCGTCCGCCGGGCCCGGGCCATGGTCACCAACGACAGCGGGTTGCGGCACTTTGCGGCCGCGTACGACATTCCCGTCGTCTCGATCTTCGGACCCACGCACATCAACTGGACCGAGACCTGGTTCCACAAGGAAGCCAAGCTCCAGGCGCCGGTGCCCTGCGGCCCGTGCCAGAAAAAACGCTGCCCCGAGGGGCACTTGCAGTGCATGATCAACGTCACGCCGGAGATGGTTTTCGAGGCCCTGTCGCGGCTCACGCGGGAATTTCCCTACCGGGAACCCGACCCGGACACTATCATTCGCTCCTGAACCACGAGAGGCGCGATGCTCAACGGCGACACCCTGCACAACATCGCTCGCGGCACCATGCCGCCGCCCGACGGCACGGTCTCGATCGTCCTGCCGCACTTCGAGACCCCGCTGCTGGCGCGGCTCTGCCTGCGGGCCATCCGCAAACGCACCGACGTGCCTTTCGAAGTGATCGTCGTCGACAATGCCTCGACCGACGGCGAGTCGCTGGACTACCTGCGGCGCGTGTCGTGGATCCGGCTCATCGAGCGGCCGGCCGACACCGTGCCGCCCGAAGCCGCACTGGCCCACGCCACGGCCCTGAACATCGGCCTGGCCGAGGCTCGCGGCGAGTTCCTGCTGGCCATGCACACCGACACATTGCCGTTGCGCGACGACTGGCTGGCGGCCCTGCGGCAACCGATGCTCGACGACCCGAAGCTGGCCGCCCTGGGCGCCGACAAGATCGACGGCCCCGGCCCGGTCATGGCCGCAATGAAACCGCTGGGCAACGGCAAGGCCTATCGCCGGCTGCTCTGCCGCATGCTCGGCCGCGAGGTGCCCGAACGCCTGCGCGAGCGCCCGCCGCACGCGCGGAGCTTCTGCGCGTTGTACCGTCGCAAGGCGCTCGTGGACGGGAAACTCGACTTCCTGGCCCGCCGTTACAAGACCGCGGGCGAGGACATCTACCACGGTCTGGCCGAACTCGGGTATCATGTGCGCCTGCTGCCGCCGCGCGAGATGCGGCAACTGGTCGAGCACGTGGTCCACGCCACGGCCCTGCTGAGCGAGCAGCGGACCATCAACACCGGCCGCGTGCGGCGGCGGACCGAGCGTCGCATTCGCCGCCTGTTGGCCGAACCGTGGGTGGCCGAACTGCTGGAGGACGAGTCGCTGGACACGCGATGAGGGCGATGTAGCCCGGCCGCCCCCGGCCGGGATGCCGCGGCGGAGCCTGTAGGGGCACGGCGCGGGCGTGCCCGTCGTGTCCTGCACAAGGGGTGCCATGCTTCTGCTTGCAGAAGCATGCCGAGTGGAACGGTTTGTGTAGCCCGGCCGCCCTCGGCCGGGAAGACGAGGACGATGAGCAAGACGATCCTGGAAATCTCTCCCGCCTGGCGCGATCTGCTTGCCGCCCACGGTCTGGACTCGTTCGAGGCCCTGTTCGGCTACGAGGGCGGCCAATCGATCGACGGCCACCGCGACCGCAACGTCGTCCGCCTCGAGCTGACCGACGCCGAAGATCGCACCGTGCCGCTCTATCTGAAACGCGAGTGGAATCCCAAGGCGGCCATGGTCGTCCGCCGCTGGTTGGCCAACTGGCTGCGTCCGCCGCTGTCGCGCAGCCGTCGCGAATGGCGGAACCTCCAGGCCCTGGCCGCGCGGCACACGGCCGTCGCCGAACCCGTGGCCATGGGCGAGGAGCGTCGCGGCGGCTTCTTCAAGCGGGCTCTGCTCGTGGTCCGCGAAGTGCCCGGCGCGGTCAACCTGGCCGAGTACCTGAACCGCTGCTCGGCCGCACCGGCGGCCGCCGAGGCCCGCGACCGCCACGCTCTGGCCCGCGAGCTGGGCGGCTACGTCCGCCGCATGCACGACGCCGGCATGGCCTACCGCGACCTCTACGCCAAGCACATTTTCGTGCAGCCGTCACCCGGCGACGGCGGTTCGTTCGTCCCGACGCTGATCGACGCCCAGCGGGCGCACCGATTCCCGCACCTGTCGCCGCACCATCGCTGGCGGGACCTTGCGGCGCTGGACACCACGCTCCGCGAAACCGCCGCGACGCGGACCGACCGGTTGCGGTTTGTTCTGGCCTACGCCCGCCAGTCGCGCCTGACGCCGGCCACGCGCGAGATGATCGTCCGCGTGAGCGGCCGCAGCGACCGCCTCGGCGGCCGCGGACGCGACCCGCGACTGTTCGAGGCCCGCGACGAGGCCCCGGCCGGCATGGTGCCGCTGGCGAGCGAGAACTTCCGCCACATCGACGACCAGCGAATCCTCGTCGTCGAACGGTTCCTGCCCGTGCTGCGGTCGCTCGGGCTCGACACGGTCGAGAAGGTCATGGCCTACCGCGGCGGCAAGAGCTACCGCGACGTGCCGGACCGTCTGACCGTCCGCATTCCGTTCACGTGGGACGACGGCCGCGAGTCGGCCCTCTACCTGAAGCGGCACCAGAAGGTCGACACGGGCGCGTGGATCGAAGGGCTCGTCTTCTGGCGGAAGGCCCTGACCCGCGCCGAGGCCGAGTACCGCAACATCTTCCAGTTGATCCATGCCCGGCTCGCCACGCCGCACCCGGTCGCCTGGGGACAGGACCACCGCTGGTCGATCCGCCAGCCGTCGTTCCTGGCGACCGAGGAGATTGCCGGCAGCGTCCCGGCCGACGATTATCTGCGCGACCGGTTCGCCTCGCCCGACGCCGACGCGAGCGCCAAGCGCGAACTCGTCCGGCAAATCGCGCAGCTCGCTCGGCGCTTCCACGGCCAAGGGTTCTGCCACCGCGACTTCTACCTCTGCCACCTCTTCGTCCGCGAGGCGTCGACCGACGACGAAAGCTCGTCGCCGTTCATCCTGCACCTGATCGACCTGCAGCGCGTGCGCCGCAGTCGTCGCGGCCGTCGGGTCGGGCGGCGATGGATCGTCAAGGACCTGGCCGCCCTGAACTACTCGGCTCCCGCGGGCATCGTCACGCGGACCGACAAGCTGCGGTTCCTGCGGCCCTACCTGGGCCTGGCCCGCCTGGACGTCGCGGCCCGCGACCTGGTCCGCGACGTCGCCGCCAAGACCGCCCGCATCGCCCGCCACGACGCCAAGCTCCAGGCCCGCAAGAACCGGTAATCGTACCCGCCCGCATCGACCGATAAGAGCTAGCATGCAGGGTGACCGCTTGTCGTAGATCCCGAGTCCGTCAAGGGGCAACTGCGCGGTTGGTTCGTATCGTCACAGAACGAGCAACAAGCCCCCGGCACCGCCGGGGGATCGAAGGGCGCTCAGCCGGCCGCATCCCGCCGCAATGCGGCGGGCTTGTTCATCCGAGCGGGTGCTTGGTGCCATGGCCGCTTGCGGCCATGCCGAACGCACGGCAGGACGGTTCGACAGGTTCACCGGAGCCAAGACCCGCCGTGGCACATGTCGCACCCGTCGTAGGGGCGGCTCGTGAGCCGCCCTGCATGATCAGATGATTCATCGGTTCACGTCACGTCCACGTCCTTCACAGGAGGTCCGTACCATGAACAGGCATGTCGCGATGATCCTGGTCGTTGCCGTCGTTGCCTTGGCCGGCTGCAAGAAGAAGACCGAGCACGAGAAGTTCCTCGACACTCTGGACGGCGGCAACGCGAAGGCCGTCGAGGTGGCCCTGACCGCCCATCCCGACTGGCTCAACAAGCTGCTGGCCACCGGCCTGACGCCGCTGCACGTGGCCATCGAGAGACACCATAAGGACCTGGTCGAACTGCTGATCAAGAAGGGCGCCGACGTCGAGGCCAAGGACAACATGAACGAGACGCCGCTGCGCTACGCCCTGCGGACGCAGCAGTCGTACATCGCCGCCATGCTGGCCGACGCCGGGGCGAACGTCAACGTGGCCGGGCCCGACGGGCGACTGCCTCTGGAAGTGGCCGTCGACAACCGCGACAAGGACATGGCCCTGACGCTGCTGGACAAGGGCGCCGATGTGCGCGCGCCGAACACCAAGGGCGACGTGCCGCTACGTCAGGCGATCAAGGCCCACACGCCCTACATTGCCGCCGCCATGGCCGACAAGGGCGCCGACCTCGCCGCCCGCGGCGCCGACGGACGCACGCCCCTGGAGCTGGCCATCGACACCAGCCAGAAGGACATGGCCATCGTGTTGATCGACAAGGGCGCCGACGTGAAGACCCGCGACGACAAGGGCGACATGCCGCTGCACTGGGCCGTGCGCCGCAACATTCCCGCCGTGGCCGAACGGCTGATCGAGAAGGGCGCCGACATCAACGCCAAGAACGCCGCAGGCCAGACGCCGCTGGCCATGGCCCTGGCCGCATCGGCCACCGACATGATCAAGGTCCTGAAAGACAACGGCGCGAAGGAATGATCTGTATGGTGGCTGCTCGCCGTCGGGTCCCGAGCAGGGCCGAGAGGCAGCCACGCGGTTGGCTGGAATTGGCGGCTGTAGGCGGCCGCCCTACATGCTCACTCACTGTTTTCGCGGATAGCCATCCAGTCAAAGCCGGCTATTCTCTGACTCGTGCCGCTCTTGCGGAACTCGGATTCAAAGATGATCTCGAAGAGGCGCAACACGCAGACTGCTACCTCGCAGAGGCTTTGCGCGCCCCATTGCCATGCTTGTGTGCCCGGTGCTGCCATCTGAACGAAACTCAAGTCCTCACCTACTGAAGCTGTGGTGAGAAGCCCATTCACATTGGGGTGGGCACCATATTCTATCGTGCGATCATACAGACGTCGTGACCATCGGAAGAGTGGCTCATGGCATTTGGCAATGGCTTCTCCGGCCGCCGGCATTGTGAATACCTTGCGGCACTTCTTCGTGTCTTCGTCAGTGTCCCCCCTTTTGGCCCATACCCATGCCTTGTCTTTGTCGTCATGAATCAGGAATGCGTAGCAGGCGTTCTCCAGGCAAGCCCTCGCGAGGATGTATGTTTCGGTTGTCATGCCCCCTGAACACAGATGCACTCCTCCACGAAAAGCGGAATGTGAACGGTTCAAGAAGAAAGGCAATATGAACCGTGACTCATCTCTTCGCGAGAACTCGCATTTCTCGGCGAGGGTGAACGTCTCATCAATGCTGCACCATCTCGCGAACAAGGGTGGCCTGTTAGCGTGTGTCGCGAACGAGTTGTGATGCATATCCTCCATGAAACGAGAGAGTGCGCTCTCGCCCCATTCGGGATTGCCTGCATCATTCATTGCGCCACTCCCTAGTGACGATTCCGCTATTCGCTGAGTTTCTGCTTCAGCAGTTGCTGCACCTTCTGGCCTTCGACCTGGCTGCCGTGGGCGCTCATGATGGCCTTCATCCCGCGGCCCATGTCCTTGGCCGACTGCAGATTCTCCTCGGCGATGGTCCGATCGACCAGGGCCTCCAGCTCCTCGTCGCTGAGCTTGCGCGGCATGAACTCACTGACCACGGCGTGCTCGGCCTTGAGTTGCTCGACGCGCTCGTGCTGTCCGAGCCGCGCGTACTCGGCGATGCTCTTCTCGAGCCGCTTGCCGTAGCCGACAATGGCGTCCATCACCTGCTGGCCGGCCAGTTCGGCGTTCATGATGTCGGCCATGAGCATCCGCAGGGCGCTGACGCGGACCTTGTCGCCGGCCTTCATGGCCGCCCTCATCGCATCCTGGATCTGCTGTTTCATCGACACGCCTCCGTGAAAACCGTAGGGTGGCTGCTTGCCGTAGCTCCCGAGCAGGGTCGAGGGGCAGCCACACAGTTGCCTGCGCCGTTGTAGGGGTCGCTCGGGAGCGACCCGCGAACCGTCATCACCGGACGGCTCGTCCTTCGGCTGCGATCAGGATCTCCGACGAGCCGCCCCTACATGGCACCCTTCACTGGCCACACTAGACCGCGCCGCCGCGGGCCTGTCAAGACCGGCGAAAGAGTCTTGCCCCGGCGGCCGTCCATACATATAGTAGACGTATTAGTACTACAACGCTACAAGGCCTTTTCACCGTGGCACGGGCATCTTGCCCGTGAGTCGCAGGGCCATCTTGGCCCTGCAAACGCCG
>JAFGPY010000331.1 GCA_016935955.1 Planctomycetota bacterium
ATCGGGAAAGAACCAGGAAACTCACAGGTATCCTCAGTCCGCATGTAATGAAAGAGCAAGGCCGCTGCGCGTCCTTGCACTTTCATGGATGCCCAACTTGTTCTTTTACGAGCCCTTAGGGATGGCTGGGAGACTGCAAGGGCTCAGAGCTGGAGCATCTCGAACAGCGTTTGGGCCACCGCCTGGGGGTCGCGGATGACGACCAGGACCAGCAACGTGGCCATCAGCACGCCGGCGCCCAGCAGGCCGGCGCCGCCCGGATTTCGGCGGACCTCCACCTGGCTCAGCGCGGGCGCCAACGCCGTTTCCAGCCGCCGCCAGCCGGCGTGGTTCTGATGCGGCCCGACCGAGCTGAGCGAGACGTTGCGCATCGCCGCCACGTAGTCCACGTGCAACTGGACCCCCAAGCCCGGCAGCGCCAGGGTGTCGCCGGCCCAGCGGGCGTTCGGATCGAGCTGCTCGACCAACTCGGCCAGGATGGAGCGCACCTGGTCGGCCGAGATGTTGTAGATGATCAGCCGCGGCCGAAGCAGCAGCAGAATCAGCAGCAGGCACAGTGCATACAGTGCCAGCAACAACAGCCACACGAACGCCTCGAAGCGCACGGCCGCCGCGTCGGGAAAGAACAGCTCGATCGGGCCGACGATCAGGAACCCGGAAACGGCCAGCCCCAAGGCGGCCGCGTCGCGCGTGCCCGGCACCAGCAGAGGACGCCGCGAAAAGTTGATCGCCCCCAACAGCAAGACATAAATGGCCACCGGCCCCAAGGCCAGGCAGAAACGAAACGGGTCCATGGAGATCACTCCGGGGCTCGCCGAGCGGTCCAAACGGCGCATCTACGTGGTATTCTACGGCGTCGCTTGGGTGGATACCAGGGGGCCAGGTGGGGGCGGGGAAAGACGGAGGAGACTCCTCACGCCTCCTCCCTGCCCGTCGGGCCGGGTCGGCTCCTCTTGGCCTTTCCATTGCCGCCGACCGCCCGGACGCGGCGCAGCTCGGCGTGCAGCTTGGCTTCTTCGACCAGGTAGGATTGGCGCATGCGGTCGAAGTGATGTTTGGTGGCCCAGATGTCGGCCAAGGCCAGCAGGCCCATCCACCCCAACACCAGCAGCACGACGCCCCAGAAGAGCACCACCAGCATCGGCGGCCCGGGAATGAGCTGACCGACGAAGAGACCGACGGCCAGCAGGCCCAGCATCGCGCTGGTTTGGATCCGCCGGCGGAACTGTCGGCGGCGGAAGTCGAACTCTTCCGGCTCCAGCGGCTCCTCTTGGGCGCGGCGCCAGGCCCGCAGGTGTGAGACCATCAACCCCACTGCCGCCAGCAGCAGCAAGGACGAAACCAGGATCGACGACCCGATGTCCATGATCTTCGATGAGGCTGTGTGTTTCAGCCGGCCCTCAGTCGTACACGAACCAGGCGGTCGCCCGACACGCCGCTGCCGCTTTCACCCGCACCCAGTGGGCCGAGAACCCGTCGGGGAACCGGTGCGTGGTCTGCTGGCCGGGGGCGACGGTCAGCGTCTGGTACGGCTTCCATAGCTTGCGCGTTCCCAGCGGGTCGACCAGGATGGTGAACTCGACCGGCCCGTCGGCGTCGTGGCCGAGCCGGACCCGCTTGTGCTCGAAGTTTGTCATCAAAAACGGTTCGCTGAGCTGGCCGGCCTCGACCGGCGTCCGTAGCCACGGCCCGCCTTCGCCGGTGGGGCGGCCAAGCTGCCAAAGGTCGTCGGTCTTGCCGAGCCAGAGCCCGACGCCGTCGGCGGCGACGTGGTGGGCGTCCGACTCCGCCCCCGCGTCGTTGCCGGCCAAGACGGTCAGTCCCCGCCAGCTGCAGAAATCCGACACCAGGCGATCGTGCCTGGCGATGGGCCGCACGAACCAGGCATGGGCCAGGCCGGTCGTCTCGTAAAAGATGCCGTGGACGTCCATCAGGATCCGCTCGGTTTCCACCTCCCGGATCCGCGGCCGCTCGCTGCGCCAGGCCGTGTCGTAGTCCCCGGAGGCCTTCGGCAGCCGGTAGGTGGCCCAACGGCCGTCGCCGCCGCGGACCTTCAACAAGGCCGACGCGCGATCCCAGCCGGTGGCCACCACGGCCGAGCTCATCGACGCCCAATCGGCCACTTCGCCGTAGGCCGCCCGATCGATCACCTGCCAACGCTGCCCGTCCCACTCGGCCAGGCAGCCGCTGCGACCATCCGCGGCGGCCGCGGTGACGAACACCCGATTGCCGGCCTGGTGCCCCGACTTGAATCGCAGCCCGGCCCCGTCGAGCCCCAACTCCCGGGCGATCTCGGCGACTTGCCGCACCGCAAGCGTCTTCAGGTCGGCCTCCAGCAGCCGCCCGTCGGCCGCGAGGAAGAACATCTTGTCCGCGTCGCTGGGGTGACGGATCGACGCCGTGAGGTGCTCGTCTGCGAGGGCCCGAATTGTGCGCACCGTGCCGTCGGCGGCGATCAGGTGCGGCCCGATGCTCAGCAGCCCGGAGACCATCTTGCGGTTGGCGAAAACACCAGGCAGCGACTCGGCCCGACGGACGGGCTTCGCGTCCTCGTCGAGCTGGTACAGCCCGCAGCCCTCGGCCGGCTCGCCGTCGGCGCCGGTGCGATAGGCGCACAACCACAGCCGGTCGGCAAACGGCAACAACCCGCCATGGATCCGCGGCTTGTTCTTGGTCAACGGCGAGAGCGACCCAAACGGCCCCGGCCCCGGAGATTGGCGGGCTTCGCTGCGAGGACCGAACAGAAGCTGCGCGCTGGCCGTTGTGTCGCAGTCGGAGGTGATCCGCAACCAGCAGGCGGGCAGGTCGTCGGGCAGCACGTGCCAGGCATAGCCGCCCGGCGGCACTCGAATCGTCGTGTAGTCCGACCACTCGCCCGTCCCCTGCCGATCGATCTCGATGGCGAAGGCCGCGGCGACGCCCGGCCGCGGTGCTTCCTGTCGGCTGAGGCGGGCGTTGAGGTTGTCCGGCAGGCGGGAGACTTGCAGTTCGCCTTCCACCGGCGCGACCGGTTCGAGGAAACACAGATGCGGCACGCCGTAGTGGTTCAGCTCGTTGTGGCCGTCGTGGCCCGGAATCTCGACCACGCCCGGCGCGAATCTCCTCCGGTAGACCACGTCCGTGTAGGCATCGCCGTGGCGCCATTCGATCACCATGTCGGTCTTATCCCAGCCGTCGGGAAGTCGCGGATTGCCCCGCTGGTGGACGGCCAGATAGACGACCACGTCGCGATCGACCTCGAACGAGTAGCCCGGGGCAGGCCGCTGCATCGAGCCCCGGGCAATGGTGATTGTCTCCAGCCCGCTTAGGGCCGGGGGCAGGTCGACGATCTTGAAGGCCCCGGTGCAACGCTCCCTGACGGCCTCCGACGCCGCCACCCCTTGGACCAGGTGGAGGCATCGCCGGGGGAAGCCGTGAATCAGCAAGGGTTCCGACGGCACGCCGGCCCGGACCTCGTCGTCCAGCCACGGCCCGCCCCAACCCGACGGCCGCCCCCACTGCTCGAGCTCGTCGAGCGAAGTGAACAGCAGATTCGACTGCGGCTGGCCGCCGGTGCGGTGCCGATGATTCATCGACGAGTTCTGGTCCCCGGCCAGCACCAGTCGCCCTTGCCAGGGGCAGAAGTCGGGCGTCATCCGCAGGTGATAGGCCCACGGCTCCAGGCCACCACAGGCGCCGGGCCGGAAGGTCGAGGGAAAACTGTAGAACAGCCCGTGCATGTCGAGCATCCAACGCCCCGAATCGACCTGGCGAATCCGCGGCCATTCCGTACACCACGCCTGGTCGTAGGCCTGCGAGCCCTTGGGCAGCCGATAGGTCGTCCACCGCCCGTCGGCCAGCACGGCCAGCAGCACCGAACGCTTGTCCCAGCCGATCGACCAGAGCGGACCGTCGTCGTCCGGCGCCGCGTCGACACCGGCGGCCGTGGTCACGTCGCAAAAGGCCGTGCGGTGGATGATCTCCCACCGGGCGCCGTCCCAGGCGGCCAGCCGTCCTTCCCGCGGCGGGTAGCGGCCGTGTGCGCGTCCGCTCACGTCGCCGCCATCGTAGCTGTTGTTGGCCACCACGTAGCGGCCCTGAGACGTGTAGGCCCCTTTGAAATGGGCCGGCCCTTGGACGCCCAGCTCCTGCTTCGCGTCGCCCAGCAGCTTCGTCGCCAGCGTGTAGACGTCGCACTCGTAGTACTTGCCCTCCATGGCCTGGACGTAGACCTTCCGTGCCGGATCGGCCAGGTGCCGGGCGATGGCGGTCACCCGCTCGTTGCGGGCCAGCGCGTCGAACACCCGCACGTTGCCCTTCGCGTCGATCACGTAGGGCCCGATAATCAACTGGTTCGACTCGCGATGGATCATTCGCCCGGCGTGCGTGCCGACGATGCTCTCCGGCCGCCGGCAAAACTCCAACTCCGGCGTGATCTCGTAAAGGCCCACCCGCCGGCCGGCCTTGTGGGCGACGTAGGAGACATACCAGAGCCGCTCGGCCCAGGGCACCACGGCCCCGATGCCGGCTTCGCTATAGGAGTCGGACAGCGCGGCCAGGTGCGGGTAGATGCCGCTGAAACTGGGATACTCGGCGGCCCGTTCGGCGGCGAGCGCCAAGGCTGCGGCCGACAGGAGAATCAGTATTGCCGCGGCAAAGGCTCGTGTGCGTTGCATGATGTGTCGTTCCTCGCGTTCTGCGGGGCCCTGAATTGCGTTGCCGCCAGCGCCCTCGGACGGCTAGTTGCGTCCCGGTTGCGACTCCTCTTCAGTCCGGTTGTAGAGACTCGTTGGTCCACCACACCCCTTACTGTCTCTCGATGGGAGGGAATGAAGCCCTCGCCTTCAGGCGAAACCTTTAGGTACACTATGGTACATGGAGAACTACCGCA
>JAFGPY010000332.1 GCA_016935955.1 Planctomycetota bacterium
CTCGCGCTGGTCGGCGGGCGTCGCGTCGCGGAACATCTTCCGCGACAGGGCGGTGCCGAACCAGAACTCGTGCCGCAACTGCGTGACCTTCACCTTCTCGCCGGGCTTGGCCTTGACGAGTAGCGTGCCCATGCGATGGGTGCGGATGGCCTCGGCCGTCTCCTGCGGCGGCGCGGCCCAGGTCGCACCGGCCACGGCCAGCAGCAGCGCGAAAGCGGCGACGGCTAACGACATGGTGGTGTTCATCGGTTCGTCCTCCCTGCGCGAAAGTCGCGCCGCCGAGCATACCCGCGGCAGCCCTCGACCGCAAGGCCCGACAGCAACCACCGACTCTCTGCCTTGAGGCGGCCGTGCGAGCTGCGCACCCCTCTCCCTTGACGGGAGAGGGTGGCCCGCAAGGGCCGGGTGAGGGTGGAGACGCGAGGGAATCGCTGCGGAGTGGTATGGCTCTGGATGCGGAGCGCTATTTGGCGTGCGACACCCCTACCGCCGCCTGCGCCCCTCGACAAAGCTCGGGGCAAGGCGGCACCTCCCCCGTCAAGGGGGAGGGGTCAACAGCGCTCCGGCTCCGGCGAGCCCGCGGTTGGCGGGCTACGAAAAAGGTTCGGCCCCTCGGCCGCGGGGGGCTGTTTCATAATGACAGCCACTCATGCATCGCGCGACGGTCACAATCTCACTCCTTGCCGCGGGAGCGGCGGCCTTGGCGGCCGCGGGGCTCCTGGCCGGCGGCACGCCTCTGACGGCGGCGCCCGACGATGCGGCCGCATGGGTGGCCCTGGACCTCTCGGCGTACATGGACCGCGATGTCATCCAGACGCCGAACGAGTGGATTCGCTGCCGCGACCTGGTCGCACAGGACATCCTGCGCGGCGACGAGGACGAGGACATGGAGCAGAATAAGTTCGAAGGCAGCTACACGGCCCGCGACACGTTCGGGCAGCACGGCATGGGGGCGTGGTCGCACCAAAGCTACCACGTCCGCGGACGGTACCCGACCTTCGGGCGCGACGACGTCGCGCAGTGGCAGTGGGCCGACCATGCGGAAGGTCTGCCGCCGGACGGGCGCGTGGGCAAGTACCGTCTCTACATGGACGAACTGGAATCGCCGCGCTGGCCGACGGCTGCACCGGACGGCCGACCGGCCCTTGGCCGCAACGCCGTGCAACTGATGCGGCAGCGGGAAGACCGGCAGCTCGTCATGACGCTCCCCGCGTCGCAGCAACGGCGCTACCGGGCGGTGAACCTGCTCTTTGCCGCCGAGGTGGACTATGGCAAGAACTGCGTCCGCATCTCGGCCCGTTACGCGGACGGCAGCAGCGGGCAACTGTTCGAGGGGCGATTGCAGGATTTCCACGGGCCGCAGACCTTCGAGTACGACCGCCGCGACCTGCGCGTGGACCCGCCGCGCGGGCAGCGGCAGGTGGTGGACTACTCGCCCATCGCCAACGGCTACCGCGAACCGGCATTCCGCAGCGGCGCGTACGGCCGCGCGACGATGAGCGAGTTCGCCGAGCCGCTGCCGCTGGACGCCGCGAAGAAGCTGGAGGCCATCGTCCTGGAGACGGTCTACGCGAACCGGTTCGGCGAGCCGGTTGCGGCCGATACCTGGGCGGTCGATTTCTTCGCCGCCAGCGCCCTGCCGGCGAGACCGTGACGACTTCCAGCGGAGCAGCGCACCCCTCTCCCTTGACGGGGGAGGGTGGCCCACAAGGGCCGGGTGAGGGTGGCAGCGCAGGGGAATCGCGGCGGACTGGTATGGCTCTGGTTGCGGAGCGCTGGCTGGCGTGCGACACCCCCACCGCCGCCTGACGGCGGCACCTCCCCCGTCAAGGGGGAGGGGTTGGCCCCCGCATCGCGACGAGGTCCGCCAGGTGTAGACTCTTCATGGTCGACGCACGCCCAGTCGGCTGCGCCGGCCTGGGCGTGGCACCCAGCGCTCTCCGACAAGCGACTGAGCGGCCGGCGTCCGTCGGCCTGTCTTCCAGGGAGATAGTGCAACGTTTCACCGTGGCAGCGCGTCCCACGGACTGCTACAATGCCCGTTTCTCAATGGCCCACAACCGACGGGGGGTATCTTGGCGGCCTACAGGCACCTGTTTTCCGCTTTCACGATCAAGTCCGTGACGTTGCGCAACCGCGTGGTCGTGCCGCCGCTGGTCCAGGTGCGGCCGATCACGTCGCCCGAGGGGCTGGGCTGGTACCGCCGCATGGCGCGCGGCGGCGCGGGCATGGTCATCGTCCAGGCCACCAACAACGAGCTGTTCGGCAACGAGCTGACGCCGCAATCGCTCCGCCCTCTGGTCGACACCATTCACAGCGAGGGTGCGGCCGCGGTCGTGCAGCTGTTCCCCGGTCCGTTCGGTCGCGACCGCCAGGTGGACGATCTGAGCACGGCCGACGTGGAGGCCCTGGTCGCGGCATTCGGTGTGGCGGCCCGCGTTTGTCGCGACGCGGGGTTCGACGGCGTCGAGCCGCACGGGGCCCACAGCTACCTGATGCACAACTTCTTCAAGCCCGACCAGAACCACCGCACGGACCGTTACGGCGGCTCGGCGGCGGGCCGCGCGCGTTTCGCCGTGGAGAGCGTTCGGGCGATGCGCGAGGCCGCGGGCGACGCTCTTCTGCTGCTCTACCGTCACACGCCGACCGGGGCCGAGTACGGCCTCGACGAGAGCATCGACTTCGCCCGGCACCTGATCGACGCCGGTTGTGACGTGCTGGACATTTCGCCGGCCCGCGACAAGTCGGTAGCCGATCTGGCGGCGCCGATCAGGGCGGCCTGCGGCGCGGCGGTCATTGCCGTCGGCGGCATGGAACGTCCCGGCGACGCGGAGTCGGCGCTGACCGCAGGGCGGTGCGACCTGGTGGCCGTCGGGCGGCAGTCGATCGCCGATGCCGCGTGGCCCGAGAAGGTTCGCCAGGGTCGCCCGGACGACGTTCGCCGCTGCATCAAGTGCGGCAAGTGCAGCGAGATGCTGACCAACCGCGTGCCGGTCTGCTGTGTGTTGTGGGACGAGGACGAAGTGGCGGCGCACATGGCCGCGCCGTGACCGCACGAGAGACCCTGTCTGGAGAATGGAGCTTGCCATGAGTGCACCGACCGATCTTCTGGCCCGCAATGCCCGCATCACCCTGGAAGTGGCTTGCCGCGTGAAAGCCGGCGAAACGCTGGCCATCTGCACGCGACGGGCGAATCACCGTTACGCCAAGGAGGAGAACGTCGTCACCTACGTCCGGGCCCTGGCCCGCGAGGCCGTGGCCATGGGCGCGCACCCGGTGGTGCTGGACATTACGGAGTTCCTGGCCGGTCCGGGCTATGCCGCCGGGACAATCGTCGCGCCGATCGTCGAGGCCCTGCGCGGGGCCGACGCCGTGATCAACACGATGGACGACGTGAGCTTCGCCAAGCTGATCGGCCGCAAGGACAACGACGACGAATTCCTGACGGCCGGCCGGCGCTGGGTTTTCCTGCAGGCCAACGGCATGGAGCACTGGCAACTGACGCCCGAGGCCGTCGGGGCCATCCGCCCGCGGACCGAGAAGCTCATCGAGCTGATCGCCGAGGCTAAGGAAGTCCGCGTGACCTCGGCCGCCGGAACGGACTTCCGTTTCGCCATGGGCTCCGGCAGCAACGCCACGCCGATCCTGGGCATCGTGCCACTGTACGGCGAGGTGGCCACGGCGCCGCGGCAGGGCAGTGAGAACGGACGCATCGTCGTCACCGGGCCGACGCAGATGAAGGTGCGGCCGGCCAATGAGCTGGACCGGCGGCCGCTGGTCATCGACGTGGCCGACGGTCGCGTGACCGGCTACGACGGCGACAAGGAGCAGGTAAAGCGGCTGGAGGCGTTCATGGCCAGCGGCAACCCTGCGGCCGACGCGATCGACGAGGTGGGCATTCCCACGTCGCGCGTCATGGACAACGACCAGTGGTGGTGGAGCGACGGTACGCACCACCTGCGGCGCATCCACATCGCCCTGGGCAACAACCTGCAGCGCGACACGCACGTTCACGGCGCGCGGCACATGGACACGGAGATCGACGATCCGACCATCGTCATCGACGGGGTGAAGGTGCTGGACGCCGGCGACTTTGCGGGTCCGCTGAATGCGTGGTGAGCGGTCATCATGGCCTAGCCTGCGGCTAGACCATGGCACCCCGCGTTGATTTTTACCCTGGCGGAACGGTGCACGTGCCTTGGTTGTTGTAGGGGCGGCTCGCGAGCCGCCCGCCGTTCGGGGTCGCTCGCGAGCGACCCCCACAACGCCTCAGCGCTTCGCCACGTGGACCGTCAGGGCCTCATCCTGGTCGGCGGCCTGGAGTCGGGGCGTCGGGCCGTCGTAACGTTTCAGGACCTCTCGCGTGCAGCGCAAGGCCACGGCGCGGTCGTTGCACTCCTGGCTCAGGTGGGCCAGGACGATGGTCTGCACCTGTCCGGGCGGGGCGCGATCGAGCAGGGCCTCAACCGCCTCGGCGGCCGCATCGTTCGACAGGTGGCCGTGCGGCCCGGCGATACGGTCGATCAGGTAGGCCGGCCGCCCGCTGGTGGCCAGCATCTCGGGATCGTGATTCGATTCCAGCACCACGACGTCGGCCGCCGCCAACCGCCGCAACACCTCGGGCGTCACTTCGCCCAGGTCGGTGGTGGCCGCAACGCGCGTCGGCGGACCGTCGCCGTTGGTCGGGCCGAGCGTCACGTGGTAACCCAGGCAGATGCCGTCGGCGTCGTGGGGCACGTCGAAGGGCCGCACCTGGAGGCCCTTGATGTCGAGGCCTCGCGGCGGCATCTCGCGCAGCAGTCCGGCGCGGTCGAGGCGGCCCATGACGGCCCGGAACCGGCCGCGAAGCACGTCGAAGTTTTCCCGCGCCGCGACCAGGGGCACGCGCCATCGCCAGCAGAACTTCAGGGCGCTGTCGCCCACGTGGTCGCCGTGCGTGTGCGTGATGAGCAGGGCGTCCAGGTCGGTCGGCTCGATCCGCTGGTCGCGGAGGTGGGCGACGATGCGCCGCTGCGAAAAGCCCATGTCAAGGAGGATGCGGCCCTGCGGACCGGCCACGAGCATCGAGTTGCCGCGGCTGCCGCTGCCGAAGATCACGATCGGGTGGGGCACGTCGAACTTCCGTTTCTCTGCCACTGGGGACCGCGCGTCACGAACGGCGGCATTATAACGCCGCGGCGGGCCTCAGTCCTTCTTAAACTCCGTGGCGTACAGGCGGTCGTCGACCTTGACGTACTGGACGGTGACGGTGTCGCCGGCCTTCAGGGCGGCGGCCTCGTCGAGAACGCTCGAACGGTGCGCGCTCAGTCCGCCGCGGGCCCGCGGCTTGGCCAGCCAGAGCACGGAACGCGTCATCAGCGTGCCGCGCCGCATGACGATGGCTTTGTAGGCCTTGCCGTCGATCTCGCCGTCGATCAGCTCGACGAACGTGCCCACGGCCGTACCTTCGGCCGGCTCGGTGCTGCTGTCGGTCTTCGGCTCGTCGGCCGTCGCGGTCCCCGTGGCGCGGCCCAGGGCCAGGCGCTCCATGTCGGCGAGGGTCGTCGGGCTGCCTTCGCCCACGCCGGTGATCCACTCGACGCCGTAGGCCTCCTCGGTGTGCACGATCTCGTAATGCTCCGGCCGCAGAGCCCGCACGGCGGCCAGCAGCGCCGCGGGGGTCTCCCACGGCTGTCGCTTCGAGCGCCGCACCTGCGGGATGAGCAGCACGACGGTCGCGTCGTCGCGCAGGGCCGTCACGGAGACGAGTTCGCGGCCGCCGAGCCGGAGCGTCTCGACCTTGACGACGCCGGTCTTGCCGGCGCGGAGTTTGCGAAGTTCCTCCTCCAGGCGACGGTCCTCCCTCTGCTTCTCCCTCTCGGTGAGTTCGCTGTCGTCCTGGACGGCGTGCTGCCGCCCGCTCTCGACGGTCGTTCCCGACGGCGACGAGGAAGATGACGAGGAAGACGATGTCTGAGCAACGGCCGCGGCCATCATCGTTGTCGCAACGCATGCCACTGCGGCCATGGTCGTCAAGAGTCTCATTGCGAAGTCTCCTTGCGTGATTTCGGACATCTGCGAGCAGCAGGCACGGCGAATGCCTTGCCGGTCCAGGGCGGCTCGCCCTTCGGCGGCGCTCAGGATCTCCGACGAGCCGCCCCTACAGTCCTTCTCCGCCCGTTTCCGTCTTGCCCGCGCTCCGGCGCTCGCGCAGGAAGGCGATCCGCACAGGGTAACGGTAGACGACGTTCTCGCCGGTCTTCAGCGAGGCGATCAGCACAAAGGCCAGCCAGGTCATGCCGACCGGCACCATCAGGATGGCGCCGATGTAGTAGACCCAGGCCAGTGGCAGGCAGACCAGCCAGGCGAGCGAGACGGTCAGGTTGAAGTTCAGGGCCTCGCGGCCATTGGCGTCGACGAACGGCGACCTGCGGCGGCCGACGAGCCAGACGGCCAGCGGTCCCAGCACGTGGCCGGCGAAGGGCATCATGAAGAAGGCCAGGGCCGCCACGTGACACAGGACGCCCATGGTGCGGTCGTCGCGGTCGGCGGCCTCGAGAGGCGCCGTCTCCGGCTGCGCCGCGGCGGTTGCGGCCGCAGGGATTATCGATTCGCCGTTGTCCACCCGTTGCTCCGCAGGCGGCACGTCCGGCCGCGTCGTCACCGGTAAGGTTCGATCCGTCATCGCCACCGCCCGGCCCTACTTGATGAACCGAATGGCCAGCGGGTAGCGGTAGATGATCTTGTCGTTGGCCTTGATCGAGGCGATGATGGCCATGATGATGCCGAAGATCACCGCAATGCCGCACGTGACCAGCGAGTAGATGAGGATGCTGATCCAGAAGTTGACGGCCTCCTTGCCCTGGACGTTGACGTACCTGGAGGAATCCTTCTTCAAAACCCAGACGAGAACGGGCCCCAGGATGAACCCGAGTCCCGTGAACAGCCCCGCCAGAGCCGACAGATGACAGAGCATACCCATGGTTTTCTCGTCGGGCGTGATCTCCTCGTCAAAGTGGTCCTCACGGGCACCAGTCATGAACGTCGGCAGCGGCAGCGCGCCGCCCGGCTCCTGCTGCGAATCCATTTGAGTCATCTGGAGTCCTCCGATGAAACGGGTTGCGTTGTCACGACGGTACCACTATCGAATCAACCGTATGGCCAGGGGATAGCGAAACACCTTCCCCTCGCTGGCTTTGATGGATGCAATGACCAACATCACCAGACCGAACAGCGGAATCAGCCCCAAGGCCGGCATGAGCACCAGCGCCAGGCAGTTGATGAAGGGAATAACCGCGAGAACGGTCTCGACGACTCCAACTCCCGCGAGGAAGATGAAGAGGCTCAACTGGAAGTTCAGGGCTTCTTTGCCGTGAACGTCCACGTAGCGCGACTCGTCCTTCTTGACGAGCCAGATGATCAGCGGCCCGATGAACGTGAAGATGCCCAGCAGGTGACAGAGCATGCCCATGGTCTTGTCGTCGGGCTTCATCTCGCCGGTGAACTGGTCCTCACGGGGCTTCCACATGAACGTCGGCAGGTCCTGGGGGACTGCTCCTGTGCTCTCGTCGGCCCCCGGCCCGGCCTGTCCTGGCGACGCCGTTCCGTTCGGATTGTCGAATTGCGTCATTGCTCCACCTCCAACCGTACCCGCTGACGAAATGAAAGGGCATCGCGACACTCGCGCCCGCCGATGCGAATGCCGCTGCACATTATTGTAGTCCCGTGATCGTCGGCTGCAAGGGCCTACGGTCCTTCTAGTGACGCACGTCGAAGCCCGGGAATTCCCCGGTGGCCCGGGCGTCGGTGATGCGGGCGTCGCGGATGTAGCCGGCCATGCGCTCCCGCACGGCGTCGCAGAAGGCCTCGACTTCGGCGGCTGCACCCTCGGCCAACAGTTCGACCGTTCCGTCGGGACAGTTGCGGACGTAGCCGGTGACGGCGAACTGCGAGGCGACGCGCAAGGTCGTCCAGCGGAAGCCGACGCCCTGGACCGTGCCGCGATAGATGACCTGCCGCCGAATCATGCCCGCCACTCCGCTCAGTTCCACCGCCATCAATCATTCTAGCGGCAACTGTTTTCGCAGGCAACGCGCTTGACAGGGCGGCCCGCAACGGGCATGATAGCGGCCGACATGACGAATCCTCCGTGCGACTGGCGACATGGAACGTGGAATGAACCACGGGGAAGCACGGTGGAGATGAAGCCGATCGCCTGGGCTACGCCGCATGACGGGGCTCGGGCGTTCTCTGTTTAGTGGCCGGGCCCGCTCGGTGTCGGTGCACATCGCGAAACCGATTGGCGAAAGGACACGACCATGGAAACGAAACTGAAGTACGGCTGCAACCCGCACCAGGGACAAGCCAGGTTGATCGTGCCGGGCGACAAGCCGCCGCTGGTGATGCTCAACGGGACGCCGGGCTACATCAACCTGCTGGACGCCATCGGCGCCTGGCAACTGGTCCGCGAACTGCGCGAGGCCACCGGCAAGCCCGGGGCCGCATCGTTCAAGCACGTCAGTCCGGCCGGTGCGGCCATCGCCCGCCCGCTGGACGACGCGTTCCTGAAGAGCCAGTTCCTGGACGACGAGGAGTTGTCGCCCGTGGCCACGGCCTACGTCCGGGCCCGCGGCGGCGACCGGCTGTGCAGCTTCGGCGACGTGGCGGCCGTCAGCGACACGGTGGACGTCTCGCTGGCCAAGGTGCTGGCCCGCGAGGTCTGCGACCTGATCATCGCTCCGGGCTACGACGCCGAGGCCCTGGAAATCCTGAAGAACAAGCGCGGCGGCAAGTTCCTGGTCCTCCAGATCGACCCGGACTACGAGCCGCCGGCGGTCGAGACGCGGCAGTTGTTCGGCTTCACGCTGGAGCAGGAGCGCAACGCGGCGAAGATCACGACCGAGATGTTCAAGAAGCCGGTCACGCCGGGCGCCAAGGTGCCCGATGACGTCGCCGAGACCCTGGCCGTGGCCACGATCTCGCTGAAGTACACGCAATCGAACTCGGTCTGCCTGGCTTACCAGGGTCAGGTGATCGGCAACGGGGCAGGGCAGCAGTCGCGCGTGCACTGTGTGCGGCTCGCTTGCGGCAAGGCCGACAAGTGGTTCATGCAGCAGCATCCGAAGGTGCTCGGCCTGAAGTTCAAGGACGGCCTGATGAAGGCCGAGAAGGCCAACGTCGTGGACCAGTACCTGATCTGGGATGAGCTGAGCAAGCCCGAAGAGGAGTTCATGCTCAGCCAGTTGACGGCCAAGCCCGAACCGGTGACGCGCAAGGAGCGGGCCGACTGGATCGCCAAGTTCGACGACGTCTGCGTCAGTTCAGACGCCTTCTTCCCGTTCCGCGACTCGATCGACCGGGCCAGCCGCAGCAACGTCAAGTACGTCGCCCATCCGGGCGGCTCGCTGCGCGACGAC
>JAFGPY010000333.1 GCA_016935955.1 Planctomycetota bacterium
GTCACCTGCTTCAGTTCCAGGTCCTCGACCACTTCGAGCACCCGCTGGACGCTGTCGCGGCCGGCGCGGTGGCCTGCCATGCGCGGCAGTCCCCGCTGACGGGCCCAGCGGCCGTTGCCGTCCATGATGATGGCAATATGTTGCGGCCACCGCTCGCGCGGAATGTCGGCCAGGACGGCTGGAACGTCGGACGGTGCCATTCTAGATCACGTCTTCCCTGAGAAGGGTCTGCGTGCGTTCGGGACCCACGCTGACAATCGCGATGGGCGTCTCCAGGAGCGCCTCCAGTCGCTTGACGTAACTCTGGGCGTTGGCCGGCAGGTCGGCAAACGTTCGCACGCCGTCGATCTCCTCGGACCAGCCGGGGTGCTCCTCGTAGACCGGCTCGACGTCCTTCATCACCTCGGCGTCGGTCGGGAAGCTCTGGAGCATCTGCCCCTTGTAGCGGTAGCCGGTGCAGATCTTCAGCGTCTCGAAGCCGCTGAGGACGTCCAGCAGCATCAGGGCCACCTTGTCGATGCCGCCCAGCTTGATGCTGTAGCGCGTGGCGAAGGCGTCGAACCAGCCGCAACGTCGCGGCCGTCCGGTCGTCGTGCCATACTCGCGGCCGCGCTCGCGGATGCAATTGCCGATGTCGTTGTCCTGCTCGCTCGGGAACGGGCCCGTGCCGACGCGCGTCGTGTAGGCCTTGGCCACACCGACGATCGTCGAGATGATCTTGGCCGGCACACCGGCTCCGGCCGACACGCCGCAGGCCGAGGCGTTGCTGCTGGTGACGTACGGAAACGTGCCGTGGTCGATGTCCAGCAGGGTGCCCTGGGCGCCCTCGAACAGCAGCCGCCGGTTCTCGGCGATGGCGTCCTGGAGCAGGGCGGTGGTGTCGCAGACGAACGGCCGCAGAATCTCCGCATAGCGTTTGGCCTTGGCGACCATCTGCTCCACCGGGACGCCCGGCGACCCGTAGAGGGCCAGCAGCAGGCGGTTCTTGTAGTCGACGATCTCGCGGATCCGCTGCTCGATCATGTCGGCGTAGAACAGGTCGCCCACGCGGACGGCCAGCGTCCGGGCGGCCTTGTCGCAGTAGCAGGGGCCGATGCCCCGGGCCGTGGTGCCGATCTTGCTCTTGCCGCGGCTGGCTTCCTTGAGCTGGTCCTCAAGCTTGTGGTACGGGAAGACCACGTGGGCCGTCTGGCTGATCTTCAGCCGGCCGTCGAAACTGACGCCGCCCTCACGCAGGTTGGCCAGCTCCTCCTCGAAGACCTCGGGGTCCAGCACCACTCCGCCGGCGATGACGCAGAGGACATCCTTGTGGACGATGCCGCTGGGAATCAGGTGCAGTTTGAAGGTCTGGTCGCCGACGACTACCGTGTGGCCGGCGTTGGACCCGCCCAGGAACCGCACCACGACGCCGCACTGCTCGCTGAGCAGGTCGGTGATCTTGCCCTTGGCCTCGTCGCCCCATTGCAGGCCGACGACGCACGTGTTGCCTCGCAGCTTCATCCAAATGCCCTCTCTGACAGGAAAACAGGGGGTCATTCCACAGGGACGGGCCACCGTCGGCCCACCCAAAGGGGCCATTGTAGCGGCCGGCGGCCCAAAAGCAAGCCTCGCCCGGGGGCCGTCCCGGGCTGTCGGTACGAAACTGCTGGACACCGGCGGCAGGGGTATCCTATCATAGTCCAGCTTCGTGCCGTCGCATCGTGAGCCCGATCAGTGTACGCGAGGAGAACAGTTGGCCCCAGAGGAGCCACGTCATCAGTCGCAACGCCTGGAGGCGGAGGTCCAGAGGGCCCGTCGGCAGGGCCGCCTGTCCCAAGAGGCGGCCGAGGCCCTCGCGGCCCAGGTACGGCGCATCGGCGACGCCTTGTCCGGGGCCGACCAGGCGGCGGCAGACGATTCTGACGACCCGGCCGGTCTGTGGAGGCGGTTTCTGTCGAGGGCGGACCTGTCAGCGGCCGTCCGCCGTGAGGCCGAGGCCCTCTTTCCGGCAGTAGCGGTCGCCTCCGTGCCCCCCGTGTCGGCAGAGGAAGCCGTCACCCTGGCCGAGAAATCCGAACTGGCCATTGAGATCGAGGACATCCACGACCCGTCGCCCGCGGACCTCGCCCGCGAGTCCCGCCGCAGCCGCAACCTGGCCATGGGGTTGCTCTTCAGCGTTCTGGCCCTGGTCTCCGTCGGCATCCTGCTTGTGCACCTGGAAACCCGTGGCTACTTCTGGCCGGTCCTGCTGGCCGTGCCCACGATCATCCTGCTCATCTGGGCCCAGGCCCTCAAGGAACGCTTCCCGCGGACGGCCATGGGCCTGCTCGTCGGTACGATGGCCCTGGTGCCGCTGAATCTGCTGGCCGTGGGGTTCTGGACCGGTGGACGCGAGGACGTCGGAGTGCTGATTACCTGGGCTGCGGCCGGACTGCTGGCCTTGGTCGTGATGTTTACGGCCGCCAGGGCGGCCCATGTGCCTTGGGCCCTGCCGACGGCTGCTGCCGCAACCATCCTCGCCTCGGCCAAGCTGACCCTTCGCGACGAGTACCTGCGTTTCGTTCCCACCTTCCGCCCCTACGTCGAGTTCATCCTGCTGGGGATACTTGCCCTGGGCGTGGCAGGCATGCTGATCGGCCTCTACCGGCGTCGCCGCGAGGGCAGGGTCTCGATGTGGGTCGGTGTCAGCCTCGGGGCCTTGCTCCTGCTCTGGCCGTTCGCCTTGGTCTGCCTGCGTTTGTTCACCGATCTCGCCGACCGCCTGGAGGACCAGTGGATCGGCACTTGGCTCGTCGGGCTCGGGATTCTGTTCATGCTCACCGGCGTGGCCTTTCTGCGAATCGGCGGAGCCAACGTGCCGCCGCCCACCAGGCGACTGGCTGTGGCCTTGCTGGCCATGGCCGGCGTGGCCGCCGTCACGGGCCTCCTGCTTTCGGCGGACCATGTTCTCGGCACGATGGTCGGCCTCTCGGCCATCTTCGTGGTTGCCGCCTTGCTCGGGGCCTACGGCAAAGGCAAGGAGATCGTGCCGCTGCAGGCCGTGGCCTGCAGCGCGCTGCCGTTGTGGGCCGCGGTCTGGTGCCTGCGGACCGCCGGGTTCCAGTTGCCGCAAGGCCCGGGGGGCGGCCTGATCGGTTTCCTGCCCGACAGTGCCACCGCCGCCACGGGCTTCGCCCTGTCCAACGCCCTGGTCTTCCTGTTCGGCCTGCTGCTCGTGAAACGTGACCGCCCGTGGACCGACTCCGTGCCGCTCGTTTCCGGACTCTCGCTCGGCATCCTGGGCTGGCTGTGGCTGGCTTCGGTCCAGGGCGCCGGCGTGCTGGCTCTTCCCCGTGCGGGGGCGGCCGTAAGTGTGCCGCCGATGGTCCTGCTGATGGGGCTGCCGGCCCTGCTGATGGCGACGGCTTGGCGAGTCCGCTGGCAGCCATCGGTCTACCTTGCAGCCCTCGGCCTGCTGGCCGGTATCGGCACCTACGTCTTCCGCACCTCCTCGGGTATGGTGCTCAATAGTGCCGTAGCTGCCGGCCTGTCGCTGCTGGGGGCCTTGCTGGCTCTCGGACGCAAGCGCAACCGCTGGGCCGCATTCTACAGCGAGGGCCTGTTGGTCATGAGCCTGGCTGCAACCGTCCTGATGGGCATGCTCGTGGCCGTCGGGGCTTGGGAGTCGGGCATCGGCCCCGAGATCATCGTCCTGGTTGCCGCCATGGCCATGACGCTGCTCGTGGCGGCGCTGGTCTTTCGGCAGGAGGACCTGTTCGGCTTCTTCGGGCTGTCGCTCGTCCTGCTGGCCCTGGTCTGGTTCCACGTCTACGTCGGGCCGCAGCCGGGCCGGTACCTGTGCCGTTACGCCACGGCCGCACTGGCCGCCGGGATCGTGCTCTCGGTGGCCGCCATGCTCTCGGCCCGCCAGTTCCGCAAACACAGCGGCATGGAGCGCTTCGCCGGGGCCCTGTACGTGCCGGCCCTTGCCGCCGCGGCATTTGCCCTGGGCTTTATCATCTTCGAGCACAACGCCTTCTACCGGGCGGCCGACCTGGTTGTCGTAGCGACCATCGTGGCCATGGTGCGGCCGCACGTACGACACGCTACCACCAACTATGCCGTTGCTGCGGCTATTACGGCAGCCGTCTACATTGTGGTTACCAAGGTCTGGGGCGGTTCGGCGGTCGAAATCCGCCAGGCCGTTCTTGTCGCCACGGGACTGCTCGCCATGGTCTGGATGCTGGTGGCCCTGGCGGTGCGGTGGTTGATCTTCGCCTCGGGCGTCGTGTCCGACAAGGACGCACGCATGCGCAGCCGTCCGTTCACGGTCGTCGGCATGGCCATGGCCTCAGCCCTGGCCGTGTGGCTGACGCTGATGACCGTCCTGGCCTACGGTTACGCCTGGGGCGGCCGCGGACGGCTGGCCACGTGGCTGCACGTCGAGCAGTTCGACCCGGCGGCCGCCATGATCGCCTGGGTAGGCGTTTTTCTGGCCTTCCTCTTGTCGCTCTGGCTCTTCCGCCGCACGTGGCGGACGTTCCTGTTCTACCTTGTCGGAAGTCTGGCCACGGTCAACGCCGGACTGCTGTTCGATCTGGATGGCCGGCAACTGGTCAACTACCTGATCTGCGCCATTCCCGGCTACGGGGCCATCCACATGCTGGTCTATTTCCGCGAGCGGCAGTTCATGGCCATGCTCGAGCGGCACTGTGCCCTGTACAAGGACGAGGTCCACGCTTCGACCACCATCTTCACCGCTGGCTGCATCTCCTGCTTCATCGGCGGCATCGTCGCGGCGTTCCACCTGCACACCACGGCCGCCCTGGTCACCATGTCGATCATGACGGCCGTCTTCTTTGTCTGGTCGTTCGGCCGCCGCAGGGCAGAGTTTCTGTACCCGGCGGTGCTCTTCAGCGTCGGCACGCTGTTGAGCATCTGGCATCACGCCGAGGGCTACGGGCCGTGGACGGCCGACCGCATCAACATCAACGCCGTGGTCTTCGCCGTCGGCGGATTGGTCTGGCTGGGCGTCGGTGCCTGGCTCAACCGGCTGCGCGGCCCGATGAGCGTACTCAGCGCCCCGGCTTGTCAGATGTCCGCCATCCTGTCGCTGACCGGTCTGGGGTTCTTCATGGTTCTGGCCGTTTTCCCGGCGTGGGCGACGCCGGATTGGCTGCCTGACGACGCCCCCTGGCGGTTTATCCTCGGGTCGGCCTGCGGGGCCGCTCTGGCAGCCTATTTCCTCTGGGCGGCGTTGCGGTTCCGACGCACATTCTTCGTCTACTTCCTCGAACTGGCCCTCGTGACGCTGCTCATCCTATGGACTATCCGTACGCCCTCGATCTGGCAATGGCCGGCCCTTCGCCGCTATTGGCCGTTGCTGGCGGCCAACCTGTCGCTGGCCGTTCTGGCCTTGGCCACTGTCCTCGAAAGCCGCCGGCACGTGCTGTTCAGTCGGCCGGTGTTCTTCACGGCCACGGCCTTCCTGCCGGCATTCCCCTTCGTCGGGGCCATCGTGCTGCTCGAACAAGGCTACGTTCAGCAACCGGCTGCAACCTTCGGCGTTCTGACCGCCACGTGCCTGCTCGGTTCCCTGGTTCGGGGCAGGGCGTTGCTGCTGACCTTGGCCGCCATCGGAGTCAACGCCCTGTTGGCATGCCTTTGGTTCCAGTTGGACGTGGACCGCAGCCTGTTCCCGAGGTTGATACTGATTCCCGCAGGCGCCACCCTGGTGCTGCTGGGATTCCTGGCTCGCCGCGCCGGAAGGACACGCCTGTGGCGCCTGTCGTTACTGGTGGGCCTGATGACGGCTTTTGCCGGATGCTTCTTCGAACTGGCTGCACCGTCGTCCGGCCTCCCGTCGACGGCCACGGCGGCCGTCACGGCGGCTGGCCTGGGGCTGGCTGCCATGGCCCTGGCCCTGCAGTTTCACATCCGCTGGCTGGCCCTGATGGCCGTGGCCTGCCTGACGGCCTGCCTGGCGGCCCAAGTGCTGGCCCTGTACGTGGCCGGGGCCGCCCACGGCCGCCAGGAGAATGCGGCCGCCATCGCAACTGCCGCCGTGGCAATAGGTTCCCTCCTAGTGGCTCTCTACCTCGGCCGCCGTCGCAGACGCTGAAGCATTTCACGATTGAATGCGCCCTTTCGATCAGCGGCATGGCCGTTAGAGCACCCAGCACCGCTGGGGGATCGAACGGTTGCGAATGTTCGTATCCCGCCGCAATGCGGCGGGCTTGTGCGTGGCGCTGGTCGTGTGCCGAACAAGCCCTAAGCGGTGTTACATAAGTCTCTTGGGGTGATGCCCATAGCGGGTGCCCTGCCTGCCCCTGCAGGCATGCCAAATGGTCCCGTCTCACGCATGGCTGCCCCTCGACTCTGCTCGGGATCTACGACGGGGCAGCCATGGCACCCAACGCAAGAAAACTTATGTAACACCGCTTGGGGCGGCAGACATATCTGTCCTCGGCATCTACCTCGAACATCATCTCATCCGCCGCCATTGTCAGAAGATTCCAGACAAGTGTAAAGAATATGGATTTTTGTCGTATTCAGACTGCCATAATGGTGGCACTGGCCGGTGCCATACTTTCGCCTGGTTCCATTCCAGCGAAAGGAGACATGGCATGCAGGAGTTGGACATCAAGAGGACTACGGGGCAGGGTGTCGGGGCCAAGGACAAGACCGTTCGCGTCCTGAAGATGGCCTGGTTGCTGCGGGACCGCCACTGCACGGTCGAGCACCTCGTCCGCCACTTCGGTGTCAGCCGCCGCACGGTCTACCGCGACCTGCGGTTGATTGACGCTGCCGAGTTGCCGCTAATTGGCGAGCGCCTCGGCAAGGGCTATCACGTCGTCGAGGAGTCTCCTGTCGGAATCAGACAGCGTCCGGCACGTTTGTGCTAGCGTCGAAACCGGCGCTGTACTATATGTAGTGTGCGAGGGCCAGCGGCGGACGCGCCGCGCCCTGCGACATCACGCCGAGACGGCCCGCGCGGGGCCGGCGTCGCGGCGGCAAGGAGACGCTGTTGCCATGGACATCAGCCGTCTGCACCGTGTGCTGAAGATCATCACCCTTCTTCAGACCAATCGTTACTACAGTGCCGACGAGCTGGCCGACGAACTGGAGGTCTCGAAGCGGACCGTCTACCGCGACCTCAACATGCTCGAACTGGCGGGCATCCCCTTCTACTACGACCGTTCGCGACACGGCTACCTCATCCACCAGACCTATTGGCTGCCGCCGGTCAACCTCGACCTGGAGGAAGCCCTCAGCCTGATCGCCGTGGCTGCGGGGGCCTCCGACGAAGGGGCCGTCCCGCTGCTGGGCAAGGCCGCCGACGCCGCGCGGAAGATCGAGAGCCAGTTGCCTCTGGCCATCCGCGCCGCCGTGGGACAGATGGCCACGGGGCTGACCGTTCGCCGCAGCCCCGTGGCTCGCCATAAGGATCTGGAGGGCGCCTATCAGACCGTCCGCCAGGCCGTCGCCCGCCGGCGCGTGTTGCGCGGCCTCTACATCTCGTTCTTCGAGAAGCGGCAGATTCAGGTGACCGTCGAGCCCTACTGGCTGGTCTTCCACGAGCGGGCCTGGTACGTCATCGGGCGATGCTCCCAGCACGGCGACATCCGCACGTTCAAGCTCGGACGCTTCGTGGAATTGCGTGAACTGGGCGAGACCTTCAAGGCTCCGGCCCTGACGCTCGAGCAACATCTCGGCAATGCCTGGCGGTTCATGCCCGAGGGCAAGGAGTACGACGTCTCGTTACGATTCAGCCGCATGGTGGCCGCCAACGTGGCCGAGGTCCAGTGGCACCGGACCCAGAAGGTCACCTGGGAAGACGAGGGGTCGATGGTTTTCGAGGTCCGCGTCGACGGCCTGCGGGAAATCCTCTGGTGGATCCTCGGTTACGGCGACCAGGTGGAAGTCCTCAAACCCAAACCCCTCCGCGACCGCGTCCGCAAGACGGCCCAGAATATGCTTACCCATTACGCATAACCGCTTGGCGGCTACTTGCAGTCGCCTGGAGTGGCCGGTAGCATAGTCCTATGAAAAACTGTCGGCGAGACAAGTGACAGGCTTGTGGGCCGCGCTGTCACTGAGCGTCCGGATTGGCTGCGGCCGACGCTGGAACGTCGGCGAATCGGCCGACAGCGGCAGGGACCGCGTCAGGTGAGGAGGGGCCATGATGAAGACCTCTGTTGTGGCATTAGTCGTGCTGATGCTCGCGACGGTGTGCTGCGGTGCGGAGTACTTCGTTTCGCCGCAGGGCGACGACGGCGCGGCGGGGACGTCGGCCGGCGCGGCCTTCCGGACCATCGGCAAGGCCCTCGCGGTGGCGGCAGCGGGTGACACGGTCAACCTCGCTCCCGGCACGTACAGCGAGCGAGCCAAACCTGCGGCCTCCGGCAGTGCGGACGCGCCGATCACCATTCGCAAGACTCCCGGTGCCGAGGGCGAGGTGGTCTGGACCACGCCGTCGCCTGAGCCTGCAGCCTGGGAAGATAAATACGCCCTGAATCTCAAGGAGCGGAACCACTTCGTGGTCGATGGCGTGGTGTTCCGCGACTGCACGGCGTGGATCCTGATGTGGGACTCCAGCCACAACACGGTGCGCCGCTGTACGTTCGACGGAGCGGACATCTACAATTGCATCCGGGTCAACAACGGTGGCTACAACCGGTTCCTGAACTGCGATTTCAAGCGGGCACGGCCGTACGTCACTGACACCAAGGGCGTGGTCCAGGCCCAGCACGCGGCGGACTACATCGAACTCTTCCGCAATGCCCACCACACTCTGGTCGAAGGATGCCGCTTCGGGCAGATCGGCCACGTGGCGGTCATCATCGCCGCCTACAAACCGGGCTTTGTTCCCACCTACAATGTCATTCGCAACTGCGAGTTCGCTGACCCGGGCTGGAAATGCGTCGGCCTGCACGCGGCCGAGCACACGCTGATCGACAGTTGCACCTTCTCGGGGAAGGCATCCGTATTCCTCCAGTTCGAGACGCCGAAGACCATCGTGCGGCGAAACATCTTCCACGGGTTTCGCAGCAGCCTGCCCGACAAGGAGGACGGGTACCGAGGCGTGTTCCGTGTGGGGTCCACCAAGGACGGCGGCGCCGACTGCGATTTTCTTCACAACCGCGTCTACGCCAATGTCTTCACCGACAACGAGCGGACGATCACCAGCTACTCCGCCCGACTGCCGATCGACGACAACATCTTCAAGAACAACATCATCTGGAACAACAGGCAGACCTTGTGGCTCTGCCAGCCGGACTACACCACCGCGAGCAAGACCTACTTCGTACACAACGTGCTGGCCGGCGCCGCACCGGGCGAGAAGATCCTCGGCTACGGCACGGAGCGTTTCGCATTGGCGGAGGTCCAGGCAGCCGGGCACAAACTCGCCGCCTTCTATCAGGGCAACATCGAGGCCGCACCGCAGTTCGCCGCCGCGGACAAGGGCGATTACCGCCTGAAGGACGGCTCGCCGTGCATCGACGCAGGCGCCGACCTCACGGTTACCAGTGCCGCGGGCAAGGGCACCGACGTGCCGGTCGACGATTCGCTCTACTTCTGCGACGGATACGGCCTGATCGACGGCGACACGGTGGTCATCGGGAAGAACGAGCCTGTGCGCATCACGAAGATCGATCACGGCGCGAAGACACTCACGGTCGAGCGCGCCCTGGAGTGGGCCCAGGGCGACGCCGTGAACCTGCCCTACACGGGCGATCGGCCTGACATCGGGGCCTACGAGCACGGGATGACACACCAAATCGGCTGCCCGCCGAGCCCGTGAGCCGCGGGAATCAGCCAAGGGCGGCTGTCCTCTCAACTTCGCTCGGCCACGTCGCTGCCCCGGAGTGTGGCCTCCGGCATCTCGCACGAACGATGTCTGAGTTCTGTCGCGTGAGGCGGGCGGCGACCACTTGCAGCGGTAGGGCGGGTTCCCCGGACCCGCGCGGCTCGGGTGCCACGTTGCCTTTCTCGTGCTGCTGTGATATCCTTGGGCCATGTTTACCGGACTTGTAGAAGGAATTGGAACGGTTCGCGGGGCGTCGAGCGCGGCTGCGGGCAAACGACTGCAGATCGACCTGGGTGGCGTGGCCGAGGGCGTTCGCCCCGGCGACTCGATCAGCGTCAGCGGCTGCTGCCAGACGGTGGTCGAGCTGCGCGGCACGGTTGCGGCCTTCGACGCCGTGCCCGAGACCCTGGGCCGCACGACGCTCGGCGGCTTGGCGGTCGGCGACCGCGTGAACCTGGAGCGGAGCCTGGCCGTCGGCGGGCGACTGGACGGTCACTTCGTGCAGGGCCACGTGGACGGCACGGCCCGCCTGGCCGAGCGGCGAGAGCAGGGCGGCGAGCGGCTGTGGGTGTTCGAGGCCGAACTGTCGCTGACCGAGCAGATGGTTCCCAAGGGCAGCATCGCCATTGACGGCGTGAGCCTGACGCTGGTCGACGTGGACGGCGGCCGCTTCTCCGTGGCCCTGATCCCGACGACGCTGGCCGAGACGACCCTCGGCGAGCGGAAGGTTGGCGAGGCGGTCAATATCGAGACCGACATTCTCGGCAAGTACGTGCTGAAGGCCCTGCGTCCGAACCGCTCGGGGCTGACCCTCGACAAACTTCGCGACGCCGGTTTTCTGGATTGAGCCCTCCCATGAGCCTTCAACCCTTCGTCGCCCAATCTCCGGCCGCCATCGAGGCCGAGCTGAGTGCCGCCGGTTACCGGCCGTTCGTCGCGAGGCAATTGCTGCACAATGTGTACAGCCTCGGCCTGACGTCGTTCGATCGCATGACCGACCTGCCCAAACGGCTGCGCGAGGACCTGGCGTCGCGCTACGCGCTGCGGACGCTCCAGGAGGTCGAGTGCCGCGAAGCGGCCGACGGCAGCTTCAAGCTGGCTCTGCGGCTCCAGGACGGCAACCTGATCGAGTGTGCGCTGCTGGCCTCGGGCTCGCGAGGTACGGCCTGCGTCAGTTCGCAGGTGGGCTGCGCCATGGGGTGCCTCTTCTGCGCCAGCGGCAAGAGAGGCCTGGTCCGCAACCTCCTCCCGCACGAAATGATCGAGCAGGCCCTGCTGGTCCGTGACCGCCTGGGCGACCGCGAGCGGCTGGCCAACGTGACGTTCATGGGCATCGGCGAGCCGCTGGCCAACTTCGAGGCCCTGGCCGTCGCCCTGGAGCGGATCAACGATGCGGCCGGAATGGGCATCGGGGCGCGGCGGATCACCGTCTCAACGTGCGGCCTGACGGCGGGCATCCGGCGGCTGGCCGACCTCGGCCGGCAGTTTCACCTGGCCGTGTCGCTGCACGCTCCGACCGACGAGCTTCGCCGTCGCCTGGTGGGCCGCGCCGCCCAGACGCCGATTGCCGAGATCATGCAGGCGGCCCGCTATTACTTCGAGAAGACCACCCGCAAGGTCACCTTCGAATACGTGCTGATCGGCGGGCTGAACGATGCGGCCGACTACGCTCGGGGACTGGTCTCGCTGCTGGGCGACTTCCCGTCGATGGTGAACCTGATTCCGCTGAATCCCGTGGCCGCGTGCCCGGAGCTTCGCGCCCCGGATCCCGCCGCCGTGCGGCAATTCCTGTCTGTGCTCGAGCAGGGCGGGCTGGAGGCCTGCATTCGCCGCCGCAAGGGCGCCGAACTGGACGCCGCCTGCGGCCAACTGCGTATTCGCGTCATGGACGCTCCGGGCGACCCGGATGCCTGCACGTCCCACTGACCATCGCCCCAGGTTTGTCCTATCCTCACACGCCCGATGCATTTTTCGAATCAAGCCGGACAAGCTGTTGTGCGATGACGCGAATCGGCTAGAATAACTTTTAACGAAAATGAGAAAGGCATAGCCGCCGTATAGGCCGCCGTCGTGCGGCCCGCTTGTTTTCTCCGGCGGCACTTCTGATCATGGACGCCGAACAAGCCGACCAACCGCGCAGTGTGCTGCAGGATTTGCGGCAACTGTTCTCCTTCCTGACGCCCTTCAAGGCGCAGATGCTGAAGGTTCTGCTGATCATTGGAACCATCAACGTCCTGGCCGCCGCCTCCCTGTTCCTGGTCGGCAAAGGTGTCAACGAATTCGTCGGCAAGGAAGCCGCAGGGGCTGCCGCCGCCAAGGCGGTCGCGATCATCGCCGGCCTGTACATGCTGTTCGGTGTGGCCCGGGCGGTCTTCATCCGCCTTCGCGAACCTGCGGCCATGCGACTGGCCATGGATCTGCTCCGCTCGCTGCGGACCATGCTCTACAGCAAGGTCCAGATGCTCAGCTTCACCTACCTCGACCGCCTGACCAGCGGCCAGATCATCGAGCGGGCCACCGGCGACCTGAATATGATCCGTAATTTTCTGACGACGGCCTGCTTCCAGGCCTTCGACGCCGTGGTTATGGCCGTCGTGGCCATCGGCTTCATGCTCTGGATGAGCTGGGAACTGACGCTGGCCGTGCTGCTGCCCTATCCGCTGATCTGCTGGGCCTACTCGCGCTGGGCCGGCCGGCTGCGAATCCTGCGCCGCCGGGTGCGCGACCAGGTGGACGTGATGATGACCACGCTGACCGAGACGATTGCCGGCGTACGGGTCATTCGATCCTTCGGCCGCCACGAGCAGGAGAAGGTTCGCTACCGCGGCGTGGTCGACGAAGTCTTCGACCGTGTCGTTCCGGCCGTGAAGATACGAGCGTTCAAGCTCGTCGGCGTCTACAGTCTGGCCCGGTTGTGGGTGGCCGTGCTGCTGGTCGTCGGCGGCTACATGGTCATCCAGGGGCGTATGGCCGTGGGTTACCTGTTCCCCTTCATCAGCTACATGATGGTGTTGCTGTGGCGAGCGCAGGCCCTGATGGAAATGGGCGAGAACGCCCAGGATGCCCGCGCCGCCCTGGAGCGGGTCATGGCCCTGCTGGACGCCAAGCCCGACGTCGAGGACGCCGAGGGCGCCCAGGACTTGCCGTCCCTGGGCCGGGGGGACATCGTCTTCGAGAACGTCAGCTTCGCTTACCACGAGCCCCCGCACCCGGCCGACGACGTGGTCGAACGGATGGACGTGGCCCGCCGCCGCAAGGGGCCCGACACCCTCCGCAACGTTTCGCTGACGATCCGCGCCGGCGAACGCGTGGCCCTGGTCGGTCCGACTGGAGCCGGCAAGAGCACGATCATCAGCCTGCTGCCGCGGTTCTACGATTCGACGAGCGGCCGCGTGCTGATCGACGGTCAGGATGTTCGCCACACGCGGCTGGCATCGCTGAGGCAGGAAATCGGCATCGTCTTCCAGGAGACGTTCCTGTTCCGCGGGACCATTGCGGAGAACATCGCCCTGGGCCGTCCGGAGGCCAACCGCGAGGACATCATGCGGGCGGCCAGCCTGGCCCAGGCCGACGAGTTCATCGCCGACCTGCCGATGGGGTACGACTCGGAGATCGGCGAGCGCGGCGTGAGCCTCTCAGGCGGACAGCGGCAGCGGTTGGCCATCGCCCGGGCGCTTCTGAAACGGCCGCGAATCCTGGTCCTCGACGATGCCATGGCCGCGGTGGACGCCCGCACCGAGGTGCGGATTCGCCGCCAGCTTGGCAAGCTGATGCAGAATCGAACCACGTTGATCATTGCCCACCGGCTGGCCACCGTGCGGGCCGCCGATCGCGTGGTCGTCCTGCGAGAGGGCACGATCGACGACGTCGGCACGCACGACGAATTGGCCGCTCGCAACGACTTCTACCGCAAGCTCTGCGAGTCGCAACTCGAGGAAGACGTCCAGAGCGATTTCGACGCCGCGGGAGGTGGGGCATGAGAGGCATGGGCGCTATGAATCGCATCATCCGCGCCGCCGGCGCCGCCCAGGGGGCCCAGGTCATTCAGCGGCAGCTCGAAGAGGCCCACATGCGGCCGCTGCAGTGGCCCATCATCAAACGTATGCTGGGCTTCATGCGACCCTACAAGGCCATGTACGTTGCGGGGATGCTCTGCATCGTCGCCACGCACCTGCTCGGCCTGGCTCCGGCGATCCTGATCAAGCGCGGCATCGACCTCAACATCATGGGCGAGGACTATGTGCTTGGCGGCCCGATGGCAGGCGACATGGCCGGCCTGGTGTTCACGGGTCTCATTCTGGCCGGCGTGGCGGTGCTCAACTACCTGTCGCATGCCGGGCAGGACTGGTTCCTCAGAATGAGCGGCGAATGCGCCGTCCGCGACATGCGCCGCGACGTGTTCAACAAGATCCAGGGGCTGGACATGGCCTCGTTCGATCGCTGGCCGCTGGGCCGCCTGCTGACGCGAGGCTCCAGCGACGTCCAGGTGCTGCACCGCGTGCTGGTGTTCACCTTCAGCATGGCCGTGGGCTCAATGGTCACGCTGGTCGGGGCCTTCGCGGTCATGCTTCAGATGAACTGGCGGCTGTTCATCATCGTCCTGATCGTATCGCCGTTTCTCTACATCGCCTCGTCGGTCTTCCGGCAACGGGCCCGGCCGGCCTGGCGCCGCGTGAGGCGCGACGTCTCGCGGCTGACGGCCAACGTCGCCGAGATGGTCTCAGGCGTCCGCGTCGTCCAGGCCTACAACCGCGAGGACGAGAACCTCGACCGCTTCGACAACATCAACATGGTCTTCTGGCGAAGCAACATGCGCGTGGCCCGGTACCAGGGATGGTACCTGATGGTGGTCGAGAGCGTGGCCGTGCTGTGCCTGGCGGGTCTGCTGGGCTATGGCGGCTGGAAGATGGTCTCGACGGCCGGCACCAAGGAGGCGATGACCGTCGGCACGCTGTTCGGGTTCTTCATGCTGGCTTCGCAGGTCTTCGAGCCGCTGCGTCGCCTGGCGCCGATCTACAACGAGGTGCTTCACGCCATGGCCTCGGGCGAGCGGGTGTTCGCCTTGCTGGACATCCAGACGAGAATCCAGGATGCCGACGATGCGACCGACCTGCCGCGAATCGACGGCCACGTTCGTTTCGATCACGTGGACTTCGAGTACGTGGCCGGACAGCCCGTGCTCAAGGACATCAGCTTCGACGTGCCCCCCGGCCAGACGCTGGCCCTGGTCGGCCACACGGGCTGCGGCAAGACGACGATCATCAGTCTGCTGAACCGTTTCTACGACGTCACGGGCGGCAGCATCACCATCGACGGGCACGACATTCGCCAGGTGACCCAGCAGAGTCTGCACGACCAGACCGGCCTGATCCTGCAGGAGAACTTCCTGTTCGAAGGCACCGTGATGCAGAACCTGAAGTACGCCCGGCCGGACGTCTCCGACGAGGAGGTGTTCCATACCTGCGAACAACTCGGTTGCCACGAAATTTTCTCGGCCCTGGGACGGGGCTACGAGACCCAGGTCGGCGAGCGCGGCGAGAACCTGTCGTCCGGACAGCGGCAACTGGTCAGCATCGCCCGGGCCATGGTGGCCAACCCGCGTCTGCTGATGCTCGACGAGGCCACCAGCAGCGTGGACACGCAGACCGAGCGAGCCATTCAGTACGCCCTCGAGCGGCTGATGGAACGGCGCACCTGCTTCACTGTGGCCCATCGCCTGTCCACGGTGCGCAAGGCCCACCAGATTCTGGTCATCGATCATGGCCGCATCATCGAGCGCGGCACTCACGCCGAGCTTCTGGCCATGGGCGGCTCCTACGCCAAGCTGCACGCCGAGTTCATGAAGACCGGCGACGAGCAATAGCGACGTGGCACCCGAAGAATCATGACTGTTGAAGAGGACCATGGCCGCGCGAGCGTGGCCGTGCCACCCCAGTCTGGTTCCGCGGGCCAAGGCATTTCACGGTTGAATGTACTCCATCGGCTGGCGGCGTTGCCGTTGAAGCCCCCAGCACCGCTGGGAGATCGAACGGTTGCGAACGATTCGTATCCCGCCGCAGTGCGGCGGGCTTGTGCCGTGGCAACTGTCGGGCGTCGAACAAGCCCCCAGCACCGCTGGGGGGTATGGGGCTACCTTCGTGCGACACGGTGCGCACATCTGAGTGTGGACTGTTCTGATTCGGGTCAGCAGGCCCGATGCAAGAACTCACGGAGCCGCGGCCGCGTTGAGCACCGTGAGCCCGTCGTGGAAGAACGTTCCCGCGACGGCCCCGGTCATCAGGCAGGCCAGCGTGGCGGCCAGCAGGGCTCGCACGCCGACGCGGGCGAGGTCGTTCTTCCGCTCGGGAGCCAAGGCGGCGATCCCCCCGACGAAGATGGCCAGGGACGCCACGTGGGCGAAGCCGCACAGGGCGTAAGCCGTCACGACGGCCGTCCTCGGGTGGTGCAGGCCGCCGGCGTTCATCGTCTCGGCCAGATTGATGTAGGCGGGAATCTCGGTGGCCACCAGTCGCGTGCCCAGCAACTGGCCGACCTTGGCCGCATCCTCCGGCGGCACGCCCATGACCAGGGCGAACGGGTACATCACGTAGCCGAGCAATCCTTCGAGCGACCAGTTGAAGTCGAGTTGCCACTGGGCATCGAACAGACCGCCCAGCCAGTTCCCGGCGAGAGCGGCACGGTGCCCGAGGGCGCCCAGCAGCAGGTTCACAATGGCCAGCAGGCCCAGCAAGGCGATCAGCAGGGCCACGATGCCGAAGACCAGTTTCAGGCCGGCCGTGGCGCCGCTGATGATGGCGGCAATCGCGCTCGACTCGCGCTCGTGCTCCACGCTGACGGTGCGGCCGAGGGTCACGGGCTCGCCGGTCTCGGGCACGAGCACTTTCGACATGACGATGGCCGCCGGGGCCGAGAGGACCGACGCCGAGATCAGGTGCCCGGCGATGGTCGGGAAGGGCCCCTTGAGGAGGCTGACGTAGAACGCCATGACCGTGGAGGCGATCGTGGCCATGCCGGCGGCCAGGACGGTGCAGAGTTCGCTCTGGGTCATGCGGCCCAGGTAGGGCCGCACGGTCGTCGCCGACTCGACGCCGACGAAGATGTTGCTGGCGGCGACGAGGCTCTCCGCGCCGCTGGTGCGCATGGCGCGCGTGAAGACCCAGGCGAAGCCGCGGATGATCCGCTGCATGATGCCCCAGTGATAGAGCAGGGCCATCAGGGCGGCGAAGACGATTGCCAGCGGCAGGGCTTGGCAGGCCAGGATGAAACCGATGGACTGCTCGCCCTCGGCCGCAAGGGCGCCGAAGACGAACTTCTGACCGTCCTTGGCGGCATCGAGCACGGCCACGACGCCGTCATTGAGCCACAGGAACAGGCTGCGGCTGCCGGGCGTCCAGAAGAGCAGGCCCGCAAAGACCAGTTGCAGCAACATGCCGGCGACCACCGTCCGCGGATTGACGCGGCGGCGATTGGCCGACAGCAGCCAGGCAAAACCGATCAGAACGAACAGGCCCAGAAAACTGACGAGATTGTAGATGTCCATGGCGCGATTCCGAAATGGCGGCGAGGCGTTTCCGGCGACCGCTGTCGCGATGCGGCCGCAACGTCCTGCTTGCTGCGACATTGTGCCGCCCGGCGTCGCGCCTGGCAAGCGCGTAACCGGCCGCAGGTGGACGAAAAGCGGCCGCGGTCTCCGCAGAGGCCGCGGCCGCTGAAGCTTATGTAGCCCGGCCGCCCTCGGCCGGGGAGACCGTGGCTTTGCCCCGTGAAAAAAAGCTTCCTCACTTGGACGAGGCTACTCCGCCTGGTTCCACAGTTCGATCCAGTAGCGTTGCTTGATCTTGCCCGTGGTCCGCGACAGCCGCTCGTCCTCCAGCACGCCGCCGTTCTTCTGGATCACGCGGGCCGAGGCCGTGTTGTCCTTGTCGCACGTGACCAGCACGCGGCCGATAAACCGCTGCCGAGCCTTCTCAAGCATCAGGGCCAGCAACTCCGTGGCGTAACCCTTGCGCCGCTCGCTCGGACGAATGCCGTAGCCGATGTGGCCGCCCTCGTGCAGGAGGTTCTCGGTCAACCGGTGCCGCAGGCTGGCCGTGCCCAGCAGCCGGTTGCCCCTGGCCAGCCAGTAGACGCTGCATGGCACACGGCCATCGGGCAGGCCGTGGCCGCGGGCGTAGTCCTGAAGCTCGCCGACGAAGGCCTCGAAGTTGCGCGTGCCTTTCTCAAGGTCGTCGTTCCAGCCGGACCAGTCGCCCGCCTGGCGAAACTCGTGGGCCATTTCCAGGTACTCGCCTTCCAGGGCGATTGTCGGTTCCAGGAGTCTCAGCGGCTCGGTGCACACCAAGGACTCCTCACGGGATTCGGTTCTGCTGCTGGTCATCGCTGCTCCTCCTTTTCGAGCACTGCAATGTACAAGGGACCGGACAACACTGTGCCATGGCCCTGCCTCCTTTCGTCAGGGTGTGCATGGGAAAAGAAAAAGGCCCGCTCCACACTGGAACGGGCCTTTGTACTCCTTTGCTTCACCACAAGACTACCTCGGCCCGTTCCTCCCGCGATTTGCGCGCGTGCGCTTCGTCGTGCGCTTCGTATTCTGCGAATCGCACCTGGTCGCGAACGGATTATGGGCCGCAAACTTCATCATGATCGCGGAATCATACACGCGCCAAACCGCACTTGTCAAATTCTATACGTCGAAAATCTTGCCGGGGTTCAAAATATTGTTCGGGTCCAGGGCCCGCTTGATCTGCCGCATCATCTCGATCTCGGCCTCGCCCATGACCAGGGGGAGGTATTTCTTCCGCTTGTGGCCGATACCGTGCTCGCCGCTGATCGTGCCGCCCAGGCGGGCCGTGGCCTTGAACAGGTCCTCCATGATCCGCGGCAGAATCTTGTGCCAGTGGTCCAGGTCCGTGTCCGGATTCTTCACGGGCGTGGCGTGCAGGTTGCCGTCGCCGGCGTGGCCGTAGCAGGGGATCTGCACGTCGTACTTCTCGCTCAGGGCTTCCAGTTCGGGCATCATGGCCGGAATGCTGGCGATCGGCACGACGATGTCTTCGAGGCTCTGGTGCGGCGAGACCACCTTGAAGGCCTCGGCGATGTTGCGGCGGACCTTCCAGATGCGCTCGCGCGTCGTGTGGTTGTCGGCCACGTAGACCTCGATGGCCCCGCACTCCATGCA
>JAFGPY010000334.1 GCA_016935955.1 Planctomycetota bacterium
ACCATCACCGGCTTCAGCGGCTGCCCGGGCGGCAGCGACCGCGACAAGGGGCCCAACTGGATCGTCTGCCCGTGGCCGCCGGACTTCTCCGAGATGCTCCAGTGGCAGTGGGAGAAGAAGATACTCCCCTACTGGAAACGCGAGGCGAAGTTTGCCGCCGATCACGGCGTCAAGATGGCCTTCGAGATGCATCCCGGCATGAGCGTCTATAACACCGAGACGCTGCTCCGCATCCGCAAGGAGTGCGGCAAGAATCTCGGCGCGAACTTCGATCCCAGCCACCTGTTCTGGCAGGGCATCGATCCGCTGGCCTCGATCCGCGCGATCGGCAAGGCCATCTACCACGTCCATGCCAAGGACACGCGGATCGATCCGCTGAACACCGCCCTCAACGGCGGCCTGGACACCAAACCCTACGGCGACGAGATCGCCCGCTCGTGGGTCTTCCGCACGGTCGGCTACGGTCACGACGAGCTGTTCTGGCGCGACTTCGTCAGCAATCTGCGGATGGTCGGCTACGACGGCGCGATCTCGATCGAGCACGAGGACAGCCTGATGAGCGCCGGCGAGGGGCTCACGAAGGCCGTCCAGTTCCTGCAGGGCATCCTGCTGAAGGAGAAGATCGGCCAGATGTGGTGGGCCTGAGGCAGGGCTAGCAGCCTGTTGAGGAGTCCGTGTTTGTGTAGCACGCCCGCCCCCGGGCGTGACGCAGAACTGCAGACGACCGTTCAAGCCCGTGTCCCCCGGCCGAGGGCGGCCGGGCTACACTTCTTCAACGGGCGGACAGGGAGGTGCGAGCTTGCAGACGATCCTGTTGATGGTCGTGCTGTTCGTGGGCTACTTGGTGGCCTACTACACCTACGGGCGGTTCCTGGCCCGGCGGATCTTCAAGCTGCGCCAGGCCTGCATCATGCCCAGCCAGGAACTCCAGGACGGCATCGACTACGTGCCCACCAAGCCGATCGTCGTCTTCGGCCACCACTTCACGTCGATCGCCGGCACGGGGCCCATCGTCGGTCCGGCCATCGCCATCATCTGGGGCTGGGCGCCCGCGGTGCTGTGGGTCTTCTTCGGCAGCATCTTCATGGGCGCGGTCCACGACTTCGGCTCCATGGTCGTCTCGCTCCGCAATCAGGGCAAGAGCATCGCCGAGGTGGCCGCGCGGTACATCAACCCGCGCGTCCAGGTTCTGCTGTTCGGCGTCGTCTTCCTCGAACTGCTGATCGTCATCGCCATCTTCGGTCTGGTCATCGCCGTGCTGTTCGACATGTACCCGCAATCGGTCTTCCCCGTCTGGTGCGAAATCCCGATCGCCCTGGTTACCGGCTGGGCCATCGCCAAGCGGAACTGGAACGTCGCCGCCGTGAGCATCATCGCCGTCACGGCCATGTACGTTACGGTCTACGCGGGCCACTACACGCCGCTACAGATGCCGGAGGTGGCGGGCATCCCGGCCACCGGTGTCTGGACGATCATCCTGCTGGTCTACGCCTACGTCGCCTCCACGCTGCCGGTGACGATGCTCCTGCAGCCGAGGGACTACATCAACGCCTGGCAACTGTTCGTCGCCATGGCCCTGATGGTGATAGCCGTGGTGGCCTCGGGACTGACGGCCGACCTGACGATGGCCGCCCCGGCGTTTCAGGCCCACCCGACCGGCGCGCCGCCCATCTGGCCGTTCCTGTTCGTCATCATCGCCTGCGGGGCGATCTCAGGGTTCCACAGCCTCGTCGCTTCGGGCACCTCCAGCAAGCAGCTGCGCAGCGAACTCGACGCCCGCCCGGTCGGCTACGGTTCGATGCTCATGGAAGGCGCCCTGGCCGTGCTGGTCATCATCGCCGTGTCCGCCGGCATCGGCCTGTTCGCGAAGTCGGGCGATACGGTCCTGACCGGTCGCGCCGCCTGGCTGCATTACTACGGCCAATGGATCGGCGACAGCGGCCTGAAGGCCCAGGTGGCGGCTTTTGTCGAGGGATCGGCAAACATGATCGATCACGTAGGCGTTCCGCGGCACATCGCCCTGGTGGTAATGGGCGTCTTCGTGGCCAGCTTCGCCGGCACGACGCTCGACACGGCGACGCGGCTGCAACGCTACGTCATCGGCGAGTTGGCGGTGCGGGGGCGGATGCCGATTCTGGCCAACCGCTGGGTGGCTACGGCCGTGGCCGTGGTGACCGCCGGCGCCCTGGCGTTTGTCAACGGCGCCGGGGGCAAGGGGGCCATGAAGCTCTGGCCGATGTTCGGCTCGCTTAACCAACTCCTGGCCGCACTGGCACTGCTGGTCGTGACCGTCTACCTGAAGAAACGCGGCGGGCTGAAATTCCTGTTCACGGCGTTGCCTTGCCTGTTCATGCTTATCATGACGTTGTGGGCCATGGTCCTGACCGAGTTGCGCCATATTCGCAACGCGGAGTGGCTTCTCGTGTCGCTGAACGCGGTCGTGGTGACGCTGGCCGTCTGGATGGTCATCGAGGTGCTGGTGGCGTTCGTGCGGCGGCGCGGCGAACAGCCGGAGCCCGACGCGTCATGACCTGCGGCCGTTGCGGCCGCGAGGGACACGCGGTCACTCGTCCAGCGTGTAGATGAAGTGGCAGCACGCGTCGCCGTTCATCAGCAGTTCGGGCCGCTCGAGGCGAATCTTCGGATTGAACCCCGCGATCATGGCCTCGTCGCCGGCGCACATGAACTTCAGCCCCACGTCCCGGGCGTCCTGCTCGGCGAAGACCTCAGCGTGATAGCACCGCGTGATCCGCACCTCGAAGACGTTGCCGTCCGAGCGCAGGACCTCCCTGTCGTGCGTCAACGGGTGACCGCCCATCTGCGAGGCGAAGGCCTCAAGGTCGTTGCGGCCCATGTCGCGGGCCTTGGCCGCATAGGCCTCGCGAATGTTGGCCATGTGCTGCGCGGCCACGGCGTCCACGGCCGCCTCGCCGAATCGGTCGCGGATCGTGCGGCAAGCACAGATGAGCGACGTGTGCTTGTCGCGCCAGGCTTTCAGATCGGTCATCGCACCACCATTGCTGCGAGAGTTCGGAACCGGCCGAAGCGCCTAGGCCCTGTTTGAAAACCGTGGCATGGGCATCTTGCCCATGCGTTCCACGGGCGGGTGCCGTGGTCAAGCGTAGCTTGGCCACGATCGATGCTCATTGCGGAGCGAAAGCTTATCATGGCCTAGCCTGCGGCTAGACCATGGCACCCGCAGGGCTGAGACGGCCCTGCGACGCACGGGCCGGAGGCCCGTGCCACGGTAGAGACAGTTTTCAAACAGAGCCTCGCCCGGCCGCACTGCGTTTCCGCGACGCGGGCCGCTACTTCTCTTTCAGGGCCGACGCCACGCCGTTGTCGACCGTCAGTTGCAGGTCCTTCGCGTCGCCGCCGTCGGCCTTGATGCTGAACAGGTGCATGGCCTTGCCGCTCGTGCCGTAGACGGACACCTTGCGGAAGAACAGGATCGTGTCCTTGTCGGCCCACGTCGGGTAGACCGGCAACGAGGACATCGTCTCGCCGGTGTTCTCCATCACTCCCGCGACCAGTTCCTTGGACTGTTTGCCCTCGGCGTCGGTGACGACGAGATTGACTCCCTTGTCGTCGTCATCGCCGGCCTTGATGAGGACGGCGATGCGCTTGCCGTCCGGGCTCCAGAAGGCGCCCTTGACGTTCTCGGGCAACAGCGTCTTCTTGGTCCCGTCGGCCACGGCGAAGAGGGCCAACTGTTCCTTGTCGTCGCGCTTCTCGACGATCAGCACCTGCTTGCCGTCCGGGCTCAGGTCCAGGACGGTCATTGTCGTGCAGCGGGCCTCGGCGATCGTTTTGGGCTCGCCGCCCGCCGGGTCCACCAGCAGCAGCCGGCCGTCCGAAGCCTTGTCGCCGCCGACATTCTCGTTGGGACTGAAAGCCACGATCTTGCCGTCGGGCGTCCACTGGTGCGACGAGGCGCAGGGGTCCAGGAGCGGTTTTTTGTCGCCCGTGGCCGCATCAATCACCTTCAGCCCGGCGTCGCCCATGCCGGACTCGACCACGCTGATCTTCTTGCCGTCGGGCGACCAGAGGGCCAGGGCGACCGTGCCGAGGTCGGCGACATGCCGCCGCTTGCCGTCGGCCAGGGTCACGACGTCGAGCAGGAACTTGTTGTCGGCATCCTTCGACACCGAGACGACCATGGCCGCCTTGCCGTCGGGCGACCAGCGGGCCCAGGCGGGCGACGATGCCGGCGAACTGCGCATCACCAGTTGCGACTGGCCGGTCTTCAGATCGATGACGAAGACCCCCTCGTCGCGAGGCACCAGCGCGCGGCCCTTGGAATCCACGTCCAGCAGCACCGGAAAGCAACCTGCGGCCAGCAGCACCAGAACGCCAAGCGACAGAACGAAGCGTTTCATGAGCGATTCCCCCAAGAGGTGAGGTGGTGTGACCTGTCCGACAGAGTTAACGGACGAACCCGCCCGGGACTTCCCGCCCGGCGTCCCTGATTGTCCACACTATACCGCCGCGTCCGTCAGAGTCAAACATGACGTTGGTGCGAGAGTGCCCGCGGCCGGGTCCACCTTGAAAACGTGGCACGGGCGTCTCGCCCGTGCGTGGCAGGGCCATCTTGGCCCTGCATGAAGGTAAAGGCCACGGCCAGGATGGCCGTGGCACGCATGGGCAGGATGCCCATGCCACTTCTTTAATGTGCATCCATGCGGTCGGCTGCAGACTCCGGGATTTCAACATCTCCCCTTGCCATGCAGCGGGGTTGTATGTACGTTGGTGGCCCGGCGCTCCGGATCATGGTGGTCCTGCGTCTGCAACGACGAATGTAGGGGCACGGCGCGGGCGTGCCCGGCGAGAATCCTCACGGGAGACAACGAAGCAATGAGCAAAACCAGGAAAGCCTTGATCGTTCATGGCGGATGGGAAGGGCACGAACCGAAGCCGATCAGCGAACTGCTGGCCCGCCAGCTGCGCGACAACAAGTTCGAGGTCACAGTCTCGGATTCACTCAACAGCTATCTCGACCCCGCCCTGGCCGAGAACAGCCTGATCGTCCAGCACGTGACCATGGCCACGATCGCCAAGGAGCAGCTCAAGGCCCTCCTGGCGGCCGTTCGTGGCGGCGTCGGCCTGGCCGGCGTGCACGGCGGGCTGTGCGACAGTTTCCGCCAGGAGACCGAGTACCAGTTCATGTGCGGCGGCCAGTGGGTCGCCCATCCCGGGAACATCGTCGACTACACGGTGGACGTGATGGACCCGACCGATCCGGTGATGGCCGGCATCGGCACGTTCCGCATGCACAGCGAGCAGTACTACATGCACGTGGACCCGTCGAACCAGGTGCTGGCCACGACGACGTTCACGGGCGAGCACGGCGACGCCGACTGGATCGCCGGCTGCGTCATGCCGGCCGTCTGGAAACGCACCTATGGCCAGGGCCGCGTCTTCTATAGCAGCCTCGGCCACGTGGCCAAAGATTTCGAGGTGCCTGAGGTCCTGACGATCACCACCCGCGGCATGCTCTGGGCGGCGCGGTGAGGTGACTGGGGCGGAAGAGGCGCCTCTTGACGTGCCGTATCCCGCGGCAATGCCGCGGGCTTGTATACCTCTCTCCTCAAGGGCATGGCAGGCCGTGCCGGATGCCATGGCCGTTTGCGGCCATGGTGGACGCTTCTTCCGCATCCGAGGGCGGCTCGCGAGCCGCCCCTACGCTCCGCGGTGGGTCCATGTAATCGTTTCGGTGACAGTCCTCTACTGCGGCGGCACGGTGAACTGGGCGCTCACGCCGGCGAGCGGCATGATGAGCACGGCGGCAAACCGGCCGCCGGCGGCGGCCCGGCGGCCCGATCGCGTCCACTTGTAGCGGACGACGTTTTTCTCGGGGCGGGCCACGATGTCCTTGTCGGTCATCTCGGCCAGCAGGTGGCCCTGCTGGCCGCGAAGCAGCAGGCGGAATCCCTCCTTCACGGCCGCCTCGGGCAGGCGCACGGTCAGGTGCGTCACGTCGCCTTCGGTCTCGGCCTCCACGCGAAAACCAACGTACGGCAACAGGTCCTCTCGCGGCTGCTGAGGCACGGGCCTGCCGGGCGCTCCGTCGGCATCGCCGACGCTCAGGCGATAGTTGCGGCCAAGGGCGGTCTCGGCGACGATTCGCAACTGGTCGTCGGCCTGCGTCGCCGTGACGTCGGGCGGCAGCCAGCACGGCTGCATGCTGGTCTCTCCGGTGATCGTCAGCCGGGCCTGGGTGTGCAGCGGATTGGCGATGTCCATCGTCAAGACGCCGCCGCCGGGCTCGGCGTAGATGATCGCGGGGCCGTCGGTGGTTCCCTCGTCGGCGACGGCCGCCTGCCAGAAGACCACCCCGGCGGCGGACCGAGACTCGTCGCGACAGACGTGGACGTTCTCATCGCAGGCGGGGACGCTGAGCGGGGGCGATTCGCAGAAGGCCTTGGTCTGGTCGAGCGTCGCCCGCGGCAGGACGACGTAAGCGTAGCGGGCGTCGGTCGGCGCGTTGCCGTGATCGAGCCACAGCGTCGTGACGGTGCCGCGGCGTTGCCCGTAGAGCGTGACCGGTTCGGGGAAGAGGTAGCCGACGTCGTCGTGCCAGGCCCAGGTGACGTCGTCCCAGTGGGCCTGTCCTTCGAGTTTCTCGATGACCCGACCGCCGGACAGGAGCAGCGGCTGGTCAGCGCGCGGTGCGGCCCACTGCGTCACGGTGGTGATGATCGGCTCGTCGCGGGCCGCCGTGGAGGTGATGCCGCTGCCGAGGGCCAGCAGTCCGCGATCGAAGAAGAAGTAGCTCTTGCGGGCCGTGAAGTCGCCCGCGGCCGGGACCAGGCGAAACGCGCAGACGCCGCCATTGGCGAGCCCCGCGCCGCCGGCCAGTCGTTCCGTGCCGGTGTTGTAGGCCGCCGGCGGACGGACGCCGAGCCGGGTCGTCGTGCCCGGCAGCCGGTCCCAGTCGAAATGCTCGCGCATCGTGGCGGGGTCGGCGTACAGCTCGTTGCCCGTGCGTGAGAAGTAGGTCATGCCGTAGCACAGGAACCAGCCGCTGAGGTTCTGGCCCCAGTTGCCCTCGTAGTCGATCAAGCGATTGCTGTACATGCGGACGCTGAGGTAGAAATCGGATCCGCGCATGACGGCGAAGTCGCTGGCGTAGAAGTGGCGGAAGCCGACGAGCGGCGGCTCCTTCAGGTCGGCCACGGCGTCAGCCAGCGGCGCGACCTCAATCGCCGGCGACCATGCGGTCCGGGCCAGCATCTCGGCGGCTGCACGGCGGAGCGCGTCGCGGTGCGACGTCTCCGCGCAGCCCAGCAGCAGCAAGGCGTCCAGATGCGACGAGGCGGGGTAGTTGTTGAGCACGCCACGTCCCTTGACCGACAGGTCGTAACGGTCGCCGACGATCACCCAGCGACAGTGCTCGACCAAGTGGCGGGCCAGCAGGTCCTTCTTTGCCACCGCGACCTGCCAGCGCGTGCCTTCGGCCAGGTGAGTCAACTGGGCGGCGCTCTCGGCGAAGCCGCCGCCGTAACCGGCGGTGTGCAACAGGTGGCCGTGGAACTGGAAGGAATAGTCTTCGAGGATGCCGCTGCCGTCCTTGACGGTCAGTTCCGGCAGCAGAAACTCCCAGGCCGTGTCGATCGTCTTGGCGTCGCGCCGCACGAGACCGAGGTAGAAGCGGTTCCGCGCGTCCCAGACGGCATTGGCCCCGTTCAGGAGCGGCTCGCCCATCAGGTCGGCAACGGCCTCCGCGCAGCGGTTGTGCAGCGCGGCGTCGATGGCCCCGTCGAGCATGAGCAGCGTCGGGCCGAGTTTCTGCGGCGTGGTGATCATCCAGGGGTACCAGTTGCCGGGCCGCGGCTTGCCGGGGGCGATCCACTGGAGCCCTTCGTTCAGCAGGGCGACGACGCGGGCCAGGGCATCGGCCGAGTGGAAGTGCTTGCCGCCCGGTGCGGCCCAGGCCTGGGTCAGGGTCAGGGCCTGGGCGTACAGGTTCGCGACGTCGTAGGGCAGCGCTTCGGGTTTGTCGAGGCTCGGCTGGGGGCGATCGTCGTCGGGCTTCAGCAACTGGTCGGCGCGGCGGTCGAGGTCGGCCCGGGCCGCAGTTGCAAGGGAACCGGACCCGGCGACGACCTGGCCGGTGTAGAGCCGCACGAGCCGCTGCCGCATGAGATCGATCGCCTGGTCGTCCCCTTCGGCGGCGCGGGCGCAGGTGGCGGTCGCCAGCACGGCGGCAATCAGGGCCGCGCGGCAGGCGAGGCGGGAAACGGTTTGGGCGTCGATTCTCAAAGCAAGTCCTCCTTGGCCATGGGTGGAGCGATAATACGTCCCGGCAGGCGACGTGGCAACGGGCAACTGCATCATCGTCAACCCATTATCTGTGTTAGTACTACAACACCACAAGGCCTTTTCACCGTGGCACGGGCATCTTGCCCGTGAGTCGCAGGGCCATCCTGGCCCTGCACAATGCCGTTCGCCCACGGGCAGGATGCCCGTGGGACGCATGGGCAAGATGCCCATGCCACGACGTGGTGTTGTAGCGTCAGGAGGAGCGCCCTTTGTCCTGATCGGCCGTCGCACATGGTTCCAGGCATCGCGGCACCGAAAACCGCCGTACCCAAGTTGGTAATTGTGCCGGGTTTATGTTGTGCTGTCATTCTAGCCATGTCATAATAATCCCCCCACACGCTATGGGATGTGCTGTGACCTCAACAATGGGTTCCTGCCGGAGGTACTTCCCGATGAAACACCTGATGCGAGTTCTGGCGACAGCGGTATGCGTTCTGGTGTTCGGATCGATCGCTGCGGCTGAGCGTCCGACGGACGAGCAGGTGACCTCGGCCATTGATCGCGGCGTGCAGGCCCTGTTGGCTGCCCAGAACGACAAGGGGTGGTGGTCGGACAACGGCACGTACAAGTGGCGCGACGAGGGCGGCATGGCCGGCGGGTACGAGGTCTGCGCCATGCTGGCCCTGGCCTACGCCGGCGTCAGCATGAACGATCCCAAGATGGCCAAGGGATTCGACGAACTGCTGAAGTTCGACATGCACTACACCTACACCTGCTCGCTGCGGATCATGACGATCAGCAAGCTCCTGCCGAAGCTCCCCCGCGAGCTGCGCAGCCGGGCTCTTGAGGTGCTCAAGAAGGACGCCGAGTTTCTGGTCGTGACGCAGCGTCCCACGCCCGAGGACGGCCCGTGGAGCTACCCGAACTTCGAGCGCAACACGAATCCTCCCGTGGTCAATGCCAAGGACGCGTGGTGGGACTTCTCGAACACGCAGATGGCCATTCTCGGGCTGAGCGAGGCGATCAAGGCCGGGCTGGAAATTCCCGAGCAGACCATGCTGCGGGCCCAGAACTGCTACCTGAAGAACCAGCTTGAGGACGGGGGGTGGAACTACGGCACCCTGTTCGGCAAGGGCGCCAACCTCGTGCGCGACACCAGCTACGGATCGATGACGGCTGCGGCCGTGGCCTCGCTGTTCATCACGCGAGATTATCTCTATGGCGGCCTCGGGTGCCCCTGCAAGAACAACCGCTCCAGCGGGCGTACGCCCCAGGTCGACAAGGCGATCGACAACGGGCTGGCATGGCTGGGCAAGTACTTCGAGGCGTCGGACCATCCGGCCGCGGCGGGCGGCAAAGCGCCGCAACTCGCCCAGTGGATTGACTATTGGCTTTACGCCTGCGAGCGCGCCGGGCTGGCCAGCGGCATGAAGTACTTCGGCGGCCACGACTGGTACGCCGAGGGCGCCGAGTATTTCATCCGCAAGCAGAACCGCAACGGCGAGTGGGGGCGGACGCCCAACACCTGCTACGCCATCTGTTTTCTGGTCAAGGGCCGCGCGCCGATCCTGTTCAACAAGCTTCAGTTCGACGGCGAGTGGAACAACCACAGTCGCGACGTGGCCAACCTGGCGGCCTACATCGCGCACCTGAAAGAGCAACCCATCCAGTGGCAGGTCATCAACCTGACGGCGCCGGTCGAGGACTGGCACGACGCGCCGATCCTCTACATCACGGCCGAGTCGGAGTTGAACCTGACGGCCGAGAACAAGGCGAAGCTGCGGCAGTTCACCGACTCCGGCGGCACGATCCTGTTCGAGGCCTCGTGCGGCAGTCCGACGGCCCGCAAGGCCTGGGAGCAGATCTGCAGCGAGGTCTGGCCGGAATGGGAGTTGAAGCTGCTGGAGAAGGAGCACCCCGTCTTCTCGGCCGACCAGGAGATGAAGCCCCGCCTGCCGGTGCTGCACGGCGCCGACGACGGCATGCGGACGTTCCTGTTCGTCTCGTGGCAGGACCTGTCCTGCGCCTGGAACAGCCAGGCCATGGCCAAGAAGGTGCCGCAGTTCCAGCTCGGCGGCAACCTGTACGTCTACGCGACCGACCACCGTCCGCTGCGTGCGCGGCTGGCGGAGCGGCACGTCATGAAGCGCAAGAGCTACATGGACACGACCATCCAGGCCGGCCCGCAGAGCCAACTGACCATCGCCTCGTTGACCCACGGCGGCGAGTGGTACGCCGGTCGCAACTACCGCCCGCTCCAGATGCTGGCCTCGAGCCTGCCCGAGGGCGGGCCGCTGCGGCTGACCGTGGCCGATGCGGCGGCGCCGTCGGGCCTTGGCGCCGCGGGGGCCCGGATCGCCCGGCTGGCTGGCCGCAAGGGCCTCTCGCTGTCCGAGGCCGAGACGGCGGCCCTGAAGAAGTTCCTCGATGACGGCGGCCTCCTGCTGGCCGAGGCGACCATGGGCGAAGCCGCATTCGATCAACCGTTTCGGTCCCTGGCGGCGTCGCTGGGTCTGCAGCTGAAGGAACTGACCGCCGAATCGCCGCTGCTGTCGGGACAGATGGGCACGGCGACGGGATACGCCATCGGGCAGGTGGGCTACAAGTACGCGTTGCGAGCCGAGCGAATCGGCAAGCCGTTGCCGCTGCTGTACGGCCTGTATCGCGGCGACAAGATGGTGGGCCTGTACAGTCCGTTCGACCTGAGCTACAGCCAGACGGGATTCGATGCCTGGGCCTGCCGCGGCTACGAGGACGAGGACGCGCTGGCGATCCTGACGAACTTCCTGCTCTGGGCCTCGACGCAGTGAGCGTCGGACGGGCAAGTGGTGCGGCTCGATGCGGGGAGCCGATTGCGGCACTTCGGGACGCCCGTACGTGGTGAAAAAAAACAGGGGGCCGGCCGCATCGCGGGCCTGCCCCCTGCGTGATTGCATACGGTTTGCTCAGGCCTTCAGTTCCGGCACGTCGACCCAGGACCGCTTCTTCCACGACTCCAGGCCCTTCTCGGCCAGTTGCGACCGCAGGTCGGCCACGGAGTCTGTTCGCAGGGGACTGGTCAGCACTGCAACGCTACATCGTGGCATGGGCATCTTGCCCATGCGTGCCACGGGCATCCTGCCCGTGGGCGAACGGCGTTGTGCAGGGCCAGGATGGCCCTGCGACTCACGGGCAAGATGCCCGTGCCACGGTGAAAAGGCTTTGTAGCGTTGTAGTGTTAGCCCGCGTCCAGGCATCTCGTTGCTGGCCAGACGTTTGACAAGAGGCCGGCCGGTCCGCCAAGCGACATCTATGGGCATCGGCATGTCTGTAGGGTCGAGGATTATGAAAACTGCCGATATCCCACTTGACTCCATGCG
>JAFGPY010000335.1 GCA_016935955.1 Planctomycetota bacterium
ACCAGCACGCTCACGGTCGACAGCGTCTGGTACAGCACGAACGTTCCGGAGGCCGGCGCCGACCGCTACTATCTGCAGAACAAGGTTGAGCTGATCGACGAGGAAGGCGAGTGGGCGGTCGAGGACCTGGGCACCGGGTCGTACCGCGTCTACCTGTGGCCGCAGGGCAGCGGCAACCCGGCCGACGCGATGATCGAGGGTTCGCGGCGGTCGCGGTTCGTCATCGAATGGGGCAACATGGGCTATTGGGTCTACGACAACCTGGAGATCCGCCACGGTGCCGGCCACGGCATCGGTTGCTGGTCGAGTGCCAACTTCGGCCACATCACGGTGCAGAATTGCTCGATCCACCACAACGACGGCACGGGCATTTACGGCCGCTACAACGAGAATGGCCTCTACCGCCGCAACTTCGTCTGCTTCAATGACGGCGGCATCAGCGTCTCCGATCGCGGGGGCGTGACGATCGAGGAATGCGAAGTCGGCGACAACTGGTACGACGGTATCGTCCTCAACGGCGACGACTGCACCGTGCGGCGAAGCTGGATTCATGGTCACTGGTGGTGGAGCCACGCCGACAACCTGCAGACCTGGGGCGACCAGTCGAATCTGACCATCGAGGACAACCTGATCACCAACGCCGGCCAGTCGTACATGATGGCCCAGTGCGACCACGTCTACTACACGGGCAACACGATCATCGGCTCGCGGGCCTACATGGTCATCCTCGGGCACGACTCGTGCAGCGACTTCTGGTTCGATCACAACACGATGATGTTCTCGCACTATGGCCTGATCAACACCTCGGGCGGCACGAACGTCAACATCGCCAATGGCCTGAACGTCAAGGGGCACCACGGCAGTTGCTGGGGCGCGACCGAGGCCATGGGCTACGCCAGCGACTACAACCTGTTCTGGCACGCCGACGGCATGAACGACACGGTGGTCATCTGGGAAGGCGGCTACGGCGACACCTTCGCCCAGTATGTCGCCAACAGCGGCCGCGACACGCACAGCGTCTACGCCTCGCCGCAGTTCACCAGCGTGCCGCACAGCTACTACAGCGTGAGTTCCATGTCCGGCGAGACGTTCTACAGCAACCGCGTCTACGTCAGCGACACGAGCGACATGGGCCTGATCAACGTGGGCGATCACATCGAGCTGGATTTCGACGGAGTGGTCCGCGCGGTGACGGCCAAGGGCGCCGACTACGTCGAATTCACTCCGTCCGACCGCCGCGTGGCCTTCAAGACCGGGGCCATGCTGAACTGGAAGGACAAGACCGACTTCTCCTGGGACCTGACGCTCCAGGCGGGCAGCCCGGCGATCGGCCTGGCCCAGGACGGATCGAACGTCGGCTCATCGATCAACGTGGGTCAGTACATGGCCCGCGACTTCGACGGCGACTGGGTCCGCGACATTCCGATCTGGCCGTACGAGCCGCCGCCGGTCTGCGAGGTCCGCAAGTGGGAGGTGCTGGCCACCCACGGCGCCGCCGATATCGGCCACGAGTTCACCGACACGACCGTCTATGGCGGCGCGCCCGGCGTGAGGCGTCTGCGGCTGGTGTTCGGGGCGCCGGTCGATCCGGCGACGGTCAACCTGTCGTCGGTCACGATCGTCGGAGCGGCAAGCGGCGACCAGTCGTCGACCATCACGGGCGTGACGCTGGCCGACATCGACAAGGCGATGACCGTCGAGCTGAGCGGCCCGCTGCCGGACGCCGACCACTACACGATTACGCTCTCCGAGGCCGTCCGGGCCGCCGACGGAACGGAGGTCCAGGGCGTGAAGTCCGCTGTGCTGGCCGTTCTGGCCGGCGACGTGAATAACTCGGGCAGCGTGGGCCCGGCCGACTTCATGGAGGTCCGCAACCGCGCGGGCCGCGATCTCACCGAGACGACCGCCGCCTACGACGTGGACGGCAACGGGGTGATCACGACGGCTGACCTGCGGACCGTTCGCGCCTACAGCGGCAACGTGTTGCCATAGCGGTCCGTGCGAGTCGATACGAGACACAGTACGTGCGTCAGCAGCGAAAGCGAAGGAAGCGAGTCATGATGAGAATTGTGGTGATCGTGTGTTTGGGCATGGTGACGGTGTTGGCCGGCTCGGCGGCGACGCAGGCGGCTACGTACTACGTGGACCAGAACCATCCGGCGGCCTCCAACAGCAACCCGGGGACCGAGGCCCTGCCGTGGCTGACGATGTCGCAGGCGGCAGCAGTGATGGTTGCCGGCGACACGACGATCGTCAAGGCCGGCATCTACCGCGAGCGGTTCGGTCTCTCGCGGAGCGGCACGGAAACGCAGCCGATCACGCTCAAGGGGGCGCCCGGGCAGCGGGTCGTCCTGAGCGGCGCGGGCCTGCTGACCGGCTGGACGCAGTGCACCGAGGCGATCGCCAAGGGCAACCCGAACTACGGCGACATCTACTACAAGGACATCTCGTGGGAGGCCACGGCGCTGTACCAGGACGAGCTGCCGCTGACCAAGGCCCGCATTCCCAACAGCGGCTGGTGGATCGCCCAAGGCGGCACGACCACGACGATGACCGACCCGGTGAACCTGACGCAGGCGGACGACTACTGGAACGGGGCCGAGATCTTCCTGTGGGACACGAGCATCACGGCCCAGTACACCCGGGACATCATCGATTTTGATTCGGCGACGAGCACGATTACCGTCAACAGCGCCTGGAACGGCACGCAAGTGCCGCAGGCCGGCGCCGACCGCTACTACCTGCGGAACAAGGTCGAGCTGATCGACGTCGAGGGCGAATGGGCGACCGAGGAGGTCTCCCCGGGCGTGTGGCGCGTCTACGTCTGG
>JAFGPY010000336.1 GCA_016935955.1 Planctomycetota bacterium
AAGAATCCGGACCTGCGGCCGCACTCGGCCGACGCCGTCATCGAGCAACTGGTTCGCATCGGGCGGCCGTTCGAGAAGGGGTCGGCCGGAGTGTCCACGGCGGCAAGCTAGCGACCCGTTGAGTAAATGTAGCCCGGCCGCCCTCGGCCGGGGGCGCGAGCTTGAGCGATCACTTTCGGCCTTCAGTCACGTCCGAGGGCGGGCGTGCCGCATAGGAAACTGACTTCTTAAACGGGCTGCCAGTCGTTGAGCCTTCAGGAGCGTCCGCCATGGCCCAGACCGCCTGTCTGGAATTCGAGAAACCGTTTACCGCGCTCGAGGAGCAGATTCGCCAACTCGAGAAGCTGCAGATCGACCGCCGCGTCGACATGTCGGCCGAGATTCGCGACATCCGCCGCAACCTCGTGGACATGATCCGTAAAAAGTACTCGTCGCTGACGCCGTGGGAACTGGTGCAGGTGGCCCGCCACCCGGCCCGCCCGCTGGCCCGCGATTACATCGATACCTTCGTGACCGAGTTCAAGGAACTGCACGGCGATCGCTACTTCAGCGACGACAAGGCGATCATCACGGGCTTCGGCCGCCTGGGCGGCGAGAAGGTCATGATCGTGGCCACCCACAAGGGCCGCGACACCGAAGAGAAGGTGGCCTGCCATTTCGGCTTGCCGCACCCGGAAGGGTACCGCAAGGCCCTGCGGGCGATGCGGCTGGCCGAGAAGTTCCACCTGCCGGTGGTCTCGCTGATCGACACGGCCGGCGCGTTTCCGGGCATCGGGGCCGAGGAGCGCGGCCAGGCCCAGGCCATTGCCGTCAACCTGATGGAGATGAGCCGCCTGAGAACGCCGATCGTCTGCGCCCTGATCGGCGAGGGCGGCAGCGGCGGCGCGCTGGGCATCGGCGTCGGCGACCGCATCGGCATCCTGGAGTACGCCTACTACAGCGTCATCACGCCCGAAGGGTGCGCCGCCATTCTGTGGCGCGACGCCAAACTGGCTCCGCAGGCGGCCGAGGCCCTGCACCTGACGCCCAAGGACCTGATCGAGCTGGGCGTCGTGGACGAGATCATTCCCGAACCGGTCGGCGGCGCGCATCGCGACCCGCGCGAGATGGCCACCGTCCTGGAGCGGCGGCTCACCGGCTATCTGCGACAGGTCCGAGGCCAGGCGATCGACACGCTGCTGGAGAATCGCTACGAGCGTCTCCGCAAGCTTGGCCCCGTGACCGCCGGCGAGGTGCCCCCCAAACCGCAAACCCAATCCGATTCGCAGACGGCCTCTGCAGACGACACTCATAGCATGTGAAGACCAGAACGGGTGCCGTGCCTCTGCTTATAGAAGAGTGCATATTTGCGAATGCTTGTGGCGGCACGCCTTGCCCTTGGGGTCAAGATGTGGCACCCGGCAAGAGATCGTAGAAGGAGAATCGGATGCCTGCCATAACACCAGCTTACGTCAAGAACATCATCAGACGCTGCTTTTCGGAGATCGTCGATCCAAGCCCAACCAAACGAGAAGTGGATGCGATATGGCAGCACTTCGACAACTGCTGTGCATACTGCGGCAAGTCGCTGCAGCGTAAAGTCAAGGAAGGGCACATTGACCACCTCGTCAGCGCGTCGAGAGGAGGAATGAACGCTCTTGGCAACCGCGTGCTCTCGTGTTCATCCTGTAACGAAATGGAGAAACTCGATAAGCCGTGGGAGGACTTCCTGAAATCCAAGGCAAGGTCCGATGCTGACTTTATGAAGCGGTACAAAAGAATTAAGGATTGGCAAGCAGCCAACCCGCTACCCGAAGGGGCCGCAATTCAAGAAGACCTCGTGTTCGCACGAACACAGGCGACGAATGTCATTGCTACTTTTGAAGAAGCGGTGCGGAAGACTATCAAAAAACGCCCTAGCGGTTGAGTGCCGAGGACCACACTTCGGCGGGCGTAGCCCTAAAGTGTGTCACGACTCAGCGATCACATGCCTTGTCTTTCGGGTCAAGGTGTGGCCCCCCCTCCGCCATGACGATCACTCGGTCTCATAGGACCACCGCGCCCCGCAATGGGGGCAGCGGTCGCCGGCTTTGTACAGGACCGAGACTTCACGGCCGCACTTGCTGCATTTCTTGATAGGCACGGTTCCGTCAGGCGTTGTGATATGGATGATCGGCAGGCGGTCGGCGGATCTGCCTGACTGCTCCATCCCGCGGCCGATGACGGCGATTGCCGCAATAACGACCGCGGCCCCTCCCCATGCCCAGAGTCGCGTCCTTTTTGCGACGCCGGACTCGGGACGGTGCATCCACCAAAGGACCAGGCCGGCGGTGGAAATGCCGATGGTGACCATTCCTCCTGCGGCCCATTTGAGTGGATGCTGCCCGATTCTCCGTGCGAATAGGAAGCTGATGACGAACAGGAAGATCATCGAGCCGACAAAGAAGGGAACGGCCCAGGCCGCCTGAGTCGCAGAGGACGCGCCGCTCCAGTATGCGATGCCGGCAACCAGGAATGCCAGTCCGAACGATAGCGGTGAAAGCAGAGAAACGAACAAGAGCAGCGGACCGGGGGAGAGTTTCTCACTCCTCGTAAGTAGCTCGCTCATGTGGCATGTCTCCGGGAGACGCCCACTAACTTGCAGTATTGAGCAGCATTGTAGGGTTGGAGGGGCCGAGTGACAAGGATCCTCCAACGGTAGGGTGGGTCCCCCGGACCCACGCGGTACGCTGTTCCTCGACCTGTTCGGGCTCGTTTAGCGCTTCCTGCCCGATTCCTTCTTCTCCAGAATCTCGGGCTTCGGCGTGTCCATCGGCGGCAGCTTGTCGGCGGCGAACATCCTGGCCAGCAGCAGGACGAAGCCCTTGGCGATGCGCTCCTTGCCCTCGGTCGAGTTCGGGTGAATCAGGTCGGCCTTCTCGACGTGGTACTCCGGGCACATCTTGCGGTAGGTCTTGCCCTCGTACTCGAAGGTGCAGGGCTTGCCGTCGGCGTGGGTCGAGAGGATGTCGCGAATGTCGAGGATCGGCAGCTTGCCGTAGTAGTGCCGCACGACCGCTTCGCTGTAATCGCCGCCGCCGACGTTCCAGTCGCTCTCGGCGGGTTTCTCGATGCCCTTGAGGTCGAGCCCGTCGCCGCTGATCGGGTGCGTCAGGATGGCGAACTTCACCTTGGGGAAATCCTTGACCAGCTTGTCGAGCATCGGGAAATACTCTTCGGCCATCTGCTGGGCTTCCTTCCTCGGGCCGCAATAGAGCGACTGGAAAGCCCCGTCGATCTTGTCGCCGAACTTCCAGGG
>JAFGPY010000337.1 GCA_016935955.1 Planctomycetota bacterium
CTACAACGCTACAAGGCCTTTTCACCGTGGCACGGGCATCTTGCCCGTGAGTCGCAGGGCCATCTTGGCCCTGCAAACGCCGTTTTCACACGGGCGAGACGCCCGTGGGACGCATGGGCGGGACGCCCATGCCACGATGTAGCGTTGTAGTACTACAACTGCCGGGGTGTCTGCTCCGTCAGACATGTCGAGTGCTCCGACCCTTTCGAGGGCGGCTCACGAGCCGCCCCTACTGGAGCAAGTAGACGTGCACGGCCAGCGGCTCGAAGGCGTCGCTGAAGCCGCCGTCACTGACGGCTACCTCGCGGGACTCCTTCCAGACGGTCGCCTTGGCCGCCGTCGCACCGTCGACCTTCAGCGTCGGCGTCACGGCGGCGCGGGTGATGTTCACCGCGATCACGTACGTCTTGCCCTCGTAGTCCTTGCGGATGGCGTGGATCGCGCGGCCCTCGGCCGACTTGTCGTCGGTCTCGTCGCCGGTGACCGTCAGGGCCTTGTCCGTGTCGCCCAGGACGATCGGTCCGGCCAGTTCCGTCAGCTCGCCGTTGGTCCGCTTGAGTTCGGCCTTGATCTCGTCGGTCAGATTGTTCCAGCGGAACGGGTTGAAGGCGATCGTGAAGTAGCCGATGCCCTTGGCCCCGCAGGCGATCGAGCTGAAGACCTGGGCCCGCATCTCGGCGGCCGTCGGGCCGCGCGTCTCGGGCGCCGTCCACGACAGGTCCTGGTCGCTGGCCTCGACGATCGTCCAGACGGGTTTGCCCTTGCCGCACATCTGGACGTACTTCCGCGTCACCAGGCCGACTTCCGGCAGGCGCCCCGGCTGGTTCCAGCCCGTGATCGGGTAATGGTCGAAGCTGACGACGTCGGTCCACTTGACGAACTCCTCGTAGTAGCGCATCGGCAACTTCTGGTACCCGCCGTAGCACCCGGACGTCAGGACGTTCCACGCCAGGGCGTCGGGCTTGGCGGCCTTGAGCTTCTCGTAGTTGGCCTTCTCGATCTCCGGCAGCCGCTTGGGCGTCGGCTCCAGCGGCTTGGCCGCCGGATGGCTCTCGGCCTGCGTCAGGCAGATGGCGTCGATGGCGAAGATGGCCTCGGGATTCGGCTCGGCGTCGGGCTTGCCGACGGTGCGGCCCGCGACGATCTCGAACTTCAACGTGTGCTTGCCGGCGGCCAGCTCCACCTTGCCGTACTCGGCCCAGGCCACGCCCTGTCCGCCGCCGAGGGTCACGTTCTCCAGGGGCCTCAGGCTGCGCGGCGTCTCCTGCGGCTGGCCCTCGTCCAGTGTCCAGCGCGTCGGGTTCGCCCAGTTCTTGGTGAACTCACGGACCCACAGGGTGTAGGCGCCGGCCTGGGTCACCTCGAACTCCCACGTGGCCGATCCGGCCCCGTCCTTCTCGGCCGTCAGCCAACGCTTGCCCGACAACTGCAACTTCTCCTTGTCGAGCCAGGCGTTGCGCTTCATCGTGCTTTCCTTCGCGGCCTCGCCCTCGATCCAGATGACCGGACCGCCGCGCAGCAGGTCGGGCTCGTAGGCCGGGTTCTCGGCCATGTCCGGCTCGTGCTCGACCGTCCAGGCCAGCACGGCCGGGTGGTCCTTCAGGTCATCGCGGAAGGCCTCGATGTTCAGCAGTCCCATCATGCCGGCCGCCTGCAGTTTGTCCAGGTAGGCCTTGGCCGGGTCCTTGTCTTCGCCCTCGCCCGGGTGCATCGTGTTCATGCCCAGGCCCTTGTGCATCTCCAGGGTGCTCGACGGCTGGGCCCAGACCATGATCGGCAGGAACGGCTTGCCGTCGACCAGCAGGCCGCCGGTCTCGGTCAGCTTGACGCGCGGCTCGGCGGCCACCGCGGCGGAGCAGGCCATGGCCGCGACCGCCACAAGGGTCACTACCAGTTTGAGTTTCACGACTCTTCTCCTTAAGGAACGCGCAGATGTGGGATTGCCTCAGAAGGCCGGCACGCATCCGGCCTCGGCAGATCGGGTTGCCGTCACCGCGCCGTCGGGGGTCGCCGCCGACGCAGCAACATGGTCAGCATCAGGGCCGCCAGGCCGCCGAAGATCACCAGGTCCCAGGAGATCAGCGGCCGTTCGGCGTCCTTCTCGGCGGCTGCACCCGAGGCGCTCGGATCGGGCCGCCCGGCGTGCAGCCACGCCGTGTAAACCAGCGACGATACCATCGAGGCGGCGACGCCCATCGCTCGTCGCGGCAGGTCGTCGTACTCCTCGGTCAGGATGCGACTGAGCTCCTCCGAGTGCCGCAGCAGGCGCTTCTGCCGCGCGTCCAGTCCCTGGGTGTCCTTGCGGCGGAACAGGTCGTCGGCCGCCTCGCGGTCCAGGGTCTTCAGGTACGCGAAATCCTCGTCGGTCGCGCCGCTACGTTTGCGGGCTTCGGTATCGGCGGCAAAGATCTGTTCGGCCAGCTTGGCGTTGCGACCCACCTGGGCGAACACGGCCGCCGGCACGTCCTCGACGGCGTCGTACGGCGACAGGTATTGCGGCGGCAGACGCTCGTAGCGCTGAGGCTCCAGCGATTTCTGGCGAATCACCAGGTAGATCTCGAACGCGGCGTGAACGCCCCGATTGCCCGTGGCCTGGCCGTCGTAGTTCTGCGTCGTGTGCAGCGGCTGGTACAGGTCGCCCACGTAGTGCGACAGGTCGCCGATCACTTCCGCCAGGCGGTCGTGCCGTCCCTGGCGAAACGTTTCTTCCAGGCGCAGCACCTGGTCGCGAATCACCCATGGCAACGTGCCGTGCCGCGCGAGCGCCGCCTCGCCGAGTTGCGCCCATCGCGAGCGGTCCTTCGGATCGTAGCGCGTCGCCGGATTCTTGGGGTCCTCGCCCAGCAGTTCGGCGGCCTCCTGCGGCTTGTGCTGCAACAGGTACTCGGCCGCCTTCAGCGCCGCCGTTTTGTGATCGTGCGGGAACGTCGCGTAGGGCGGCGGCTCGTCGGTCAGCGCGTCGAGATCGAAGAAATGCTTGCTCCGCTCCTGCCGATAGCGGCGCCATGCCGCCTCGGCTTGCGGCCCCAGGCGCTTCTTATCCGCCTCGCCGGTCGCCGCGTCGAGTTCGCCTTGCAGACGCTGGGCCTCGGTCCTCAACTGCGCCACCCGCTTGTCCGGGCCCATGACCTGCGACAAGATGGCGGCCAGCATCGGGTCGTTGTCCAGTTCCGTCACCAGGGGCGGCGGCAATTGCGACAGGCCCTCGCGCGTCACGACCTCGTGGGCGTCGCGTCCCCATGCCGCGGTCAGCGCAGCAGCCGCCAGCGAGACCAGCAAAACGCGGAGCAGGGCGACCGGGCGGGCCGGCCCTGCTCGATCTTTCGTGTCGGTGGGGCTCATGGCTACTGGACGGGCTCCGGTTGAGTGGTCTGGGGAAGCCGATCCTTCTCGACCAGCTCATACTGTTTCTGGGCCACCTGCGGGTTGACCGGTTGCAGTTCGAGGCTCTTGCGGTAATGCGCGACGCCTTCCTCGCGGCGGCCCGTCTTGATCAGCAATTCGCCGAGCAGGTGATGGGCCTGCGGATCCTCCGGGTTGCGGCTGACGGCTTTGCGGAACCAGATCTCGGCCTGTTCCGGGTCGCCGCGCTCCAGCCAGTAGAGGCCGAAGTTGTAGTACGGCACGGCCGACACCGGGTTCAGTTCGCAGGCCCGCTTGTACGTGGCGATGGCCTGCTCTTGGTTGTCCAGGGCGATCCAGCATCGAGCCAGGTTCTCGTGGGCCTCGACCATGCCCGGGTCCAGCCGCGTGGCCGTGCGGTACGACGTGATGGCTTCCTCAAGGTGGCCGCTGGCCTGCAGGGCCGCCGCCATGTTGAAGTGATGAGCGGCGACCTGCGGCTGCAACTCGGCGGCATGCTGGAACGCCGCCGTGGCCTGGCCGTACTCGTGGGCTTGGTACAGGCGATGGCCTTCGAGGCCGTAGGATTCGGCAGTCGGCTCGCACCCGGCCAAGGCAACCAGGAGCGTTGCGCCCAGGAGCGCCAGGGAGCTGAAGGGCCGCATAGGAGTTCTCCTTCCAGAAGATGAATTCAGACGACAGGAACACCAACCGATGGTTGACGAGTCTACCCGTCCCCGCCGACCCGTGCAACAGGAAACCCGCGCGGCCCCTGGACGATGTCCGGCGGGATGGAACATGGATTCGGTCAGTCTTCCGCCGGCTTCGCCGGCGCGGGCAGCGGCTCGTCGGTCGCTTGCGGCACGACGGGCGTCTGGATCGGCGACGTCAGTTCGAGGACCACAAACGGGTCCTCGTCGCGATGCATCAGGCTGCTGGAAATGGGAACCAGGGGCACTTCTCGCCAGACGCCGATCCGGGCGAGTTCCTCGACGCCGTAGCCGCGCTCGGTGATGACGTAGGCCCGCGGATGATCGCGGAGCCAGTCCATGACCAGGTCGCGGTGCGGCACGAACGGCAGCGGCCGACCGCTGTAAAACACGATCTCGGCGCCGACGTCTTCAAAGAGAATCACTTCGCGTCCGGCCAGGGCGCGGCCCAGGCGGGCGTAGTAGTTGCCCTGGACCTCCATGGGCGTGATGATCGTCGCCGTGGCGTAAGTGAACAGGGTCAAAACTACGGCGGCAAAGGTCACGATCGAGGCCTCGCGTCGTCGCATGCCGTAGAGCGCGAGCACGGCGGCCAGACCCACGGCGCCCATCGTCCCGGTGGCCAGAATGGGCGTGCGGTAGTCGTCGTAGCGTGCGGCCGCGAACCACGCACCGGCGAGCGCCCCGGGCACGACCAGCCAGTGTGCCCAGTAGACCCACCGGGCCAGGCCCGACAGTCGCGGCGGCAGGCCGCGAACGATGTGGTTGAGGCCGATGCCGGCCAGGACCATCACCGGCGGCACACAGGGCAGGGCGTAGAAGAGCCGCTTGCCGGCGCTGAAGGAGAGCAGGGCCAGGCCGCCGATCGCCCAGCACAGCAGGAAAGTTCGTAGCGTCGGGGCGACGGTGGCGCGGCGCAGGGCCTGTCGAAGGCCGACGAGGATCGGGACGAGCCATGGCATCCACAACAGCGGCGCTCTGACGAGGTAGAAGTACCACGGCTTGTCGTGATCCAGTTCGCCGCCATAGCGGCCGAGCGACTGGTCGAACCAGATGTCCCAGGCGTCGGGTTGCACCTTCAGCATCGCGCCGACCCACGGCA
>JAFGPY010000338.1 GCA_016935955.1 Planctomycetota bacterium
GATGGGCCAGGTGGCCACGGTGGAGCCGAAGATGAGCAAGGACTTCGCCACGCTGATGGGCTGGGCCGACGGCTTCCGCAAGATCGGCGTGCGTACGAACGCCGACACGCCGCACGACGCCAAGGTGGCTCGCGGCTTCGGCGCCGAGGGCATCGGCCTGACGCGTACCGAGCACATGTTCTTCGAGGGCGACCGCATCTGGGCCGTCCGCGAGATGATCATGGCAGACGACGAGACCGCCCGCCGCGCCGCCCTGAAGAAGCTCCTGCCGATGCAGCGCAAGGACTTCGAGGGCATCTTCAAGGCCATGGACGGGCTGCCGGTGACGATCCGCCTGCTCGATCCGCCGCTGCACGAGTTCCTGCCCAACGACGACAAGAACCAGCAGGAGATGGCCGAGCGCCTCGGCACCACGGTCGAGAAGGTCAAGGCCAAGGTCTCGCAGCTCCACGAGATGAACCCGATGCTCGGGTTCCGCGGCTGCCGCCTTGGCGTGGTCTTCCCGGAAATCTCGGAGATGCAGGTCCAGGCCATCATCGAGGCCGCCTGCAACGTGCAGGGCAAGGGCGTCAAGGTCCACCCGGAAATCATGATTCCGCTGGTCGGCGTCCGTCGCGAGATCGAAGTCCAGGCCGCGCTGGCTCACGAGACGGCCAAGGCCGTCATGGCCAAGAAGAAGGTCACGGTCAAGTACATGGTCGGCACGATGATCGAGATTCCGCGTGCCGCCCTGGTGGCCGACACGATCGCCGAGACGGCCGAGTTCTTCAGCTTCGGCACCAACGACCTGACGCAGATGACCTTCGGCTACTCGCGTGACGACGTCGGCAGCTTCGTGCCGAAGTACATCGACCGCGAGATCCTGACCCGCGATCCGTTCCAGGCCCTCGACCAGGAGGGTGTGGGCCAACTGGTCGAGATCGGCATCAAGAAGGGCCGCTCGACCCGCAAGAACCTGAAGGTCGGTATCTGCGGCGAGCACGGCGGCGAGCCCTCAAGCGTGGAATTCTGCCACCGAGTGGGCATGAATTATGTCTCGTGCAGCCCGTTCCGCGTGCCGATCGCGCGGCTGGCGGCGGCCCAGGCGGCCCTGCGGAAGTAAGGACAGGGCGAGAAAACGCCGTTTCCGTGCGAAAAAGGCACATAATCGCGGTGGCGGCCTTCGCAAAGAGGGTCGCCACCGTCTTTCCCGGGGCCCCGATGTCGCCGGAATCACTTGTTTTCAATATAGTCGAATTAGATTGACAGATTGGCAAGGCCTTAGTATTATACCGTATTGAGAGACTCTGCGGATCTTGGGCACCGCTGTACAAGCCTATCTTCCCGGAGCTGGAACTGCCGAGGGCAGTTCGCACAAAGCATCGGCGCCGCCGGATTCTTCCTGGGGGCGGCATGTCGATAAGATCACTGACCGGGAAGGACTTAGGAGAGTACGGTAATGGCTCGAGGCAGAGTGAAGTGGTTCAATGATCAGAAGGGTTACGGATTCATTGAACAGGACGGTGGCGGCGACGTGTTCGTGCACCACAGTGGCATCCAGGGCGACGGCTTCAAGACCCTGGCCGAAGGCGACACGGTCGAGTTCGACGTGGCCCAGGGACCGAAGGGCCCCAAGGCCGAGAACGTCCGCCGCGTCTCGTAAGACGCTGAAGACGTTGTAACCAGCGAAACCCCCGTTCCTTCCGGAGCGGGGGTTTCTTCTGCGCCAGGCTGCCGTTGTCGGCCGCCGCGGAAAGAGATCGGGCAGGTGCCCCTATCGCGAGGCGCCTGCCCGATTGTCTGTGATGATTGCCAAAGCAGCCTGCTTACTTGCGGCGGCGAGCCACCAGGCCGACCAGCCCGAAGCCCAGCAGGGCCATCGTGGCCGGCTCGGGAATCGCCGTCACCTCGATGTTGTCCACCCACATGGCGCTTTCGTCGACCTCGATGTAGTCGTCCGTCAGGAACGAGATGCTGTCGAATCCGCCGGCGCCAACGAACGCGACCGGACCGAGAGGCATGCCGTCAAGGTCGGCTAGGGCCGTCTGCGTTTCGAAGTCCATGTAGACAGACAGGGTCATCCAACTCCCGGGCGTCCACGTTCCTTCCGTGGTGTCGTCGTCGTTGAGAGTCACATCACCCAGCCAACCGAAGTAGACGTAGCTGACGAAGTAGCTGGCGTTGCCGAAGCCGATGGCCCAGTCCGCTTCCAGGTCGTGCGTGATGAAGATATCCATGGTGACCGTGACCTGCGGATAGCTGGCCGTGGGATCCGCGAAGTAGCACTCACTGCCGTAGTACAAGTTGCTGTCATACTGGCCGTCGGCGGCAATCACCATGGCCTGGGTCGGGTTGCTCAAGGCATCCGGAACCTGGCTGACCGTCACGTCCTCGTCGGCGAGCCAGCCCTGCTGACCGTCCAACGGCCCCAGGACATAGCCTTCCGCCGTCTCGAACCCGCAACTGTAAACGTCCGCAGCCCACGTCGGTGAGGCCGCTGCAAGAACCAGAACCGCAATCCATGCGTACCGCATAAACTCCCCCTTTCTCCAATGCCCACAAGAAACACGCAGCCGTGCCTCGGCCGAATTCGGGTCGAGACACAACCTGCACACGTAGCCCACGAACATCGCGGACCACCCTCACGACCGAACCGCTGTCACAGCGATGCGGCCGCGGCCCCACCGCGAAAAGCCGAGGAACCGCTCGGTGAATGGGAATTGCAAAGGCCGTGCCAGACAGGTCGCCGGATGGCCGAGTGGGTCGTAAGCAGTGGCAATGCCGAAGGTTAGGCGGAGGCGTTGATAATCAGCAACAGGACCCGAAAAACCGGTCCGCAGGGGCAGGGTGCAGCGCGTGTGGCCGGCCTGCAACCGACACATCCATCCCGTCTCAGCCCGCGCAGGAAGAAGGGGCCGCCGCCGTGGCGAGGGCCCCTTGGCATCTCCGGCGATCAGTTGCCGCCGAGGTGATCCGAAACGGCTAGCTGATCGGAAGACCGTTCAGCACATTGATCAGGAGCGACAGGTCCCCCGGTTCCGCCCCGCCGTTGGCGTCGAGATCGAAGGTCCGAGGCGTGTAGCCCGGCGGCGCCATGCCATTCAGCGCCAGGATGAGAATGCTCATGTCGGTAGGCTCCGGGCCCCCGTTGCCGTCCAGGTCGCCGAGGGGTCGGCAGACGATGAGCGCGTCGGCCGTCGTCTCGCCGTTCTGGTCGCCCGTGCAGGTGACCCGCAGCGTCAGGTCGCCGCAGTTTTCGAGATCGTTGTCATTGTTGCGCATGCTGCCGCGGATGCGCCAGCAGTCATCCAGCTCCGGGTGGTCGCTGATAAGCACCTCTCCGTCGCCGCTGCCCGGGAGCTTTTCGATGGCCAGAGTCACCGAGTTGTTCCCGTTGAGGTTCTCGACTACGGCCTGCAGGTCGAGATAGTGTCCGCCGCGGGACATCGTGACGCCCGTGTTCTGGTAGACCCAGTTCTCGTTCTGGAGCAAGGTCAGGTAAA
>JAFGPY010000339.1 GCA_016935955.1 Planctomycetota bacterium
GCCGAATCGAAGTCCGTGACCGTGCGCAGGTACTGACTCGTGATGCTCGTGTCCCAGAAGAAGATCTCGGCGCCGTTCCAGTAATCGTCCGCCTGGGTCAAGTGTGCCGTGTCGATGACCGTCGTTGTGGTGCCGCCGTCACACACCCACCAGCCGACGTTTGGCGTGCGGCCTTTCTCCAGCGGCTGCTCGTCCTGATACAGGCTGCCCGGCCGCCAGGAGATGTCGGCGTAGTAGATGGTGGCGTAGTTGGGATTGCCCTTGGCCGTCGTTTCGTCGCACTGGGTCCAACCACTGATCGTGTCGGCCCCGCTGATGACGACGCGCTCGCCCGGGGCGCCCTTGAGCGTGATCGGCTGCGTCTCCGTGCCGCTCCGCGCCGGCGTCACGGCCTCGCGGTAGATGCCGGCCTTGACGATGATCGTGTCGCCGGCCGATGCCCGGTTGGCGGCATTGTCTACCGTCCTCAGGGGCAGGGCCTCGGTTCCCGGATTGCTGTCCGAGGCTGCCGGATGATTCTGGTCCACGTAGTACGTAGCCGCGGACGCACAGACGGCCGTTCCAGCCAGCACGACGGCCACAACCATGGCAACATGCAGGCGGTTCATCGGTGCCTCCTCAGGTTCCTGGGTCAGAGGTTCCTTGGACTGGTCCCGCGATCGGATGCGGCGCTGCGGCCAATGGGGAGATAGCAAGTTGCAGAGACGCCGGTTGAACGATACGTCGGCCCGGGGCTGCGGCCACTGTATACCAAAAGAAACGGCTGTGTCTGGCCGACGACAGGAACTGCCTGTGGCATGGGGCTGCCAGACCCTCCCCCCGGTGCCGAAAGCCCACTGAGAGCGCAGAAATGGAGCCCTTCAGTCTACTAAAACGTAACTCAGAAACCGCAGGCAGTCAAATCGGATTCCGTTCCTTAGGCACCGCAAAAAGGGGCTTTCTGCGGCAATGTGGATTTACTTGAGTAAACGCCGAGCGGCGTCTCGGCAAAGAATCCGAGTCTCTAGTTTCATGACGCACTGCCGAATCCTTAAGTCATTGCGAAAAAGGCAATTAGCGATTTGGTGATCAGGTACACGCCCACGGTGGCAAGAAGCACGTGGACGATGCCCGTGAAGTGGGCTTGCCGCACCCGGTGGTTGAGCAGCACTCCCAGCAGCGTCCCCACGACGATGGCCGGGGCGAGCCATGCGGCCGCAACGAGGGCTTCGGTGTCGAGCAGTCCCAGGGCCACGTACAGCGGGATCTTGATCTGGTTGCCGATCCAGTAGAAGAAACTGGTCGTGGCCGCGAACCGGTCCTTGGGCATGCTGTGGCGGAGCATGTAGATGGTGATGATCGGACCGGCCGCATGAGCCAGCATCGTCGTCACGCCGCCGGAGGTGCTAAGCAGCGCTGTCTCCCAAAAGCCGGGCACCGAGGGGTGAGCCTCTTCGTCTCCGCGAGCCGCGTCTCCATTCGCGGGGGCTGGCGCCATGCTTCTGCTTGCAGAAGCATGCGACGGGCTGGCCTCCGCGCCTTCTGTCGCGGCGGCAACGGGCACCCGTGCGGCCTTCTTGCGCCGCAGGAATTGCAGCACGACAAAGCCCAGGGCGATCAGGCCGACGGCGAGCATCAGGGCCGCATCAGCTTGGCTTGGCCCATGAGCTTCGCTTCCATCCGCCGCGCGGCCGAGTCGTCCCATGGCCGCCAATATCCCGCATCCGACGGCCAGCCCGACGAGAAGTCCCGGCACGAGCCGCACGGCCACGCGGATGTTCCATCGCCGCCACCAGGCGAGCACCGAGACGTAGTCGCACAGGACCAGCAGGGGCAGCATGATGCCCGCGGCCTTCATGGCTTCGCCGCGGCAGGCCATGATCATCAGCGGGTAGCTCAGCAGCCCCACGCCGCCGCCGAATCCGGCCTTGCCCATGCTGACCAGCAACGCCGCCAGGATGCCCAGCACCAGGTACCGCACCGGTTCCTCAACGGCCGGCAGATCGATGGCTACAAGCAGATCGGTCATGACCCTTCCCAGTTCGCGACACAAGCACGACGCTGAAACCCCCTGACAGGACGGACGATTCTATGAATCGCGACCGCCGACCGCAAGGCCACTCTGAAGTGTTGTATCTTCCGGGCGGCTCGCGCTTGACGGCCGGTGCCCTCCGCGGTACGCTCGCGACCGGTGAGGCGGCGGGACAGTTCTGCGGTCGAGGAGGCAATCATGCCGAGATCATTACCTTGTGCGTTTGTGTGTCTGCTGGCCCATGGGGCCCGTGCCGACATTCCCGACGCGGCCGGCCGCACGGCCTCGGACTTGGCGACAATCTCGGGCAATCCCGAGATGCAAATGCTCTTTGCCATGTCGCGCGGGAAGTCAAAGGGCAAGTAGGTTGCACCGCATAGAGCACCTGGGGGAGAAACTCGTCATGACACGGTGGATCGTAACGGCTGCACTGTCGGCTTTCATTGCCTCCTGCGTCGGTTGCGGCAACACCGATGCGGTCGCAAGGCACGGCCAGGACGGCTCAGTGTTGCTGGAAGCCAGAAAGAGCTTTACGTACCAGGGCAAGCCCATCCCGCCGTTCTTCCTGGCTGACTTCCACGGAGGTGACGAGGCTCCCGACTTCTGGCTACGCGAGACGGGTGATCGCATTGCGGCCGTTGCAGTCGAAGGCCTGTTCTTCACACGAGACGGGTCCTACGCCGATGCGTCCGTCACGATGGGGGATTTCGTCAGGTTCTCACTTCCTGGCGACGACGGGAGAGACCGGCTGAACTTCGGCTACCGGTTTCTCGGCACGAGTCCGTCCGGCGTCACGGTTCTTGAGTACTACGGCAACACCGGCGGCAGCGGGACGCCCATTGGCATTGTCCTCGTGCGTTTTGAGATTGAGACCGTCGGTGCGACGCGCGCCGAGAAGCGCGAGCGGCTCGTCATGCGCTTCATTGGGGAATACTGTTGGGGCGATCGCGTCTACCGGGACGCCGAACTCGACGGCAATGTGCTGAAGCTCGGGCCGATGCACACGCACATTCCAGCCTACCAGGTAGGTCTGGAGCCGGCGCGCGAGGTCGTTCTGGAATAGCAGGCAGTTGGAGTCCGCAAGCCGACGGTTTATCCAGGGAATCCGACCATGAATCCGACGGTTACCATCGAGTGCGCGTGCGGCGAGGACGTCGCGTTTCTGACGCAGCACGACCGTCACACGACCATGTTGCCGGAGAAGGTTTCGCGAGGGAGGTCATCGTCGCCCGCCTCGACGGCTGCGTCGTGGGCTGGCTCAGGTTCGGCTACTTATGGGACGCCATTCCGTTCATGAACCTGCTGTTCGTCCTGGAGCCGCACCGGGGCCGGGGGCTGGGCAGGGGACTGGTCCTGTTCTGGGAGGACCAGATGCGGCAGCGCGGGTACGGACGCGTCATGACCTCGACGCAGGCCGATGAGGACGCTCAGCACTTCTATCGTCGACTCGGCTACGCCGACGTCGGCCGGTTCACCCTGCCGGACGCCCCTGCCGCCGAGTTGCTGCTGGTCAAGTCGCTGCCCTGAACGTATGCCAGAACGACCAACGCTGGTCGGGATGCGCTCGGCAGGCGGCGTCGGGTCCGTTGCACGGTTGGAGAGGGGGAGCAGGGCAGCGGCAGGTCCGATAACTCCTCGCCGTCGCAATCTGCCGCGCGGTCGGCGGAGAAGGGGCTTTTAGCCCGGTTTTTCAGGAATCCTGACGGTTTTTGGGGCGTTCTAACAGAGTGGGCCAATTTGACTTGAAGGCCGGTTTGGAGTAACATACTGTAACCGGCGGAAAAAGCGCACAACTCCTTTTTCTGTGGTATACTTATGCGCATCGGGAGGGTCTGGCCTCTCTGCGCGTGTGGAATTGTTTGGAGGAAGGTTCTGTGGGATCCCATCAGATCGCCAAGGGAGTGCATGATATCGCGTCGAGCAAGCTGCACGTGCTGTCGGTGATGATGCTGACTCTGGTTGTTGCGCTGCTGGTCTGCGCTCCGGCCCAAGCTGCTCGCTATGCCGTGCTCGCGGGCGTTTCCCATTATGGGGATTCGATGGTCGGCGACCTGAGTTACTGCGATGACGACGTATGGGACATGTACTTCCTGCTGCACGACGATCCCATATGGAATCCTTACGGTTTGACGAAGCCTTCGAACATCACCGTTCTGGTGGACGCCACCGACGAATTCGGGTTTCCGCTGCCGCAGTTTCTTGAGGACTTGAGAGACGGCGTGGCGGGCAAGCAGGCCATTTACGATGCCATCGCCCACTATGGCACGCTGATGGGGCCCGACGACACGTTCGTCTTCTATTTCTCCGGTCACGGCAGCTACGACGTGGACCAGCCGCCCGAAGACGAGGAAGACTTCTTCGACGAGTTCATCGTGCCTTACGACTACGATTGGGATGCCGAGGACGATTGGGAGACGATGATCCGCGACGACGAACTGGTCCAGTGGATCGACGCTCTCACCGCCGGGAAGGTCGTCGTCATTCTCGACACCTGCCACAGCGGCGGCATGATCAAGGACGTCGGACCGCAAAAGGGCATTACGATCAAGTGCCTCAACCGGGACAATCCCCTGCCCATGGAAGGCGACGGTTTCGCCAGCGACCTGATGCGGTCCATGAAGGAGGTCTCCACCGATCCTAATGCCAAGGACTTTGACGACCTGCCGCTGGGTACGCAAATTCTCGTGTTGACGGCCTGCGACGACACGGAGGTGTCCTCCGAGAGTGCGGATTTCAACAACGGCATGTTCACGCAGTATCTGCTGGAAGCCGCCTACAGTCTCTTCAGCGACCTTGACGGCGACGGCTACATCAGCGGCGAGGAACTCTACGAGTACCTCCGGCCGTGGGTCCAATGCTACTACGACGATTTCGGTGTCGGCCAGGTTCGTCAGCACCCGCAGATTTTTGACTGGATATTGGACGAAGTTGAGCTCGTGACGGCCATGTCCCCGCTTCCCTACCAGGAAATCTGGAGCGAGACGTTCGATTGGCTGAGCGAGCCGCTGGATGATAATGAGGACCCGCTGTGGACTCACGATGGCTACTGGGCGTACGGCCGACCTGTTGGCAACGGCGGCTCTTCGGGCGATCCCGACCCGACCTCCGGCTACACCAACCTGTACGTCTTCGGCTACAATCTTGTGGGCGATTACCGGAGTTCGATGAGTACGGCCGAGATTCTCTGCTCACCGCCCATCGATTGCCGCAACCGCGGCGACGTGCACCTGAGGTTCTATCGCTGGTTGGGCGTGGAGTACGATCCCTGGGATGAGGCCGTCATCGAGGTCTCCAACGACGGCGTGCTCTGGTACGAGGTCTACCGCAACGGCTACTATGCCGTCAGCGACACCGAATGGATGTTCGTCGACCTGGACATCTCCGCGGTTGCCGACGATGAGGAGACAGTCTACGTTCGCTGGCTCATGGGCCCGACCGACACCACGGTGACCTATTGCGGCTGGAACATCGACGACGTCAGCCTCTGGGGCCGCAATTACGTCAACCTGACCGTCAACGACGGGTGGGGCGACGGCCGGTACCGCGAAGGCGACGTTGTGACCATCGGGGCGACCAACCCGGCCAACTTCGGCATGTGGGTGGGCAATGTGACCTATGTCGACGACGTGTATGCCCCCGTGACGACGATCATCGTCAACGGCAACTACACGGTGACCGCTGCGCCGCCGCCGTCGTACGACCTCACGGTGACCAACGGCTTCGGCAGCGGCAATTATGTCGACGGCACGGTCGTGCAGATCGATTTTGACACCATCCAGTTCGCTCCCTGGCAGTTCAATCGCTGGATCGGGGACGTGGCCAACGTGGCCGACGTCCTCAGTCCCACGACGACCGTCCTCATGGAAGGCAACTACGACATCACCGCGCTGCTGAACTACCAGTTGACCGTTCAGAACGGCACCGGCTCGGGCGTCTACGCGGACGGAGCGGTGGTGACCATCACCGCCAGTTGCGCCCCGGCCCTGTTCGACCAGTGGGTCGGCCAGACGGGGACCGTGGCCGACGTCGGCGCATACACGACGACCATCGTCGTCGACGGCAGCTACACCGTGCAAGCCGCGCAGAAGAATCAGTACACCCTGACCGTTACCAACGGCACTGGCAGCGGCACGTACGTTGAAGGCCAGGTCGCCAACATCGACTCCACGCTGGCGGCCGGTCTGTTCGACCACTGGGCGGGCGACGTCAGCACGGTGGCCGACATCTACAACCCGTCGACCACTGTGACCGTCAACGGCAACTACAACATCACCGCCGTGGCCAAGAACCAGTACACCCTGACGGTCACCAACGGCACCGGCAGCGGCACCTACATCGAAGGCCAGGTGGTCAACATCGACTCGACGCTGGGGGCCGGCTTGTTCGACCACTGGGCGGGCGATGTCAGCACCGTGGCCGACGTCTACAATCCGTCGACCACCGTGACCGTCAACGGCAACTACAATATTACGGCCGTGGCGATCTCGCCGCTGGACATCAGCGCTGCGATTGCGGATGGTTATGACTGGGTCTACCAGAACACGACGTTCACGATGGGCGAGGGCGGCCACCGTGTGCGGCTCGACATCACGATTGTGGAGTGGGGCGGCAACAACAGCGTCACGATCGACGTGGCCAAGGTGGCCGGCAGCGGGGCCGGCGAGATCATTGTCGGGGACGATCCGGGCGGCGACCCGCTGATCAAGTACATCTTCGGCAGCATGCGGACCGACGGGATGGCGGGAACGGGAGCCCTGACCATCGAAGTGACGGCCACGGGCGACGTCTCAGGCGTCGATTCGGTGCAGATTCCGTTCAGGACGCTCCCGCTGGGCGACTTGGACGGTAATGGCGGCGCTGAGCCGGGCGACCTGTCCGTCATGATCAACAAGCTCAACGGCATGCCGTCCGCCGGCATCGATGAGAAGCGCTACGACCTGGACCTCAACGGCGGCGCGGAACCGGGCGACATGTCGATGCTGATCAATATCCTGAACGGCCTGCTTGCACCGTGACGATGCACGGGCGGCGGCGCAAGGTCGCCGACCCGTTTCTGATGTGACACACAGCGGGGCCTTCATCGCGAAGGCCCCGCTTTCTTTTTGCCGCAGGTGCGGCCATCGGGCGATATTCCGGGAAGGCGAGCCGGTCCGTGAGCGTTGGACTACGGGACGTTTTTGTCCTTGATCTTACGCTGCCGGCCGTTAGTGTGTCAGGCGGCGGCGGTCGCGGGGCGCAAGCCCGGGCGGAGCGAGGCCTGTCACTTTCGCGGAATCGCAAGGAGCGAGCTATGGGACTTTGGGACAAACTCAGAGGCGAACTGATCGACATCATCCAGTGGACCGACGACAGCGGCGACACGCTGGTCCACCGCTTTCCGCGCTACGAGAACGAGATCAAGTACGGCGCGCAGCTCGTGGTACGCGAGTCGCAGGCGGCCGTCTTCGTCGACCAGGGCAAGATCGCCGACGTCTTCGGTCCCGGCATGGTCACCCTGGAGACGCAAAACCTGCCCATCCTGTCGACGCTGAAGGGTTGGAAGTACGGATTCCACAGCCCGTTCAAGGCCGAGGTCTACTTCGTCTGCACGCGGCAGTTCACCGACCTGAAGTGGGGCACCAAGCACCCGCTGATGATGCGCGACGCGGAGTTCGGTCCGGTGCGTCTGCGTGCCTTCGGCACCTACGCCATGCGGGCGACCGACCCGGCGGCGATGATCCGCGAAATCGCCGGCACGAATGCCCACTTCACCACCGCGGAGATCACCGACCAGTTGCGGAACCTGATCGTGACCCGCTTTGCCGACCTGGTGGGCGAGAGCCGCATCCCGGTCCTCGAACTGGCGGCCAATTTCAACGAGCTGGGCGATTTCGTGGCCGAGCGAATCCGTCCCGAGTTCCAGGCTTACGGCCTCGACGTGACGAAGCTGCTGGTCGAGAACATCTCGTTGCCGCCGGAGGTCGAAGCGGCCCTCGACAAACGCAGCAGCATGGGCGTCATCGGCAACCTGTCGGCCTACGCCCAGTTCCAGACGGCCAACGCCATGGAGAAGGCGGCCGAGAATCCCGGAGGCATGGCCGCCGGCGGTATGGGGATGGGCATGGGCTTCGCCATGGCCAACCAGATGGGGGCCGCCATGGCCGGCCAACCGGCCGCACAGCCCGGCGCCGCCCCGCCGCCGTTGCCCGGACAGGTGCAGTACTTCGTGGCCCTGGGTGGCAAGCAGGCCGGTCCGTTCGACGCTGCGGCCCTGAAGCAGCAGGCCCTGGCCGGACAACTGACCGGCGAGACGCTCGTCTGGACGCAGGGCATGGCCGCTTGGACCGCGGCCGCGAAGGTTCCTGAACTGGCGGAGATTCTGGGCCAGGTGCCGCCGCCGTTGCCGCCCAAGGCCTGACAGTTCGCTGAACAAGTCAAGGCCAATGTAGCACGCCCGCCCTCGGGCGTGACGCAAGGCTGCAAACGACCGGTTGAGTCCGTGTCCCCCGGCCGAGGGCGGCCGGGCTACATCTCTCCAACGAACCGCTGGGAGGGTGAGGGCGGGTGGCGATGGACCCCAAGCATTTTCCCTGCCGACAGTGCGGCGCGGACCTGTCGTTCGATCCCGGCGCCCAGGCCCCGAAGTGTCCGTACTGCGGCTGCGAGAACCTCATCCCCCAGTCCGAGCAGGACATCGAGGAACTGGA
>JAFGPY010000340.1 GCA_016935955.1 Planctomycetota bacterium
AAAACGGCGTTTGCAGGGCCAAGATGGCCCTGCGACTCACGGGCAAGATGCCCGTGCCACGGTGAAAAGGCCTTGTAGCGTTGTAGTCCTAATCGTCAAGTCTACGGGCCCGCGGCCGCCGAATCAAGCCGCATTGCATCTGCCACGGCAGCAGGGAACGCCATCGAGCGGCGGCCCAACTCCGCGGTCGGGAAGAGCGCACCGACATGCACGGGGCACGGCCTGCCGTGCCCGACGCGTCGTGGTTGTGCCGACCACAACGTTGAGGGTGCCACGCGTCTACTTGACGTCAGGTCCTGAGCCTGTCGAAGGGTAGACGCGTGCTCGCGCGCAACAGGCTTGTCGGCATGCTTCTGCCCCTCGGCTTCGCTCGGGATCTGCGACAAGCAGAAGCACCCCCTGGGCTTCTTCATGCGAAATCCTACATGGCACCCGCCCCCAAGGCAGGTGCCACAGGAGCGAAACACATTCCGGCGGCGAAAAAAGAATCGGTCGACCCGTGTGAACGGATCGACCGATCGTGAAAAAAGTTGGCCCGAACGCCTCCGCAAACGCCCGGGCCCCTCCAAATCTGGCTGCCACTCCCTCCTACATCCCCGCCGGCTTCACCGACGCTTCGGTCATGTTCCCTCCTCGAGCATTTTCCGAAGCATTCGGTTTTCCCGCTTGGTGGCTTCCAGATCGAATGTAAGGTACTTGATCGACAGTCGCAGATAGTCGAGACTGCTCTGAAGACTTGCGACGCTCTTCTTCAACTTCTCGTGCTTGGCCGAAACCGTTGAGGAGATGTCGTCGAACTTCTTCTTTTCCAGCTCAGGAAACCGCTGAATCTCTACCAGCAGTTCGCTGATCTGCTGCTCAAAAGCCTTTTCATCCATGATCTATGACTCCTCCCCTCTGCACCTCTCAGATCATGCAATGCGTGTGCCAAACGCAGGGCATCACGCCGAAAAAAGGGGAAGCTGCATTTTCAGATCAGGAATGAGGATTGGGGTTGCGGATGCGCCTGCGAAGCGACTTATTGCGGAATTGCGGGTTGTGACGACGGATGATGCATTTCATCATCATCACCCTGCAGCCGACATACGTAACCCCGGATATTTCCGTCGCCATCAGGAATTAGCAATCGTCGGGCCGCTTGATAACGCCCCGCCCCATCTGTTGCACGGCCTCAACAGCGCCCGAAAGAACCGTGCCCCCCGAACAGACCGCACGAACCGTACTCGCAACGTGAGCGGACGGCATAAACGTCACAGACCGTCCGCCTCGCGACCCTGCAGGATGCACACGGTCAGTTCCGCCAGCGTCAGCAGATCCAGGGCATTGTGATGGAGAACCACCTGCATCTGCCGGGCGTCGGCCGTGCGCACGTACTCGTGGTACACCGAAGGAATCTGGTCGCCTGGAATGTCGCCGCGGCGCAGTCGCCCGCAGATGAAACGCTCCAGCGTCTGGAGGCGGCAGTTCGGCAGCATCCCCCGCCACCGGCGGCGCGACTCGTGCAACAGGTCCACGTGGTCGGCCTTCAGGCTTCGCAGCCCGAGGCCCGTTGCGGCCGCGCGGTCCTCGATGTAGGGCACGTCGAAACTCAGGCCGTTGAACGTCACCAGGGTGGACACCTGGTCCATCATGGCCCATGTGCGGTCGAGCATGGCCCGCTCCTCGTGGTAGTCGCGGGCCAGCACCTGCACGAGCACCAGCCGCTCGTCCCGCCAGACGAGCAGCCCCGCCAGGAAGCACGGCATGCCCAGCATGCCGCACGTCTCGATGTCCAGGTAGGCGATCCCCTGCGGCAGCGCGGCGATCAGCGGCCGCACCGACCGGTGCAGCGACTCCTCGGTCACGTTCATCGCGCCGCCCAGGAACGTGCGGTGGTACTCGGCGTCGAGGCCCGCCTGCGCCGGGTCGATCTCGCCCAGCGTCCGCTCAATGACGTAGCACGATCCGTGCGGCGTCTCGACCGCGCGGCCCGGACAAAGCGACGGCAGGTCGGTCGCCTGCCCTGCGCCGCCCGGCGCGCGACCGGCCTGCCGCCCGCGGTCGCGACGTTCAAGCTGGTCGGCCGTCGTCAGATGGGCCGAGAGCTTGGTGCGGTTCAGTTGCAGCAGACGGTCGAGCGCCGCCCGCGACAGCAGACCGCGACCGCCGTCCCCCTTCGGGTCCTGCGGCTCTTCGGGCTGCGGCTTGGCCTTGTCGGATTTCGGCACGGACTCAGTCCCTCGCAACGTCCTTCAGCAATGGGTGCCATGGCTGCCCCGCAGCCATGCGTGCGATGGAAAGCCATTCGGCATGCCTGCCCCTCGGCCGGGAGCCAATGTAGCACGCCCGCCCTCGGGCGTGGCCGAATGCCATTGTCGCCGCGTCCCAAACGGCCACCCGGCCGAGGGCGGCCGGGCTACATGACCCCAATCCGAACCTCGCCCGGCAGAGGGCAACCGCCGGCGACGCGAAGCCAATGTAGCACGCCCGCCCTCGGGCGTGGCCGAATGCCATTGTCGCCGCGTCCCAAACAGCCACCCGGCCGAGGGCGGCCGGGCTACATTCCTTCATCGGACAGTTAGATCGTCGCAACGTCCTTCAGCATCCGCGACAGCAGTTCCACGGCCGTCACCTTGTCGGGAATCGCGTAGCCGCCCGTCAGGTCCGGGTCCTGGTGCAACGGCGGTCGCAGGTTGGCCAGACCGACGCAGCTCGGGCACCCGTACTCGCACGGGCACTGTCCGATCAGCGACTCGCACATTGTAAGCCACTCGTCGACTAGTTCGTAGCCCCTCTGCGAGAAACCGAGCCCGCCCAGGAACCGGTCGTAGACGTACATCGTCGGCACGCCGGTCCCGGCGCTGTTGCAGATGCCCGACAGGTCCTTGCGATCGCACATGGCCAGCACCGGCAACGTGACCAGCATGGCGTTGCGGATGCCGACCAGTCCCTCCACCGGCCTCAGGCCCATCCGCGCGACGTCGGCCAGCATCTCCGTGTCCGGGACGATCCAGACGCCCGTCGTCGAGAGCGTCTGGCTGGGCAGGTCGAGGGCCGTCTGCCCGATGTTCTCCATCGTGTAGTAACGGATCTTCTTGAAGGCCACAGTCGCCCAGGTCACGTCCATCTCGCCGAAGCAGGCCGTGGCCCGCCGGCCCACGGGCTTCTCGTCCAACTGAGCGACGATCTTGCACTGGTCGGCCAGCACCGGCTGCGTGTAGTAGTCCGTGTCGGCCCGCTCGATGTAGGCCACCTTGCCGTCCAGGTCCAGCTCGCGCACCTGGTACGACTGCCCCTCGTGCAGGTAGATGCCCTCCGGGTAGACCAGCTCCGGCGCGCTGACCACGTCGACGTTGCCCACCAGTTGCCGCTTGCCGTCCGTGATGTCCACGATGCTGAACGTGTTGTCGCCGATGTTCCGCAGGTTCATCCGCTGCGACGGGATGTCGGTGCAGGCCCAGAAGTCGCGTTCCTCGATGCGCCGCGTCTTGCCGTCGGCCACGAGCACGTCGCGGACCTCGTCGGTCGCCGAACCGAACAGGGCCGCATCGTCCGCCTCCAGCGGCAACTCCACGGCGGCGCAAGCCAGGTGGTTGGCCAGAATGTAGGGATTCTCGATGTCGACGATGCCCTGCTCGATCGGGCGGCTGAAGAAGTAGTCCGGGTGGCGGACCAGGTACTGGTCGATCGGATCGTTGTGGGCCACCAGGACGGTCAGCGATTCCTGGTCGCCGCGACCCGCGCGGCCCGACTGCTGCCAGGTCGAGGCGATCGTCCCCGGGAAGCCCACCAGCACGGCCGCATCGAGCCCGCCCACGTCGATGCCCAGTTCCAGGGCGTTCGTCGACGCCACGCCCAGCAGTTCGCCGCTGAACAGGGCCTGCTCGATGGCCCGCCGCTCCTCGGGCAGGTAGCCGCCGCGGTACGGACGCACGCGGTCCGCCAGCCGCCGGTACTTGCCCTCCTTCAGTCGCTCGGTCGCGTAACGATAGACCAGTTCGGCCACGACGCGGGCCTTCGTGAAGACGATCGTCTGGATCTCGTGCTTGATCAGCTCGACGAACAGTTCCGTACCCTCCATGTTCGCCGACCGCCGCGACAGGTCATCGGCCGACGTCTCGGGCGGGTTCCAGAGCACGAAGCTGCGCGGCCCCCGCGGGCTCCCGTCGTCGTCGATCAGCCGGCACTCCCGCCCCGTCAACCGAGCGGCCAGTTCCTGCGGATTGGCGATCGTCGCCGAGGCGCAGACGAATTGCGGCCGCGAACCGTAGTGCCGGCAGACCCGCTCCAGCCGCCGCAGCACCATGGCCACGTTGCTGCCGAAGATGCCGCGATAGGTGTGCAGCTCGTCGACGACCACGTAGCGCAGCTTCTGCAGGAACGACGCCCATCGCCCGTGGTACGGCAGCATCCCGACGTGCATCATGTCGGGATTCGACAGCACGACGTTGGCCTGCGTGCGGATGCGCCGGCGGTCGCTCTGCGGCGTGTCGCCGTCGTAGACGGCCGGCCGCAGCACCTCGCCCACCCGCGGCACGGGCTCCTGCCACCCGTGCAGCGTCTTGAGTTGGTCACGCGACAGGGCCTTGGTCGGAAACAGGTACAGGGCCCGGGCCTCGGGATCGGCCAACAGGTGCTCCAGCACCGGCAGGTTGTAGCACATCGTCTTGCCGCTGGCCGTCCCGGTGACGATCACCACGTCGTCGCCGGCGCGGACGTGCTCGACGGCCGCCGCCTGGTGACTGTACAGGCGCTCGATGTTCCGCCCGCGCAGCCCGTCGCTCAGCACCTGCGGCAACGCTCGGGCCAGTTCGCCGTAGCGGGCCGGACGTGCGGCAAGACGCTCCACGTGAACGATCCGCTTGCGGTACCGCTTGTCGCGCTGCAGGTCATCCAGCAGTTCCTTGACGTCCATCCCCGCGACTCCAAAAAGAAACACCCATCCCGCATTACGAACAATGCCTCACGACCCCTCTCCCTTGACGGGAGAGGGTGGCCCGAAGGGCCGGGTGAGGGTGACGAACACCAGAAGCGTCTCCACATTCGGCACGCCCCCTCCAATCGACACCCCCACCGCCGCCTGCGCCCCTCGACAAGGCTCGGGGCAAGGCGGCACCTCCCCCGTCAAGGGGGAGGAGTAGTCTGCCACGAACGCTCCGGCCATGGCCCGAAGGGCAAAAAAGAAGGGACGCACGTCGGAGCCCCTTGGGGCTCGACGTCCGTCCCGTGCCATGTGCCTCACGCTATCGATCCTCGCCACAGGCTCACCCTTCCGGCAAAGGGCGGCCGTCGGCGACTCAAAGCCTATGTAGCACGCCCGCCCTCGGGCGTGACCGAATACCAATGCCGCCGCGTCCTCGACGGTCACCCGGCCGGGGGCGGCCGGGCTACATGGTTCCCCTCCGGACACCGCCCGGCAAAGGGCGGCCGTCGGCCTGCGTCCCGTCCGCTACGGCCCCGGCTCGACGGGCACCAGGGCATCCGACTTCACCACGCGGATGAACACCGGGTTGCTGATCGTCTTGCCCTGCCACACCTTCGGCCCTTCGCCGCCGCGCGGCTTCACGCTGTAGGTCGCCTGCACCTTGTACGTGCCCGGCTCGTCGAACGAGAACAGCGTCATGCCGTCGCGCTCGTAGCTGCTCGTCAGTTGCGACTTGTCGTCGCCGCCCTCCACCAGGCTGGCCGCATCGCGACCGTACCAACTGTTGATGTTGATGACCTTGCCCCAGAACCCCAGCCGTCGCAGGTACGCGTAGGGATAGTAGCTCTCGGTCTTCGGAGCGTCGTCGCCGGAGGGCCGCTGGAACATCTGCCGCACGGCCGGACTGCCGGCCTGCTCCTGGACGGCCACGAGCAACGTGCGCTCCAGCCGCGCGTCGACCGTCACCGGCACGTCGCCGGCATTGATCAGCCGCACTTCCATCAGGATCGGCTCGCCGACGGCGAACTCGGCCTTGACGGGTTTCAGCAGCACGGCCATGCCGTTGGCCGGTTCGCCCGGGCGGTAGGCCTCGGGCGACGGAATGCGGACGGCCAGCGGGCCTTCCGGCTCGTCGACCGGACGCGCCGCCGGCAGGTCGGCCGGGGCGACGATCTGGACGTTCATCGTGTTGGACTGCAGCACTTCTTTGCCGTCCGGCGTGCCCACCAGCAGCTGCACCATGTAGTTGCCGGCCCGCGACAGGTCGAAGTACTGGCCCAGGTCGAGTTCCTTCTCGTAGTCCCTCTCGCCGCGAATCACGAGCGGCATCTCCGTCGGCTCGCCCATGTGCAGCGAGTCCTTGGCGGCCGCGGGATTGCCGCGACTGTCGATCACGGTGATCATGCCCCGCCCCGACAGGTACAGCCCGCCGTCGCGAGTCTCCAGCGGCGCGGAGTCGTACATCACGGCCTCGGTCCCGGCGTTCTCGATCGTCACGCGGATCGGCGCCGGCTTGCCCGACTTGAAAGGCGGATCGACCGCCGCAATGCGAACCCGTAGCGGCGACGTGGTCGCCACCGGAGCCGTCTCCGCGGTCCCTGTGGCCGTGGCCTTGCCGGTAGCCACCTCCAGCAGCTTGTCGGCCTCCGGCGTGCCGCTGATGAATCCGGCCGACTGCACCAGCCGGAAGTGCCCCTGCCCCAGCTTCTCCAGCGGACTCAGCGGCAACACGAACTCGCTGCCCGACACGTCGCGCCGCGAGGTGCCCAGGTCGCTGATCGGGCTGGCCACGTAGACCAGCACGGTCTCGTCCTTGCACTCGCCGCGAACGACCTTCAGCACGCGGAACGGCACCTGCCAGGGCAGCCCCGACTCGTCGGCTCCCTGCGACACCGGGTCGCCCGTGGCCTGGGCCACGACGACGGCCTGGGCGTCATCGACCATCGACTTGAGCTCATCGAAACTGAAACGCCGACCCAGTTCCTGGGCCGACACGTCGGCCGCCACAGACAGTCCCAACGCCAACAGGGCTGCCGCCGCGGCGACTCTGGATACGCACAACGTGGATTTCACTGGCTCGTCCTCACCATGCGGGCTCTCAAACCGGCTCTGACACGTGTTCGAGAGGGATGAATGATAGCCGAACGCCCCGTGCCGGGCCTGCCCGCCGTCCTTGCGCCCCCGCTTCGCCGGGGCCGAATGCGGTGTATTCTACCCCACAATCCCCGGAAAGCAAGCGCTACTCCCACCCCAGCCCCCCACCCCAGCCCGCCCGCCCTTGACAGGAAGGCAACGGCCCCGAGGGGCCACGTGAAGTAACGCATGGGACCGTGGGATCCACCCTGCAGACAAAAGGGTCAGGGTCGTGCTGACAGGCATTGCATTGGTGGTGTGTTGGATGTGGTCCAAGAGCCATGACAAAGGTAAGGCCTAAATGTGGTGGGTCCCCCGCACCCACCGTCTAATAAAACCCGCGTGGGTCCGGTGGACCCACCCTACGGACTGCTGTATCGACCTCTTCCTTGTCCTCTTAAGGGACAGCTACGGTCATTCCTTGGCCCCATGCTTCTTGAGCAACGCAATGATCTCGGTCCTCTTGTAGTGCTCCTTGGCCTCTTTCAATGCCGAGTAACCATAGCCGGTCTTCGCGTTGACGTCCGCCCCCGCGTTGATCAGCGCCTCGGCAATCTCAACGCTGTTGCCTCGGATGGCCTCATGCAGCGGGGTCAGGCGTTCATAGTCCTGCACTGCGTTGACGTCAGCCCCGTGCTCAATAAGCAGCAAAGCGACCTCCACACTATCATTCATTGCAGCATCGTGTAGCGCAGTACGCCGAAAACGATCGCGGGCGTTCACATCCAGACCCTTGCCGATCAGGAATGCCACTATTTCTGCGCCTCCCCCCGGCCACTTCGGACTCCGCGCTGCGGCCATGCGCAGAAGCGTCCTTCCGGTGTTGTCGGTGGTTTCAATGTCGGCCCCGCTGTCCAGCAGCAATTGCAGAGTCACCATATTGCCGAATCTGGCTGCTAAGGCCAGTGGCGTCATGCCGTCTGCGTCCCTAGCCTCGATGTCGGCGCCATGGGCAAGCAGTGACTTGATCACCGCCATGTGATTGTTGTCAGCAGCTTGATGAAGAGCTGTTTCGCCATACTTCCGTTGCACGTTTACCCAGTCCGGATGGGCCTTCAACACGGCCTCCACCTCGGCCAGATCGCCGTTCCTTGCGGCCTCCGTGAAGGCCACCTGCTCAGGTGGCGGCTCACTTCGCGGCGGCACCGGCTTGCCTCTGCCACCACTGCAGCCAACGAGCACCAACGACAACCCGCACAGAATAGCGAGAGGTGTTCTGCCCAATGAATGTCCTCCTCTCGAGCAAGCCTGCCACGCACAACTTCACTATGCGTCGGCACGCTCATCAACCGCCTCGCGCTAGCAGTGCGTAGGGTGGGTCCACCGGACCCACGCGCTTCAAGTCGATTCACTCTCCATCAAGTTCCATCCCGGCGATTGGCGGACAATCGTCGGTGCCCCAGTCTTCCGGATACGTACCCAGCCGCACGTGGCGGTGGAACGTCGACCATGGCCAGTCCCGGACACGCATCACCTGTCCGTGCTTAACCGGATTCCAATGAATGTAGTCCATGTGCCGTGCAAGATCGTTCTCGTCGCGCACCACGTGTTCCCAGAAACGACGCTGCCATACGTCGCGTTCCCCCCGGCGACGACGAACCGGGGCCAGGTCGGCGGTTGGCCGACCATCGCGGAGCAGATCCTTAGTGACTCGCATCTTCA
>JAFGPY010000341.1 GCA_016935955.1 Planctomycetota bacterium
GCTGGTCGAGGCAGCCGTCCGCGAATACCTGGCCCCGCTGCGGGGCAGGCTCTGCTCGCTGGTCCTCGGTTGCACCCACTACCCCTTGCTCAAGGACGCCCTGGCGCGGGCCATGGGGCCGGAGGTCCACCTGGTGGACTCGGCCGAAGAGGTGGCCCGCGAGGTGGCCCGCGTCCTGCAAACCCAAGGGATGCTTGCCTCGGACGGCCCCGGTACGGTAACATGTTATGTCAGTGACAACCCCGAACGCTTCCGGACCATCGGGCAGCGGTTCATGGGAACTCCCCTCAGGGACGTCACGCTGGTCGAGCCGGAGGAATTTTTCCTGGGCGACCAGGCGGGGGGACTCTAAGCGGCGCGGGATAGATGTTCTTACGTTGGGTGCCATGGCTGCTCCGCAGCCATGCGTGAGATGGAAACCAATTGGCATGCCTGCCCCTCGACGCTGCTCGGGCTCTGCGACAGGAGCAGGCATGGCGCCTACCACGGGGCATTCCAGAAGGCTTACGCAATGCCGCTTGGTGGACAGTCCGGGGAACTCTTGCCTGAAGAGGGATCGACGTGCGACGAACGGTTTGCGTAGTGGCGATGCTCCTTGCGGCGGTTGCGGTCTGCGGCTGCGATCGCGACAAGGAATACCGCATGGACGATCTGGTGCGACTGCTCCTGCCGCGCGACAGGCCGGCCGTGCTTCAGGATGCCGTGACGTCCGATGACGCCGACGCCCGGCGCAAGGCCGTCTACCAGATGCGCAAGTGGAAAGACCCCAGCGACGAGCTGATCGAGCTGGTCGGTCTGACGCTGCTGGGCGACTCGGACCGCATGGTCCGCGCCCAGGCGGCCGAAACGTTGGGCGCCTGGGCCGAACCCTCCAGCGTCGAGCATCTGGCCAAGGCGCTGCGCAACGACGAGGACCCCTTCGTCCGCGCCGACTGCGCCGACGCGCTCGGGCAGATCAGCGGCCAGCCGTCCGTCGAGGCGCTCCTCGACCGGCTGCGGTTCGATCCCGAGGCGGACGTGCGCATCGCCTGTGCCCGGTCGCTGAAACTGCATCGCGACCTTGCCGCCGCGGAGGGACTCCTCTACGGTCTGGTCGATCCGCGGCTGGCCGTTCGCGACGCGGCCGAGGAGTCGCTGCGCTACATGACCGGTCAGGACCTGGGGTTCGAACCCGATCCGTGGCGCACGTTCCTGGCCGAGACGGGCGAGCCGCTGGCCGACTACGGCCACCCGCCGAAACGCACCGCCCGCAGCGACCAGCGCGTCGACGTCGATGCCGGGAAGAAGGCCAAGCTCAAGGAAATCATCTCGGACCTTTTCCCGCTGGAGCGGAAGAAGGGCCAGTTTGACTAGACCGCGGCGAAAGCTTCGACGTTGGGCGCTGATCCTCGTGGGGATCGTCGCCGGGCTGGCCGCCGGCTGGATGGCCGGACGACTGGCCGGCACCCGGGCCGCATCGCTGTCGACCGACCACTCGTGCACCTGCGACCGCTGCGACGGCGACCAATCGGGCGTGTGCTGTTCGCCCGAGGCCGCACCAGCAACCGCCGAACCTTGCCGCTGCCAACCACTGGACGAGGAGTCGCCGTGAAAGCCCTGATCTTCCGTGACCGCCGGCTGGCGGTCGTTGACGACTATCCCGATCCGCAGCCCACGCCCGACGAGGTCGTCATCGACGTGACGCTGGCCGGCATCTGCCGCACCGACATCGAAGTGACGCGCGGCTACATGGACTTCGAGGGCGTGCTCGGTCACGAGTGCGTCGGCGTCGTCAGCCGCGCGGGCGGCGCTGCCGGCAAGAAGTGGCAGGGGCGTCGCGTCGCCTGCGAGATCAACTGCGTCTGCGGCAAGTGCGACATGTGCCTGGCCGGCTTGAAGACCCACTGCCGGCGCAGGACCGCCATCGGCATCGAGGGACGCGACGGCTGCTTCGCCCAGCGCATCGCCGTGCCTGCGGCCAATCTGCACGCCGTGCCGCCCAACGTCCCCGACGAGGTGGCCGTCTTCGCCGAACCTCTGGCCGCCGCCTTCCAGATCATCCAGCAGATCCGGCCCAGTCCGCGCGACACGGCCGTCGTCATCGGCGACGGGCGGCTCGGGCAGTTGACCGCCCAGGTGCTCGCGTCCCGCGGCCTGCGGCCCATGGTCGTCGGCAAGAGCCGCGACAAGCTCCGAAGGCTCGAACGTCTAGGCATCGGCGTGCTGCATGCCGACGAAGCGCGGCCGCGAGGCGAAACGCACCTCGTCGTCGAAGCCAGTGGCAGCATCGACGGGTTCAGAATGGCCATGGACTTCGTGCGGCCCAGGGGCACCATCGTCCTGAAGAGCACCCTCGCCGGCGGCGAGCCGCTGAACCTCAGTTCCATCGTCGTCAACGAGGTGACGGTCCTGGGCTCGCGCTGCGGTCCGCTGAACGAGGCCCTTGCGGCCCTGGCCAACGGGTCCGTGACGACCGAAGGCATGATCTCGGCCACGTTCCCTCTGGCCGACGGCGTCAAGGCTATGGAGACGGCCATGCAGCCCGAGTCGCTCAAGGTCCTCCTTCGCCCATAGGATATCCCAGGAGGCCCGGCGTGCCGCCCATGTAGCCCGGCCGCCCTCGGCCGGAGAGTGTCAGGTTATGTAGCCCGGCCGCCCTCGGCCGGGGCAACGGGAGCCTTGCCCGTGGACATACTTTGGACAAAATGCGGCGGCCCGATTCCTCTGCTCGTCGCCGAGGCCGCGCGACGCGAGGGATTCCTCGTGGCTGCAAGCCTGGGCGAGGACGGCGCGAAACCCGACCTCGGTTGCGACGCGGCCGACCGGGCCGCATGCCCCGACGACCGCCGCCGATTGGCCGAGGCCGTCGGCCTGGACGCCGAGCACCTGGTCTTCATGGAACAAGTGCACGGCGGCGCGGTCGCCGTCGTGGACGAGAGACAGGCCGGGGCAGGGCTGCACGATCGCCGCGCCGCCGTAGCGGGAGCCGACAGCATGGTCACCTGCTCGTCGGCCGTCGCCCTGGTGGCCCTGTCGGCCGACTGCCCGCTCGTGGCCGCGTGGGACGCCGAGGCACGCTTGGCCGCCGTGGCCCACGCCGGGTGGCGAGGTCTGGCTGCCGAGGTCCTGCGGCGGATGGTCGAACGCATGGTCGATCTGGGCGCCGACACGCGACGCATCGGCGCCGCCGTGGGGCCGGCCATCGGTGCGTGCTGTTACGAAGTCGGCCCGGACCTCGTCGACGCGCTCGTCGGTTCCGGCATCGCCTTGCCCGAGCATCTGCGGCCGGTCGGGTCGCACCTTCACATGGACCTCGGCGCGGTCGTCGAGCGCCAGTTGTGCCAGGCGGGCGTTGCCGCCGAGCGTATCAGCGTCGAGCCGACGTGCACCATGTGCTGCGAGCCGTTGCTGCACAGCTATCGCCGCGACGGTTCGCAGGCCGGACGGCAGGCCCTGGTCATTCGCAGAGAGGAGAGGTGACTGCCGATGTCCGCTTCGCCATCGTCAAAGCCCCTGGCCGTCGTTCTGGCCAGCGGAGGCATGGACTCGTGCGTCGTGACGGCCCTGGCGGCCGATCGCGGTTACGATCTGGCCATGCTCCACGTCAACTACGGCCAGCCGACCGAGGCCCACGAACTGGCCAGCTTCCAGCGACTGGCCGACCGCTACCGGGCCCGCGCCCGGCTCGTGGCCGACGTGCGCTACCTTGCAGCCATTGGCGGCAGCAGCCTGACCGATCCGTCGCTGCCCATCGAGACGCCCGATCAGCACATCGCCGGCGCGATTCCGCAGACCTACGTGCCGTTTCGCAACGCCCACTTGCTGGCCATTGCCACGTCGTGGGCCGAGGTGCTGCGCGCCGAGCGGATCATGATCGGCGTGGTCGAGGAAGATGCCTCGGGCTACCCCGATTGCCGCAAGGCCTTCATCGACGCCATGAACGAAACCATTCGTCTCGGCACGCGCGACGAGACCGACGTCGTGATCGAGGCCCCACTGGTGGCCATGTCCAAGGCCGACATCGTCCGCCTGGGCGCGCATCTGAAGGCGCCTTTCGAGTTGACTTGGTCGTGCTACCGCCGCGACGACGTTCCCTGCCGCAACTGCATGAGCTGCGAACTCAGGGCCCGAGCCTTCGCCCAGGCCGGCGTCCCCGACCCGCTTCTGGCCGACTCCTAGTGTAGTGCGCCACGCAGATTGGACATATTATCACCGCGAGCACCGGTGCCATGGCCGCTTGCGGCCATGCCGGTGGCCTGAGAACTCATGGCCGCAAGCGGCCATGGCACCCTCGCCGGTCTGGGCGTGGCACCTTGCTGCGGAAACGTAGGGGCACGGCCTGCTTGTCCTGAGCGAAGCCGAAGTGGCCGTGCCCGCGAATGCTTAACGGCAGCAACTCATCCGTCATGGGGGGTATCTCTGACAAGGGGGCAAACGCGAGGCCTACGGCACCAGCCAGGTATCTTTCCTGCTGCCGACCGAGTCGTCGAAATCGCCGTAATCCTCTTCGTCTTCCCACGGATTGTCCAGGTCGGTCATGCTGTACGTGCTTTTGACCCAGATGTTGTTGCGGCCGATACCGCAGAAGGGTGTCTGCTGCCACGCGACGTGGTTGTCGGCGTAGAGACAGTTCTGGCCGTCGAAATCGTGGTTCGGGCTGTTCAACTCGTAGCGATCTTTCCTCCGGTCCTCGCCCCGCGACGAATTCTCCCCGACGACGTCGGCGCGGTACGGATTGACGTCGGCGGCCACGACCAGCATCGGGTCGGCGCTGTCGGTCGTCGTCCTGCCGAGCTGGTTCTGGTAACTGTAGCTGACGTTGTTCAGGTCGCGGAAACTCCACTGGCGATCGTAAGCGATCACGTCGCTGTCCTCGGAGTTGTCGGAACTGGGACAGATGAAGACGCCCGGCACGCTCAGACCCTTGCGGATCAGAATCCACCAGCACGAGACGTTGCAGCGGAACGGGTTGAGGTCCTCGGCCTCGACGTCCAGTTGCCGATCCTCGATTTCCGTGTTGTCCTCGTCCCACCGCTCGGCCCAGGCTTCCTCGGCGTTGTCGTTGTGGTAGACGGTCGGCCAGCGGCCGCGATTGTTCGAGGAGTAGATCATGATCGACTGGCCGATGCTTCGCAGGTTCGAAGCGCACTGGGCCTGGCGTGCGCGTTCCAGTGCGGCCGCAAGGTTCGGCAGCAGAATGGCCATCAGCATGCCGATGATCGCCACCACCACCAGCAGTTCCACTACCGTAAAGCCGTGCCTTCGCATGGTCGTCACCTCACCAGAGAGTGGGTTACCGAACACTTCCCCTGCGCCCGCCGAGCAATACGTTGCGCGAACCGCCCCCCTTGTCTACCCCTATTCTACCCGCTTTCGCAACCAGTGTCCAACACTTATGTTAGGTCGGTCCAGGCGGTGTCAGATAAGTATTCTTGCCTTGGGTGCCATGGCTGCCCCGTCATAGATCCCGAGCAGAGTCGAGGGGCAGCCATGCATGGGGCCGGAGACATTCGGCATGCCTGACGAAGCAGGCATGTAGGATTTCGCATGAAGAAGGCCAGGGGGTGCCATGCTTCTGCTTGCAGAAGCATGCCGCCAAACCTGTTGCGCGCGAACACGCGTCTACAAGTAGACGCGTGGCACCCTCGCAGTTGTGATCGGAAAACTTGCGTCACAACCTTTTGCAGGGCTGGGCCTTGCCGCAAGACACCGACGGCTTCATGCGAAATCCTACATGGCTCCCGGTTGCCGCCTCGGTCTCTACGTGGGGCTGCCGCCGAGGCCCGAAGGGCCGTCAACAGTTTAGCCGGGGGCGAAGCCCCCGGTCCCGAGCCCTCTTAACTCTGTGAGCCCCGAAGGGGCGACGCCTGTTTGTCGGTTCTGCCGATCAACAGGCGTCGCCCCTTCGGGGCTCAAAACTTGCCATGCCCGGCTTCCGGGGGCTACGCCCCCGGCCAAACTCCCGTCGGCCCTTCGGGCCTTAACGCCCTCGTGGGAGCGGCAGACGACCCTATTGCCTTGCCATGCCGGTGCCATTAACGGGTTAATCAATAACTGAAAAATCACCAGATTGATACTTGGCGCGATGCGGATTGCTGTGTAGCGTGCGATATGGTGCGTTGACCTCGCGGTGCGGCGAGGTTCGCGGTTTCCCACTATTATTGGAGGTTCAACGGTCATGAGACACATCTGGAAGCTTGGCGTCGTGATGGGGCTGGCCCTGTTGTGGGGCACGAGTGCGAGTGCCGATTCGTTTTTCTGTTGTGGCAATGATGACTATGGTGCCCTGGGCATTGACCCTGGCGAAACTGACGATCTGCTGGTCTTCACCGAAGTCGAGTTGGAGGGGCAGCATGTCTTCACGTCGGTTGAGGCCGGGAATGGAACGTCATTTGGAATCGACCAGAATGGGGTGGTATGGGGATGGGGAGCTGGTGGTGCAGGGCAGTTGGGGGACGGGGAGGCTACTAGTGGCCACGAACCGGTGAGGCCAATCATCGCGGAAGGCCAGCACCTGGAGGGCAACTACGTGGTTGCGAGCCAGATTGCGGCTTCCAATATTGGCGCATACACCCTTGCGCTTACCAATGACCATCGGGTGCTCGCCTGGGGCAGTGGCGGCAGTTGCATTGGGGATGGTATTGTGGGCAGCTATGATCGCCTGAATGCCGTCTGGGTTGTCACGGATCCGGAGGGGCCGGTGTATCTTGAGAATATAACACAAATCGCGGCAACCTATCCGTTGTCGGTTGCCGTTTCAAGTTCGCATACCGTGTGGACATGGGGAAGCAACTACGGCGGTGGCCTTGGTATTGGGCAAGACTCCACTTCTGTCCCCAGCAGCTATGTCGCGGTTCCTGTCGTTGGACCGCAAGGGAGCGGCTTCCTGTCCGATGTGGTCCAGGTGGCGGTTGGTGGGCACTTTGTGCTGGCCCGAAAGAGCAACGGTGAGGTGTGGGCCTGGGGACACAACTCCTCAGGTCAACTGGGCAACGGGTCATGGACTGATTCGACCGTCCCTGTCAAAGTGAACTTGCCATCGGACACGGCTGTTGACATCACCGCCGCAGAATCGGCTGCGTTTGCGCTTCTTAGCGACAAATCGGTTTGGTCATGGGGAGATAATGGCATGGGACTGCTGGGAGTAGAGGGTCTGAGCACGTCTGTCGATACGAATGTTCCCGTACGAGTGTCAGGCCCCAAATACTCCGGAACGCAGTATCTTACTGACATTGTGGACATCGAAGCGGGCCGATACCACGTGATGGCCGTGACGACCGCTGGAAACCTGCGAGGGTGGGGGATATCCAGCCATGGCTGCTTGGGAACCGATCCTGATCCCCAGTGGCCGGAGGAAGTCGTTCCCGTTGCGATTTTCCACGTTGGGCATGTGTCGGCAGTATCATTGGGGATGTATCATACGATTGCCTTGGGCGATGCCATGGAACCCATCGAGTTCAGCATCGCCTTTGATTCGGGCTGCATTCAGAATGACGACACTCGCGACTGCTACGGGTATCCATGGATGTACGACCGGCTACCGGGACCGGCGAATTCTCGATACAACCGAAAGTGCCAGGCGACACTGCAAGTCACCTCTGATGCAAACTCCAACACGGAATACAACATGTATTGGAGAGAGTTGGACTCCTCGGCCGACTTCATCCCGGTCTATCCGCCGGGAGAGTACCAGGGGGTGCCGCTTGCTGTACGCGCTCGGGGGGCGACATTCTCCGTGCTTGGCACAACGGTTCCGAGCTTTGAGGTTTGCAGCGATTACCGAAGTTCTGGCTTGGCGTACGGCTCAGTACGCTACGAGGTCTGGATCGAGGGCAAAGACGAGGGCGGCATGAGTGAGCCGGTGGAGACAACCTCGATTGTCATACGCCGAACGGGTGACATCGACTGCAACGGCGGGGTGGAACCGACGGACCTGGGCCTGCTCATCAACAAGCTGAACGGCATGCCGGATCCAGGCTTCACCATGCGAGAGTTCGACATGGACGGCAATGGGGGAGCGGAGCCCACGGACATGAGCATACTCATCAACATCCTGAACGGCCTCTTGTAGTCGCGAAGCTACGTGAGAGCCGCAGAGATAAAGTATCAAAGAGAAGGGCGGTCGGGGATGACCCGGCCGCCCTTCCTGCTTTACTGGTTGTTTATGCGTTTCGCATTCCGTGGCACGCAACGTTACGGCACAAGCCACGTGTCCTTTTTGCTGCCAATAGGATCATCGTAATTGCCCGGACCTTCCTCTTCTTCCCACGCCTCATCCTCTTCCTCAGCGCTAGGATCGTATACGCTCATCGTCCAGATGTTGTTGCCGCGGACGCCAACATAGGGGTTTGTCTGCCATTCCACATGGCCGTCGGCATAAAGGCAGTTCTGGCCCTCAAAGTCGTGGTTCGGGCTGTTGAGCTTATAGCGCTCATCATCCTGGTTGATGTTCCTGTCCTCGGCCCGGTCGGACATTTCCTCAATCAAGTCCGTCCTCATCGGGTTCACATCGGCAGCCACGATCATCGCGGAGTCGGCACTGTCGGTCGTGCCCTTGCCCACCTGGTTCTGATAGCTGTAGCACACGTTGCTCGCCAACTGGAAACTCCACAGGTTCTCGTAGTCGGTGTCTTCCATGTCCACCCGGTAGTCGGCGCTGGGACACTGGAATACGGCGGGGCTGCTCATTCCCTTGCGAATCAGAAGGTAGAGGCAGGACAGGTTGCACTGGAAATCGTAACCCTCCTCGGCCATGTCCTCCGGGTCCTTGTCCTTGGTGCCCTCATAGTCGCTGATCACCGGATCTTCAGGGTCATAGTCCTCGCCCCACTCTCCTTCGCCGCTCGGGTATACGCTCGGCCACTTGCCGCGGTTGCCCGAGGAGTAGACCTTGATGGACTGGCCGATGCTTCGCAGGTTGGCGGCACACTGGGCCTGACGGGCACGTTCCAGTGCGGCCGCAAGGTTCGGCAATAGGATCATCATCAGCGCGCCGATGATCGCCACGACCACCAGCAGCTCCACAACAGTAAAGGCATGCTTTCTCATGGTCCAAACCTCCAATAGGACTGAAATGAAACTAAGATAACGATCGCCGCCGCACAAAACGCGCGGATGCGATATCCTTTTCGCGCCGGGTCTTGCGGCCCGACCTGCAACTGTTCGCGGGGTCTGGTCCGGCGCAGCCTTACGCCGCGCACCGACCCTTCCTCGTGGCCATACTCTCGCGGACCACAATGCCTACACACTATATATCGTAGACGCGCCGGGGAGCCGTGTCCAGCGAAAACCCGTCCATTTTTGGCCCTAAGCACTTGGAAAGCTGGAGGTTATCGCCGCCCGGGGGAGGGCCGGATTGGGCCCCCTCCCTGGCCGGCCGGTGCGCAGCAAGCCCGCCGCATTGCGGCGGGCTTGTGCGAAGGCGCGAGAATGCCGTGGTCAAGTTCTCAGGCTCACCGGCATGACCGCAAGCGGCCATGCCGGGTTGCGTACGAACGGGTCGGTATCTGACGACAAAGCAGACCATCCCAAGATGTTGCGTCACGAACATGCCGATCACAACAGCGAGGGTGCCACGCGTCTACTTGTAGACGCGTGCTCGCGCGCAACTGGCTTGGCGGCATGCTTCTGCAAGCAGAAGCATGGCACCCCCCGCCTTCTTCATGCGCATTGCCGCATGGCGCCATCTCGTCGGATTTCCTGCTCAGAACACTGTGCAATCGTTGTTGCACAATGCTTAGGCCAGCCTTCGGAGGGCCTCCTCCACGGAATCGCCGGTAACCTCGTACGTGCGACCATCGATCGGCTTCACCCAGTCGCGCGTCACGGGGACGACGCCGCGGCTGACGACCTCGAGGGTCATCGTCACGGGCTTCTCGACGACGAAGGGCTTGATCTGGCTGCAGCGGCCGACGGCCCGCTTGGCGGCGGCGCGAATCAGGGTGTGGGCAGCATCCTTGGACAGCATCTGGGCTCCTTGGCAGTCCAGCCCCTTCTTGACCTCGGCGGTCTCCACGCCGGGGATCATGGCCCGCGCCTCGGCGCAGACCTTGTCGTCCCCGGTGACCAGGAGGGTCGGCACCCCGGCGTCTCCCGCGATGCCCGCGTCGATAGCCACCTCGCCGATCGGGCGGCCGTTCATGCGAAGGTTCTGCCAGTGCTTCGAAGTCATCGTATGTTCCAGCACCGCCTCGACCGTGCCGGCCATGGCGTGGTACCCCAGCAGAATCAGGCCGTCGAACGTCTCGATGGCCGGCATCCGCTGGCGAGCCGTGCGACCCTGGATGTACTCGGCCCGACCGTCGAACTCGTCCCACA
>JAFGPY010000342.1 GCA_016935955.1 Planctomycetota bacterium
GGGCATATCTTCTCCTCGCCTTCGGCGGTATGTGGCCTCACACATTATCTCGGCATGATCTGTGCCGCAACGATTATCCACGGCGGACTGCAAACGTGACCAATGGAGCAGCACGCAATTGCCCGCCCGTTGGCAGCCATGCCATGGCCTCGCCCCGCAGTCCCGAGTCGATGACCGCTGGCGAACGCAGCCAGGAGGTCGCCACCGGTTCAGACGATGGGCCAGGTTGCTGCTTCATGTCCGTAGTGGACGTGGAAAAAGAGGCAGCCCGGTGGCGGGAATTCCACTGGGCTGCGATGCGTTTCGGCGTCGCAGTTCGTTTATGTCGGGGCGCGGCCTCGAAGGGCTGGCGGTCTGGTCTTCAGAGACACCGGGCGTTTCATCCTGACCATTCCTTTCAATGCGGTAACTCGGCAGCCTGCCGCAACGCCGCCAGGGCCTCATGGTGTATGGGCGGCATGGGGATGCCGTCCAGCAGCGGATCGCGGGTCTCCACCATCCACCGATGGAGCCGGGCCAGCAGGTCGCGCCTCACTTCAGACTGCTCCGCTTCCTTGGCCAGGTTGCGTTGCTCCAGCGGATCGGCCTGGAGGTCGTAAAGTTCCACCATCGCGTGCCTGGCCGATGACGGGTCGACCGGCACGACGGTGATCGTCTTCGGCCGATACTGCTGCGACGGGTTCATAAGGGCCTTGTTGTGGCAAAACGAGACGATCAGCTTGTGCCGCTCCGTGCGAATGGCCCGCAGGGGATCGTAGTAATCGTGGTAGGTCATCTCGGCGAACAGTCCCCGGCGCGGTTCGCTCGGTTGCCCGCGCAAGAGCGCCGCATAGGATTGCCCCTGCGCCTCCGCCGCCGGCGGCAGGTCCAGCAGGTCGCACAGGGTCGGCACGTAATCGACGCTGGAGATCATCGCCTGGTGAACCGTGCCGGCGCGCCACGGCCCCTTGGGCCAGCGGAGGATGAGCGGCACCTGGAGCCCCGGATCATAGAGCGTGCACTTGGCCCGCGGAAACGGGATGCCATGATCGGCCGTGAAGATGACCAGCGTGTTCTCGGCCAGACCCGCCTGGTTCAGCGCGGCCATGACGCGGCCCACGGCATCGTCGGCCGTGCGAACCGAGGCCTCGAAGTAGCCGAACTCCTCGACGGCTCCCTCGTCGCGCTTCAGATAACCCGGCACCGTGACCTCGACGCGCGGCTTCTGGTGCGTCAACGGCCAGCAGGTGGGATGCGAGGGATGGCGATGCGGTTCATAGATGCCGAACTGGAGGAAGAACGGCCGCTCGGGCCGCGAAGGGTCCGCCAGCCACGCCGCAGCCCGGTCGGCACACTGCATGGCCCGGGCGGTGGGCAGCGTGTCGTCCATCTCCAGATGCAACTCATCAAAGCCCAGCCGCTTGGGGTGCGGCGTCTCGTGCTGGATGCCGATGAGCGTGGTGTAATAACCGGCGGCGGCGAAGCGGCGCACCAGGTGCGTCTCGCTCTCGTGCAGGTCCCACTTGAACCCGCCGTGGCAAAGGCCCAAGACGCCGTTGGAGTGGGGATACCGCCCCGTGACCATGGCGGCGCGACTCGGGCTGCACTGGGGAGCCACGCAGAAGCTGTTGCTGAACCGCACACCCTCGGCCGCCAGGCGGTCGATGTGCGGCGTGTCCACGGTTCGGATACCGTAGCAACCCAGGTGCTGTCCCAGGTCGTGACAGGTGACCAGAATGACGTTCGGCCGGTTCATGCTCACTCCCTTCATGCTACATCGTTGGTTTCGCGACGCCAGCCGACAGTCACACCTAAGGCCCTACGCTCTGAGTCGTGAGCTTGCCGCCTGAGGCATAGAAGGTGGCGGCAGAGACCTCTGTTGAGATTATCACTTCTCCGCACCCTTCTGTCAAAGAACCCTCGCATGCCGCGAGTATCTCCTTGGCGCATGCGAGCGGCCACAGTACAAAGCACCTCGGGTTGTCTGACATCGCAACCGAACCGACCCCGCCGGAAGACTCCGAGCACGGGACATCTCGCATGAGCCAGCCGTACAACCTGCTGTTCCTCTTCACCGACGAGCAGGCCGCCGCCACGATGCGGGCCTACGGCAATGACCGCATCCGGTGCCCCGCGCTCGATCGTCTGGCCGACCAGAGCATCGTCTTCCGCAACGCCTACGTGACCCAGTCGGTCTGCACGCCGTCTCGCAGTTCCATCATGACCGGCCAGTACCCACACACCAACGGCTGCGTAGCCAACGACATCCCGCTGCGGGCCGAGACGCCGTGTCTCGATGAACTGGGCGATTTCTCGGCCTATCGCCGGGCTTACATGGGCAAGTGGCACCTGGGTGACGAGGTCTTCCGCCAGCACGGATTCGACGAGTGGGTCAGCATCGACACCTACCGGAATCACTGGTCCGCGGGCCGCGACCGCTCGGCCAACAGCGACTATGCTCACTGGCTGATGGACCAGGGCTTCCGGCCCGATGCCCGCGCGCCGGACGGGTGGGAGACCTTCAGCCGAGGGTTCTGCTGCCGCATTCCCGAGCAGTACTCCAAGCCTGCCTTTCTGGCCGAGTCGGCCAGTCGGTTCTTGCGCGAAAACGCGCAGCAGCCCTGGCTGCTGTTCGTGAACTTCCTCGAGCCGCACATGCCCTACTACAGTTGTCGCGACACCCAGTACAAACCGGCTGACGTGCCGCTTCCGGCGAACTTCGAGGCGGTGTTGAGCGAAGATCAGCCGCTGAAGGCCCGACTGTACTCCCAGGCCTACGAACGATTCGGGCACAGCGGCCTGCCGCTCAGGACCGACGACGACTGGCGCCGCCTGATCGCCAATTACTGGGGACTGACCAGCTTGGTCGATACGTACGTAGGACGAATCCTCGACGAGTTGGAAAGCACCGGCCAGGCGGAGCGAACCATTGTCGTGTATACGTCGGATCACGGCGACATGATGGGCAGCCACCGCCTGCTCGCCAAGTGCGTGCAGTTTGAAGAGGCCCTGAAGGTGCCCCTGATGATCCACATGCCGGACGGCCGGTTCGGACCGCCAAGACAGATCACCCACCCCGTCAGTCAGATTGACCTTGTGCCGACATTGCTCGAGGCCCTAGGGCAGCGGGTGCCCGTCACCGGGCTGGACGGCCACAGCCTCTGCAACTGGCTCGCCGGCCGAGCCGAGACACCCACGGAACCGGACGTCTTCGCCGAGTGGAATGGTTGGAACACGGGCATTCTGGGCGAGTCCGAGCAGGAGATCGGGGAACGCCTGTCGAAGCACTTCCCGAATGTCGACGTCGAAGCCGCCTTACGACACATCTCCGCCCCGATGCGGACGATCATCACCCCGGACGGCTGGAAGTACAATCATAGTGGCATTGGCGAGGACGAGCTATACCACCTGGCCGAAGACCCCGGCGAACGTAGGAACCTCGCCGGTGACCCTGCCCAACGGGACCGCATCGCAGATCTTCGAGCCCGCATTCAGCACTGGCAGATGCGAACGAATGACCGGTCTTTCGGAGTTCAAGAGTCAAGGGCGCAGATCGCATAGCGCACAAAAGCACCGGTGCTTGGTAGTCGTAACCGTTCACGGCCTTTCGGTCGGCCAGGCTGAGGATGAGCCTGACGAACAGGACATTTCCCCGCCCGCCTGCAAAACGCAA
>JAFGPY010000343.1 GCA_016935955.1 Planctomycetota bacterium
TGGTAGCGGGGGCGGGATTCGAACCCGCGACCTTCGGGTTATGAGCCCGACGAGCTACCGGACTGCTCCACCCCGCGATCTATTCGAAAAAGCATCTTAGCACGGCAGGCCAATGGCGTCAAGGCATTTAGAGGCAACTAATTGCGTGGTCAAAATCGTATGTGCCGACTCGGTGGAATCGCGCGGCACTGACGCCGTTTACGCAGGGAGTGTCACAGCGGCTGCACGTGCCAAGTACGATCTCTCGACGCGTACAGGCAAGCTGCCGAGGCAGGGGGAACGCGCGGCTCATCGTCTGTCTGCGGCAGTCAGTTCTTCTTGCGGGACTTGGTGGAGTGCTTCTTTCGGGGCTTCTCGTCGTCGTTGTCTTCCTCGTCGTCTTCATCCTCCTTGACCGATGATGTGACCTTCATCTGGGTCACGATGCCGATGGCCGCAAGGATGACAAACGTGAGGGCGGCAAGAATGCGGCCGAAGATGCTGAAGCTGTTGACGACAGCCGCCAATCCTCCGGCAGCAAGACTGGCGCCCTGAACAGCGGCGGAAGCGCCACCCAGGGAGGTCAGAATGATCAGGAAGGGCCTCTTAAAGACTAGGGCCAGGACTCCGGCTGTCAGACCGGCGATGACGTAGGAGACGATCATGCCGTTCTGGGCTGCAGCATTGGTCTCGTAGCCGCGGCTGATCAGCCACGCCCATCCGATGAGGTGGGCCACGCCCACGCCGAGGATGGCGCCGAGTGCGAAGACGCTGACGTAGTAGAATATGGCGGCGCCGACGGCAGCACCTACGAGGCCGAGAAGGTAGTGCAGGAGCGAATAGTCGGGGAGGTAGTGGATCGACAGGCCGACGGCTAGTATTTCACCCACGGCGAGGCCGGTGAGAGTGGCCAGAAGCCTGAAGAGTCTATAGCCAAAGAACAAAAGGACCAGGCCGTGGACGGTGCAGGCCACAGCAATCGTGATGATTGTGAATTGTCCCAATTCGCCGAGCAGGGCGGTCAGAAATGGAATGTCCATGGCCAGATGCTACCAGCGGCAGGGCTGTTTCGTCAACAGGGCATCCGTTGACTTGTTGTGGCGGTTTGGCTACAGTAGCGCGTAGAGGGGCACTTCTTGGAGATGGTCGCCATGGATTTCAAAGAAGTCTGTCAGCGGCTGTTGGGGGCCTGCCACCGGATCAGCGGATCGTGGTCGCTCGAAGAAGGGCTGAGCGGTCTGGCCCACACAGCCTTCTCGCTTCTGAAGCCGCGCGCGGTGGCCATCCTACTGCTGACCGACCATCGTTCGCAACTGAAGATCGTCGGCAGCCACGGGTTGAGCGCCACATTCATCAACCACGCGAACCTGGTCCCGGACGATCCGTCAGTCGCCCAGGTGCTGGACGGCGGCCGGGACATCTTGGTGGAGAGCATCGACACGCAGGACCCGGCGGTCGGCGCCTTGCGTCTGGAGAACAGCCAGGGCTCGCTCATCGCCACGCCGATTGCCGAGATGAATCGTCCGGCCGGTCTGGTGGTGGCTACAAGCGACCAGCCGGGACACTTCACGGCCGAGCATCAACTCGTGCTGCAACTGGTGTCGCGTCTGGCGGCGGCATGCCACGGACGGTGCCAGCTCTACGACGAGCGGCGGCGGATGATGACCGTCGATCCGGTGACGGGGCTGTGGTCGTTCGAGTTTTTCTGCACGCGGCTGAACGACGAGATTGCCCGCAGCCGGCGGCACGGGCAACCGTTGTCGCTGTTGCTGATCGAGATCGACAACTTCATCCGTTACAAGAGGACGCACGGGCAGGAGGCCGCGGACGAGTTGTTCGGGGGATTCGTCGACGCGGTGCGCGTGCACCTTCGCGGCATCGATTTCCTCGGCCGCTTCGGTCTGGATGACGTTCTGGTGGCGCTGCCCGAGACTGACGCTCGCGGTGCGGCCAAGGCCGGCGAACGCATCCTCGAAGCCCTCCGGACGACGACGATCGGGCCGCGCGACAGTCGCGTGACGGCCAGCATCGGCGTGACGGCCCTGGGAAGCGACGATAGCAATGCCACGCTGCTGCTCGAGCGTGCCCAGCGAGCACTGTATTCGGCCCATCTGCAGGGCATGGACTGCCTCCGCACGGAGGCGTAGCCGTCGGCTCGGCCCGGGTGGGGCCGGGCGCCGCAAATGAGTCACCACTGGCGGAGGGGCGCGTTGCGAATTACAGCTTTGGTTCCTGCATATCACGAGGCCCAGCGTGTCGGCGACGTGGTGCGCGGCGTCATAGCCCATTTGCCGTGCCTGGTGGTCGACGACGGCAGCGGCGACGGGACGGCCGAAGCGGCTGCACAGGCCGGAGCCACGGTGGTTCGGCACGAGCGTAATGCCGGCAAAGGGGCGGCGCTGAGGACCGGATTCGCTTGGGCCCGTGACAACGGGTGGGACGGCGTTGTGACGCTGGACGCCGATGGGCAGCACGACCCAGCGGCCGTTCCGCAATTCGTCGCGGCGGCAGAGAACGGCGCCGAGATCGTGATCGGCGCGCGGCAAGACTGGGCGGCCAACGGCATGCCGTGGATTCGGCGGATGACCAACGGGCTGACGTCGGCCATCATCAGCCGCATGGCCCACTGTCGCATCACCGACAGCCAAAGTGGTTACCGGTACGTGTCTGTTGCGGCCTATTTCGCCGCGGCCCCGGAGACGACAAGCTTCGACGCCGAGAGCGAATTGCTGATCCGGGCCGGTCGTTTGGGGCTGCGGATCGGCGAGGTGCCGATTCCGACCATCTATGGCACTGAGACGAGCAAGATCAATCCGCTGCCCGAGACGGTGCGGTTCATCCGCCTGTTTCTCAGGTACATGGTGCGAAAGGTCTGACGAAGGGCAGCACGTGTGGCCGGCCAGCGCATGACAGCATCGTCCATCGAACAAATGGTTCGCCTTCAGATCGAGGATCGCGGCATACGCGATCCGCGTGTATTGGAGGCCATGCGGACGGTGGACCGCGCGATGTTCGTGCCCGATCGCTACAAGGGGCAGGCCTACGACGATCACCCGCTGGACATCGGCTGCGGCCAGACGATCAGCCAGCCGTACATGGTCGCCCTGATGACGGCCGAACTGGAGCTAACAGGGACCGAGCGTGTCCTTGAGATCGGCACCGGGTCGGGATACCAGACGGCCGTGCTCGCCCACTTGGCCCACGAGGTTTGCACCGTCGAGTTCGTCGCCGAACTGGGACAACGGGCCATCGTCACGCTTCGCGCGGCAGGCATCGCGAATGTCCGTGGGCACATCGGCGACGGAACGTTGGGCTGGCCCGAGGAGGCGCCGTTCGATCGCATCTTGGCCACGGCGGCCGCTCCCGACGTGCCGCCGCCGCTGATCGAGCAACTGGCGGACCCGGGCATCGCCATTGTGCCCGTGGGGTCTCGGGGCCTGCAGAAACTGGTTAAGCTCACGAAAGACGGCGGGCAACTGACGCGGCGGGAATTCTGTCCGTGCGTGTTCGTCAGCATGCGGGGACGGTTCGGCTTTGAATGACCGGGCTAGTGTAGGCTTCCGGTGCAGAAGGGCTGGCCTCGTTCCGGAAAATGGTGCCGCGTGCGGTGGCGAGCGTGCGTCAGACGTGACTGGGCGGGAGGCCCATGATCCGTTTGAAGACCTTGGAGAAGTGGAACGCGTCGGAAAAGCCGGTGGCCCGCGCCGCTTCCTTGACGCTGAGTCCCTCATCGCGCATCAGGCGATAGCCCGACAGGCACCGTTCGCGATGCACGAATTGGGTGGGCGTCATACCAAGCTCTTTCTTGAAGAGGGCGTTGACGTGCTCGGGCGTTACGCTGAAAGCCTGGGCGAGGTCGCGGCGGGACACGTTTGTGCTGAGGTGCCGCCTTAGGTAATCGATCATCAGTTCCATGCGCCGCGACACCGGCCGCACGTCGCCGTCGCTCCAGTGCTCCGCCAGCCGCAGCCAGATCTCCCGGGCGATCGTCTCGACCAGAGCGGTGCGGTAGCGGCTATAGCCGGTGAAGGCCTCGGCGCAACGGCGAAACAGATTCTCAATCTGCGAATCGGTGGTGACATCGGTGACCAGTTGCGGCCTCGGCGTCAGCCGGTAATCCCCGGCGGCATAGGTTCCCTGGCGGCTCAGTTCGCAGTGGATGCAACTGATGGTGGAGCGTTTGGCGCGGTCGATGCGGTAGAAACTGTGCGGGCCCGGTGGGATGCAGAGTACGCGGCCGGCCGGCAGGAGAACCGGATCGTGGCCGGGCGAGTCGTATCCGTAGCGTCCGGCAACGACCAGGATCAACTCGAAGTCGGGGATCACGCGATTGTTCCAGCCCCGTCCGGCTTCCGGGTGGATGTAGTTGGCCATTCTGACCGCGGGCTGAATATCCTGCGGCTGCACATCGATCATGGGCGACTCCTGGCGGCGACAGAGGGCTGTAAACGACATTATTATCTTACATGGGAATACCACTCCCGTCCATGGCAATCGCGGCCAAACGCGGTATTATCAACACCAAGCAAGCGTCGGCCGATCCGCCGCAACCTTATTGTTATGCATGGAGGAGGAGTCTCATCATGGTCTTGAAGGGCAAGGACAAGGGTGCCGCGGAAATGACGCACCGCCGGCGGGCGATGGCCGTGTTGCACTACGAGCCGTACGACCGACTGCCAATCGTGCATTTCGGTTACTGGCGTGAGACGCTCGACAAGTGGGCCCAGGAGGGGCACATCACGACCGAGATAGCCGAGACGTGGTACGACGGCGGCCCCACCTGCGCGGTCATCAACGAGCGGCTGGGATTCGATTTCGATTGGTCAAGCACCTTCCACTGCAACATGGAACTGATGCCGAGGTTCGAGGTGAAGGTGGTCGAAGAGTTGCCCGACGGTTCGCAGCACGTGATGAACCTCGACGGCGTCATTGTCCTGCGCCGGGCCGGGGCCACGGGCATCCCGGCCGAGATCAAGCACACGCTGGTCGACCGGGCGTCGTGGGAAGAGCACTACAAGTGGCGTTACGAATTCAGCGAGGAGCGGATCCTCAAGACCAACGTTCGCGTGAACGACAAGTTGATGCCGTTCGGCGAAGGGGGCCTGGAGTTCCTGAAGGCCGACACGCGCGACTATCCCTACGCCCTCTACGCGGGCAGCCTGTTCGGCCACATCCGCAACGTGCTGGGGGTCGAGGGCTCGTGCTACCTGCTGGCCGACGACGAGGCCCTCTACGACGAGATCATCGATACCGTGGGCGACCTCTGCTACCGCACGGTCGAGTACGTCCTTGCCAGCGGCGCGAAGTTCGACTACGGCCACTTCTGGGAAGACATCTGTTTCAAGAACGGGCCGCTGGTGATTCCGGGCGTCTTCGACGCCAAGGTCGGACCTCACTACAAGCGGATCACCGACCTGCTGCTGAAGTACGGTCTGGACATCGTCTCGCTGGACTGCGATGGTATGATCGACGCCCTGATTCCAACCTGGTTGGGCAACGGCGTCAACACGATGTTCCCTATCGAGGTCGGCACGTGGAAAGCCAGCATCGGTCCGTGGCGCGAGCGGTACGGCAAAGACCTCCGCGGCGTGGGCGGCATGAACAAGGTGGTCTTCTCGCGAGACCGCGCGACGGTCGACGCGGAGATTGAGCGCCTGCGGCCGCTGGTTGAGCTGGGCGGATTCATTCCCTGTCCGGACCATCGCATCCCGCCGGACGGCAAATGGGACTTGGTTCGCTACTACTGCGACCGCATGCGAAAGGTGTTTGGATAGGCCGCGAGACTGTTCACCCGGACTACAGAGAAAGGGCCTCCCGCCGAGGGAGGCCCTTCGTGTTGCTGCTTCACGGGCACTTCAGTTGCGGCCGTCCGCCGACTAGCGCCCGATTGCGTCGGGCGTCGACAGGACGATGTTCGTGGCAATCTTCAGGGCGTCGTTGCGGCGCGGGCCCATGCAGTTCGGGCAATCGTGGCCGTCCATGCCGCACGTGATGTCGTACGGCGAGTAGATGAGGACCCGTTTGCCGCCGATCTTTAATTCCTTCAGCACGGTGGAGATCTCCTCCAACCCCACGGCCTGCTTGTAGCGGACGCTCGTGACGTCGAATCCCTGTCGCGGGAGGCCGCTGCCGGTCACCAGCGGATCGTCCTTGGCAATTGTCTCCAGCGACGCGCCGGGAGCGAACTTCGCAACGAACTCGGTGAACGACTGTTTGAAGGCCTCACGCCCGCACTGTGGGTCGGCCCAGATCTGCCCGCCGCGTTGGACGAAGGTCTTCAGCTTGGCCAGGTTCTCGTCGCTGACGGCGAACCCGTGGTGTCCGCTCATGTGCACGATTTGTACCTTGTCCAGCCCGTCGAGGTTGTTGTCCTCGAAGGTGGTCACGTCGAGCGTCACGTTGGCCGCCTGCTTGAGCGTCTCGGCCAGATGCCGCAGGCCGCGAATGTCGGTCAGCCGCTTGCCCTCGGTCGGCCAGTCGCCCAGTCGTACGGTGGCATTCGACGAATACGACGACGGCACGGTCTTGCCCTGGGTGGCGAGTTCCTTGAACAGGTTCGGCTCGAAGAAGACGCGGCTCCGCAACATCCGCTTGTCGCTGGCATAGCGGCCCAGGTTCATCCCCAGCTGGAAGTACGTCAGGTACGCCTTCTGCATGTTGTGATTCCAGGCGCCCGAAGCGTCGCTGACGAAGAGAAACACCCGGCTGCGGCAGCCGTCGTCGATGTGCATGGCCTGCGGTGTGCGGCCGCGAATCTGGTGATGAAAGGAGAAGACCGGGTGCTGACGGTCGAGCATCTGCAGTTCCCACTCGGGCCAGACCTCCTGGGCCAGGGCCTTGAAGCCGCGGACGAACTCAATCTTCGAGCAGCAGGCTTCGGCCAGGATCGTGCCGCCGGAGTCCGTGTAGAGCCGCAGCTTCTTCTTCTGTTCGTCCGTGAACGGCGGGATGTCGTGACCGCTGAACATCAGCACCGGAGCGTCGAGCCACGTGTCTACGGGGTCGTTGATGTCGATGACCTGCCAGTTGATCCGCTGCTCCAGTTCGTCGGCAATGTACTGCGAGATGTAGGGGCTGGACCGCACGTGGTTGTTCCAGTCGGCCTTGGTGTCGAGCTTATTGTAGAAGACCGGCGCCTGTCCCTTGGACAAAAACAGGAGGGCCCACGACGTGTGGATGTCGTTGCCGAAGTAGCTGGCCTTCCAACCGCCGTCGGCGTCCTGTTGCCGCAAGAGGAGCTTGGCGCCCTCCTCGAACCAGTTCACTCCGCCGAACGATTTTCGCCCGCAGGCGCTGGCGCAGCGTTCCAGGGCATAGAGGTAATAGCGCCCCATGCCGTGGTTGCCCGTGGTGGGCCAGGTCTGCGGATCGCCGCCCTGTTTCAGGCCGAAGTCGACCGGCAGGTTGCGGTCCATCCAAGCCAGGGCCCTGTCGATTGCCTCGGGCTGTTTTCTTTGGCCGCAGCCCTTGGTCGAGCGGCCGTTGTAGTCGCCCTCGACGTAAAGCTGCAGCATCTCCTCGGCGATGTAGACATTGGCCAGGCAGCCGACGGTCATGGCCCCATAGGTGTGCGAGGCATTGTCCTTGGCGGCCATGTAGTAGCCCCACCCTCCGTTGTCGGCCTGGCAGGAGAGCATATTGTCCTCTATGGCCTGCCAGTAGTTGGGCGGGATTTCGATGCCGCGAATGGCCGCGTCGCGAAGTCCCAGCACGCCGTACTGCGTGTTGGAGTGGTCGTGCACGTTGGGATGCGGACTGATGTAACTGAAGTTGCCGGGGATCGTGCCGTCGGTCTTGGTCATGGCCCCGATCAGCCATGCGGCGTCGGTCTTCAGCAGGCGACGGACCTTCGGATCGTTGAGCTTCGACCAGACGCTTGACCGGATGCTGCAGACGTAGGTGCCGCTTACCTCGATCTCGGCCAGAAACTTCAGGGCCTTGTCGATTCGCGGGTCCTTGGGGCTTTCGCCGCAGTAGAGCAGGGCCAGCACCGCAAGGGCCGTGTGGCCGCCGAATTCGCGGCGGGCGCCGTTCTGGTTTCTCTCGTCGCCGCCGGCTTTCTGGGCCGCTTCGTCGGGCGTGGCCGCATTTTCCCAGGTGCCGCGATCGTTCTGTTGGCTGTAGAGGTACTCGACTCCGCGGCGGATCGACGATTCGACCTGGTCGGCCGTGACGGCCGGCTCGCGCGGATCAACGCCCTGGGCCGGGACAGTTCCGGCAACGGCCAGAGCGATCACCGTGGAAACCAGCAGAATGCGTGCCATGATCACTCTCCTCATCATAGCGCCGCCGCACCACCACGGTGGAAGAATAGGTGATTTCCGTATCGATGGCAAGCAATTGCCAGGATTCCGGGTCGTGTTATCTTGACCTGTGCTGCTATAATCTGGTGATTCAATCTCATCACGGTTCGTCGAATGAAAGGCGTAAGGTGCTCGGGCGACTTGCATACCATATGGTCACATCGACCAGCCCCCGGCTGCTCTGGAAGTTTATCTGGAACTTCGGCCTGAGCGGCATGCGGTCCATGCGCCGGTTCCGCAAGCGAATCGTGTGCGGCCGCCAGTTCCCGCCGTTCCTGTTCCTGTCGATCACCAGCCGCTGCAACCTGAGGTGCCAGGGCTGCTGGGTGGCGACCGACGGGCCGCCGGCGGATCTGGACGCGGCCACGGTCGGCCGCATCATCGACCAGGCGGCCGGGCAGGAGACCCGCTTCTTCGGCATCCTCGGCGGCGAGCCGTTGCTCTACGATGGACTGCTGGACATCTTCGAGCGGCACCGCAACTGCTACTTCCAGTTGTTCACCAACGGGACGCTGATCACCGCCGATGTGGCGCGACGATTGCGACGGGCGGGCAACGTCACGCCGCTGGTGAGCGTCGAGGGGGACGAGGCTGTCAGCGACGAGCGACGCGGAGGTTCGGATGTCTATGAGCGGACCATGGCCGGTCTGCGGCACTGTCTGGACTATCGCCTGATTACCGGTGTGGCCACAAGCGTCTGCAAGTCGAACTTCGCCGAACTGGCCAGCGATTCGTACCTGGACCGCATGATCGACCTGGGCGTGCACTACGTCTGGTACTACACCTATCGACCTTCGGGGCCGAACCCGTGCCCTGAGCTGGCCTTGTCGCCTGACGAACTAGTCGCGCTTCGTCGTTTTGTCGTCGAGATGCGTTGCCGCAAGCCCGTCATCATCGTCGACACGTACTACGACGCCGAGGGTAGGGCCCTGTGCCCGGCGGCCGAGGGCATGTCCTACCACGTGAATCCCTGGGGCGACATCGAGCCTTGTCCGCCCATTCAGTTCGCCGTCGAGAGCGTGGGCGACGGGGCGGATATTGTGGAGCGTGTCGAGGGTTCGGCGTTCCTGAAGGAGTTCCGGGACTTCGCGGCCGCTCAGACGCGCGGCTGCGTGCTGCTGGAGAAGCCGTACGAACTGCGGGAGTTTCTCGTGCGGTACGGGGCACGCGACACGACGGGCCGCGGCACGGGGCTTGACGAGTTGCAGCGCATGACTCCGCATCCCAGTCAGCATCTGCCCGGGCGCGAGATTCCCGAGAGACACTGGCTCTACCGTTTCGCCAAGCGCCACTGGTTCTTCGGCTTCGGTGGCTACGCCTGATCGAACGGGCGCCGCCGTGAGCCGGAGTGCGGCATGCTGTGGCGTCAGGTGGAACGCTGCGGCACGTGACAATTGAGCAAGACAACGTGCCACGACGCCCTCATGGCTTCTGCAGAATAGAGCCCTCGACGGACCTTGGCCATCTGCTCCATGAAGTAGACGGCGCCGCCTGCAATGTAGCATCCTCCCGCGAAGAGCAACCCGAAGAACATGTATTCCTCGAATCCCAGGTCCAGTGCCATGATCACGGCGCACGCAATGCTGAGTGCGACGAAGACACCGACAAACCAGCGATAGGCCTTTCTTGCCGGCTCGGAGCCGTCAAGCGTCACAAGGGCATAAGCTTGTTTTTTTCGCAGCATCCGGTGTCTCCAGCGATACACGGTCACTGCGCCAAGCAGGAGACCGAATCCGAAGACCAGCCCGGCGTTCCCAGTGCTCAGGTAAGCCGCTCCGTTCTCGTTCGCCTTCAGAACCAGCCGGTGCATGAGAACTCCGAGGGTGAGCGCGGTAACGCCTGACAGGAGCAGGTACAGAATGGCGTACACGTAGCCGCTGAAGGCCATGAAGGATTCCAGCATGCCCGGCCACATGTGCTTCTTGCTGCTGTACCAGATCGTATTCCTCATTCCGATCGTCCAGCATGTTTCCGGCGGGAGCGGTTCGGCGCCCGGGGGCTCATTTCCGACAGGATCGTCCTCAAAGCGTTTGCATTTCTCCTTGTACTCGTCGAGTTGTCTCGTGTACCTGCGAACCGCATTGCACATGCCCGCCTTCCGTCTCAGACCGCAATCGATCTGTGCAAACTGAAGTTGCGACCATCCGCGATATCCGGGGGGAACCTGTCCGCGGGACAGGTACTCGCCCACGGTTGCAAGAAATCCCTTTCGCAGGTTGATCGCCCGGGCCTTCTCCAACGTCGCCATGATGCCGATTACCAGAAGGCCGGTTGCGAGAACACACCCGGTGGCAAGTGTTTCGTCGGGAGTCATGGGGCCAAGGCCTTTGGCCAGAGCGATCAGCGTGCTAAAGCTGGCAGCGCACAGGGCCGCCAGGGTGCCGATGAAGATCTGGCTTCGGCACTGCTGAATGCCGCGTATCTGCTCGCGGACTTCCGCGATGTCTTCCTCAACGCGCTCGATGCTCGGTTCGGAGGGGGACGCGCTGTGAGTGAGCGCCATGACAGAGCAGGGCGCAAGAGCGCCATCGTCGTCCAGTTCGACTCCACACTTCTTGGGGGGAGTAACCGGTTCCACCCATTTGACCGTGCCTCTGCAGTCCAATGGCTCGTGGCGAAGTGGGGCGATACGCACTGTGATGGGCTGACCTATGTTCGCGTCCGTGATGTCCGGAGACGTCAGCCGAAGACCATTTGTTGAGACATCAAGCAACGTCATCTTCAAAGGTGTGTCAGAAATGCGACCTTCAACCTGCAACGCATCGGTGCTGAACCTTGGAGCACAACACTGTTCGCCCATCGTGTGGTCTCCGGACATGGCATAGATGTACGGCAGGGTTAACGAAATGCTCATCGATTCTACCTTCGACAGACCTGCATGTCACCCGAAATTGTGATGTGTGGAGAGCATACGCGTGGCAAACAGCACGCGGACCAAGGCGTGATGGTACGTACCGGTGACGGAGTGACTGACGACAGCCGTGACTAGTCAAGGCTAAAGAAACAGCAATCTGGCGTGTATAAGCTATGTAGCTGCTGCGGCAATTCGACGAGTGACAGTGCAGTCATGATGGGGGATACCTCAGAACGGTTTACTCGTGCGACGGCGAATGTAGATCTCATCCACGGCGGCGCGGTCTGAGAGCGACAGCAGATACATTACCGCCTGGGCGACGTCTTCCGGCCGCAGCAGGTCGTCGCGATTCAGGTCGGGTCGCGCGTCGCCGACCAGTTCGGTGTCCACGCCGCCCGGCAGCACGGCGCTGACGCGAATGTCGTGTGGTTGAGCCTCCACGGCAAGCGACTTCGTCAGGCCCATGATGCCGTGTTTCGAGGCCGTGTAGACCGACTGGTTCGGATAGCCCTTGAAACCCACGACGCTCGAGATGTTGATGATTGTGCCGCCGTGCTGCGGAACCATCATCTTCAAGGCCTCGCGACAGCAGAGCAGTGTGCCGCGAAGGTTCACGCCCAGCACCGCGTCGATGTCGTCAGCCTTGAGGTCGGCCACAGGATCGAACCGTCCGATGCCTGCGTTGTTCACGCAGACGTCCAGGCGGCCAAGACGATCGTGAATCTGAGCGAACAGTGAGACGATTGACGACTCGTCGGCCAGGTCAACGGGAATCGCAACGGCCTTGCCGCCCGCCGAAACGATCCGAGCGGCCACGGCGTCAATCTCATCGCGACTCCTCGCGGCTGCAACAACCGCAGTACCCGCCTCGGCCAGAGAGCGGCAGATCGCACGCCCGATGCCGCGACCGGCTCCGGTTACCAGGGCGACCTTGCCGTGCAACCCGTCGGTCATCCGTCTTGTCTCCGTTTGTCTGAAGGGGCACTTGTGTCCTAGGCCGAATCGAGCATCCTCCGTCCTAGAGTCCGACAGCCGGTCGGCCAGTTGCACCTCACGCGATCTCAGGACGGCCCGACCCATTGGACGTCCGTCCCCGCAGCCAGCCGCAATCGGCCGGCCAGCAGGGCAGTGTGGTGCTGGAGGTGGCGTATGTTGTTGACCTGGTGGTCGAGCTTTGGCAACCTGTACCACGGAAATCCGCACTGCTGGGCGTCCAGGTCGAGCCTGTCCACGGCCGTATCGACCATGGCGTCGCAGAATTGCCAGTAGTCGAGCATCTGGGCCCTCGTGTAGGGGACGCCGATCCGGGCCTTGTGATGCGGCGGCCACGGCACGTTGCCGAGGAACTGGTACTCCTCGCGATGATGCTCCCACGGGCGAAACGCCTCGTTGTTGGGCTGCAGGTAGAGGTGCGTGAAGAAGAGCGTGTGGTAGACGACACGCCAGAAGGCGACCGGCTGTTCACTTGCGTTCCACACATCTTCCGGACACAGTTCGATGGTTTGCTTCAGCATGGCCAACGACGCATGGTACTGGCCCTTCAATGCCGCTCGAATGTCCATAGTCGTTCCCTTCGGGGCGCGGCCGATTCGGGTTCACTTTCTACGTCTGCAGCCATGTCATCAGGCCATGACACTCGCTGTCAGGCAACCGGCAGCGGCTTTGGGAACTATGGCGTTCCTGGGTCCGCATACTTCAGACTCGTGGACGATTCCATCTGTTCCGGAACATAGAAGCCCCACACGCAGTTCGAGAACTCACCTGCAGCGAACAAGACTCTCTTACCACTTGCTTCAACCGCGTAGACGGGAAACTCAAACGGCGATCCGTAAAGGGGATCCGTGACGTGAGCGTGAGGGCTCGATGTCCTGGTCCACTCATGCTCCCAAACGTTCAACCCGGCAATCTCAAGCCTTGCACCATCAACACAGCGGCCTATATACTTCCACGTGGTCGTTTGCTCCATGCCGACATCTCCTGGCTCAATTCCCACGCTTTCGTGACATGCGGACTCCTCCGGGTGCCCGCCGTTTAAGTCCAGCCACTCGGCTCGAACCGGAAACCAGAGAATACCGCGGATGTTGAGTTGCAGACAAGAAGAAAGCCGCCGGTAATGGCGGCTTTCTCATCGCAGTTCTGCAGAATCCATTTCTGTGAGGACATCGGACGTAGCGGTTGCTGCCGCAGCATCTCGAATCAGCAGTGCGGCTGAAAATCAACACGGCCTCCTTCGCCTAGCGACCATCGCTGCAAGGCCCAGGCCTAGCAGCCCCAGCGTGGCGGGCTCGGGGACGGCCATGCCTGCAAAGATGAAATCGGGGTCCGAGGTGCCTGAACCACTGTCGATGTTTTCGATGTAGACGGTCAGCACCCCGTCCCCCACCTGGAACCCGAAGTCGAACAGGTCGAAAGCAAGCTGGTTGCAGTCCTCGGCCTGGCCGTCGCTTTCCATGCCAGCGTTGAAGTTCAAGGCATCTGCCGCAGAGGCGGGAATCAAGCTGCCGCCGTTGACCCTGATGTTGAAGCTCAGGCCTTCCGGGTCCACGTAGGTGTAGCTAGAGATTTCGTAGATGACCAGGGTGTGCCGCGATGCAGTGAGAACCACGGGGGTGTCGTAGTTCAGTTGCAGCCAGTCGGGAGTCGTGCGATCGTTAAGTGAGACTTGGTCCCCGGGATCACTGCCATACTGGCCGGCCGCCAACTCTCCCAGGGTGTATCCATCGACTCCTGCCGCTTGGTCCCATTTCTTTCCGTCAAACGTCACTTGTCCGTCGGCTCGGTATGTCACGGTCGCGCCGTCGAACTGCGCCAGGTCAAACGTGTACTCGTTGATCGTCACCACGTCGGCCGATGCCGTACCAGCCACCACCGAAAAGACCGCCGCCGCACACACTGCCGCCAGAGTCGTCTTCATCGCTACACCGCCTCTCTTTACCGGAACGGGCCGACGCCCCTTGCACGCCGCACCGGGAAGTCGAGCCCAACGTTGTTCCCCCGGATACGGTCTCAGACTTGCACGGTGCAAGTCCTCGCGCGGTACGCCCGCGCGTCTGCTGCCTGAGAGCAAGAAAGGTTCTGCCGAAGCCGCGTTTGCTCTCCATGCCACAGCGCGGCGTCATCCGTAGCGCGCAGAAAAAAGGCTTGCGGTCTTATCCCCGCAAGCCGTCGTTCTGGGTGCTTCTAAAACTTCCGTACCGGCAGGCCCAGACGGCGCCTACCCGCCTCCAAGACAAGCATACATCAAGATCTGAGTGAAGGCAAACCGAAGTAGTAGAAATTTGTGAAGATATGGCAAGGCATCTATATTGCCGCAGCCGCGGTGTACGACCAGACGGGGGGCGGTCGCACAAGCATGCCGCGATTTCAGATCACGGCCACACCCGTTCGACTTCTCCGGAAAGCACGCACCGTCGTCGTAACCGTTCACGGCCTTTCGGTCGGCCAGGCTGAGGATGAGCCTGACGAACAGGACATTTCCCCGCCCGCCTGCAAAACGCAA
>JAFGPY010000344.1 GCA_016935955.1 Planctomycetota bacterium
CGCCGCCGCCTTGGAAACCGTTACGGCCTCCGATGCGTTGGGCTGGTTTATGTCTTGTGGCTACACTCAATCGTGAAGTGCTCTAGTACTACAACGCTACAAGGCCTTTTCACCGTGGCACGGGCATCTTGCCCGTGAGTCGCAGGGCCATCTTGGCCTTGCAAACGCCGTTTTCCCACGGGCGAGACGCCCGTGGGACGCATGGGCGAGACGCCCATGCCACGATGTAGCGTTGTAGTACTAGTTGCCGTCAGTGTAAACGCCGCCCGGTTCGCGGCGGTCCGCGAAAAAGGCAGGCTTCCTCGTCCTGATGCGGCGTCCGGGTTCCGACAGAGAGGGCGTCTGAACAGGCGGGGCCGACCATGGGGTATGCCCACGGCCGGCCGCGCGCCTGCTTCGTTTGCTTTCGGATGACGGCGTCGTGCTTCCTTACGCCGCCGCGGCCTCGCCGGCCTTCGGATCCGGACCGTAGGCGTTCTCGCCCTTCGTGCCTTCCGTGACCATGAACACAAGGAGAATGATGAAGCCGACGATCGGCACAAAGCCAATGAGTATCCACCAGCCGGAGCGGCCTGTGTCGTGAAGCCGGCGGATGCTGACCCCAAGTCCGGGAAGCAGCACGGCCAAGCTGTAGATCAGGCCCAAGACCGGGTATCCGATCAGTCCGTCAATGATACCCAGCACGAAGGAGATGATGATGTTGAAGAGCACAAACATCCAGTACTCTTTGCGTCGTGCGCGGCCGTCGAACACCGCGTACTTCTTCAGCACTCCGATGTACCAGTTCATGCCGTCTCCTTTCACCATGTGTTGTGACGCTGCGGATACGTGGAACGGTCAGCGACCAACCGTCCGTCCGATAGACACGATGTGCGACCGCCGCCGGCCGCCGCTTGAGAATCTTTTAGACATGCCTGTCACTTGTCACATCGCCGACGTGCTTTACGGGAAGGATATCACTGTCGCGGTTACGGATGCAAGAAGAAAGCCGCACGACCCGGAGGTCGCGCGGCTTCTTTCTGATTCGAGGTTTCCGTGGCGGACTATTCCTTCTCCTTTCCCTTCTCCTTGTTCTTCTGGGGATAGAACTTCACCCAGTCGATCAGGTAGCGGGCGTCCTCCTTGGCGGGGCCCTTGATCCACTTGGGGCTGGTCCAGGAGTTGAAGAAGAACTCGTAATTGGGATGGAACGAGTACTCGGCCGGCCGCTCGTACGTCCGCAGGGGCTTGCCGTCGACGTGCCAGACGACGCGATCGGGCAGAATGTCGAAACCCCAGACGTGGAACTCGTCCGAGGGATTGAACTCCAGCTCGACATCGGCCACGAAGGCGTTCTTTTTCTCGGGCACGTGGACCGCCAGGTGGACCTTGCCGCGGCCTTTGCCGAAGGTGTAGGTCAGGAACTCGATGTCCACCTCGAACTTGCTGCCGTCGCCGTCCTTGTCCGACGTGGTCAGGTCGTCCCAATCCATGGTGAACATGCTGTTGAGGACACCCGGCACCGACGACGGCTTCAGCCGCGCCGCCCAGCGGCCGTAGGGGTACTCCTTGGACGTCTGCATCGAGCCGCCGCGGTAGGGTTCGCCGGCCAGGACGGTCTGGACCATGCGGCCCTTGTCGTCCACGGCGCAGCGCTCGGGCGACATCTCCGTACCGTTCTGTTTCCAGGTGGCCACCTTCCAATCTTTCTGCGCCGTCTTCCACCCGGCGTCGAAGTTGTCCTGGAACGACGGTTCGGCGGCGAACTGCGACGACTTCGGTCCCGTCTTTTCCGCGGTCGCCAGCAGGCCGACGCATCCGACCAGGGCGGCCAATGTCCACAGGTGCTGCTGTCCAATGCTCACGTCAGGCTCCTTTCACAGATCCACCAGATCCACACTCCGACGCCGGCTGTCGCCCTTGGACATTGCTCCCCCGGACAGGCCCGGGACGGGCGGGGCGCGCCGCCGCTCCACCGTGTGGAAACCCCCTTGCGCGACAAGCGCCAGGGCTCCAACTATTGAACACGGGCGGGGCCGCCGTGGCAACGGAAATTCAGCTTTCGGAATCGGTGGTCGCGCGGCCGGCCTGGCGGCGGTAGGCCGTGGGCGGCTGGCCGTAGTGGGCCTGGAACGCGCGGCACAGGTGGCTGACGTCGGTGAATCCCCAGTCGTCGGCGACGGCCTTGAGCGGCGCGTCGGTGCAGGCCAGTTGCCGGGCCGCGCCGCTGAGGCGATAGCGCAGCGCGAAGTCGGCGAAGGAGATGCCCGTGACGTTGCGGAACATGTCGCTGAAGCGGTTGCGGCTCAGACCGCACAGATGCGCCGCTTGCTGAGTGTTGATGCGTTGCCGCGAGGCGAAGACGGCGTCGATGGCTTTTCGGACTCGCCCGAAATCGTCGGGCGACGTCGCCGTGCCGCCGCGGGGCGGTTGCCAGTCGCGCGTCGCGACCAGCAGCGTCTCCCACAGCAACAGCCGCAAACGCACCAGTCGTTGCGGCCCGGAACCTTCGGCGACCGTGCGCAGGCGGTCGGCCAGACCGAGCATCTCCGGCCGGTCGGCCGGCGCGACCTGCGGGCGGTTCCGAGCCGGCACGGTGAACGGCAGCAGCCAGTTGTGGCCGGGCAGTTCCTCGAACCGCGTCTCGGCCAGGAGCGGCGGATGGACGATCAGGACCAGGCGGTGGCACGGCCGCTCGACGATCTCGTAGCCGTGGGGCTCCCACATGCCGCAGAACCAGAGGTCGCCGGGCTCGAGGATCGCCTCGTGGTCGTTGAAGATTCGCCGCATGCGGCCGCGAAGCACGATGCCGAGTTCCAGCGGGTAGTGGAATTCGTAAGCCGTGGACCACGGCTGGTCGGCCGTGTTGAGCAGGCAGAGAATCTGCTGTTGCTGGGAAACCGGCAGATCCGTCCGCCGCACGGCCAGGGCGTTGAGCGACTTGCCTTTCACGGTTTCTGGTCCTCCAGGGGCTGCGGAGGTGCAAAAATACTGTGGCGGCAACCAATCATACCGACAAAACGTACATTTCTCGACTTCTTCAGTGTAAAACGACAGGTAGGCCGACAAGTTTCGGAGAGTTTAACCGGGCGGAAGGATTAAACTGTGCAAGGGTTTTGAAGATGCTGGTGCCATGTAAGGTTCTGCATGAAGAAGGCCAGGGGGTGCCATGCTTCTGCTTGCAGAAGCATGCCGGCAAGCCTGTTGCGCGCGAGCACGCGTCTACAAGTAGACGCGTGGCAC
>JAFGPY010000345.1 GCA_016935955.1 Planctomycetota bacterium
AAACGGCGTTTGCAGGGCCAAGATGGCCCTGCGACTCACGGGCAAGATGCCCGTGCCACGGTGAAAAGGCCTTGTAGCGTTGTAGTAGTAGGGGCGGCTCGTGAGCCGCCCGCGAAAAGGTCGGAGCACTCGACATGCCTGACGGCATGGCACCCATCGGGCAGGACCGACGACCGACGCAAAATGAAACGGGGGCGGCCTTCGTGGTCGCCCCCGCGTTTGTTTGCGGCATCTTCGCGGTCGTTCAGCATGGCCGCCCCTCGACACCGCTCGGGAACTGCGTCAAGCGGCCATGGCACCTCAGGCACGCAGCCAAAACGGATCATGGCCACGCGAGCGTGGCCATGCCACCCCGTCGTGTTCGTTTGTCCGTCTGCGCTCAGAGCTTCTCGACCTGGTCCTCGGGAAGGATGTCCTTGAGGCCGTCTTCGTACTGCTGGTCCAGAGCATCAAGCATCGCGTCGCGCTGCTCACTGAGTTCGGCGTGCTCGTCGACGTAGTGGGCCACCCCGTCAACGTCCTTGTCCTTCTCGGCACGCTGGTAGGCGTTGACGTTCGACTCCAGGTTGGTCTCCAACTGAGCGAGTTGCTGATCGACGTTGAAGCGGAACGTCTCCTCGAACTTGGCCACGGCCGTCTTCTGCTCCTCCGCCAGCTCAAGCTTGCGAACTGCGGCAGCCTTGCGAAGGAACCGTCGTTTGCCGACCACGATTTCGCCCGTGCCCTCGTCCCAGCGGTGCGGTTCGTAGACAGGCGTCTTGCGAGTTGCCGTCTTCGCGGTCGACGCGACGCGGCGCTCGGCCGACGTCTGATTCTGCCCGGGTTGGACTCGCGACACGACCGGCCCCGGATTCCGGGTGACGGCGGTCGCAGCGTCGGTCGTCTTGCGGGGCGTCGCGACGACGGGCGCTTTGCCGGAGGCCGTTGCTGATCGGGTCGCGGCGGCCCCGGTGGCCGGCGAAGACGCGGGTGTTGCGGCCGCAGGCTGCGGCGTCTGCGGCGCGGCGACGGCCTGCTCCCCGGTTCCCCGGGTCGCCTGCCGCACGACGACGAAGGCCATGCCCAGACCGGCAACGACGACCGCAAAGACGGCCAGCCCCCTGAGAAGTGCGAGTCGCGACCTGGAACTGCCATTGCCACTCATGGCGGAGCCTCCGTGAACTGTGGCGCGCGGCCGACCGCCGCGTCGCCCGGCACAGGATAGTATAGTACGACCTCGGCTGCGCGGCAAACAGGACAATCCCATGGCGGGGTTGCGGCAGGTGTGGAAGCGGTCGCAACTCCCAATGGCCGCAGCGCGGTCGGACCGGAGGCCGCCGGAACACATTTTTTCGGACACATGGCCTGGCCACAAGTCCCGCCCAGGTAATGTGTTACGACATCGAGCCTTGGCGGGCGGCAACGATTTGACATCGGCCGTATCTTGATGTATCATTAATGATGGAGGGAGCGAGAACGTTTGCGTGGCAAGGTTGCGGGGCGGTCTTCCTGTAGGGAGGCGGCCCTTTCTTGTTGCGCGGGCCGCCGCTGGGATGTACCCATCCGGCAGCAGACCGGGTCCGAACGATATCGAGGGGATCGCACCTCGGACCCCTGTGAGCATCAGGCATATCGAGGTTGTCCACACGGCAGAGAACGAAGCTGCGACCGCGGAGGGCTGGGCTTGCGGTTCGCACGCGGTGGAGTTTGCGGGCAAGGGCGCGGAGCCGTCCGTTGCGGTCGCCACGGCTGCGCGGGGCTCGGCCGTTGCCCGTGCAAGGCAACTGGGAGGAATGCTGAAATGAGGAAGGTTGCTCTAGTGCTGATTGTTGTGTGCCTGCTGGCGAGTTCGGCCACGGGCGAGGACATGTTTCCGCCGCCTTGGGATCCGACGCTGCCGAACCAGACGTACCAGCATTGGATTTTCCCGCTGAACCCGTACGAGCCCTTCGAGCAAGTGAATCCATACGGCGAGCCGTACATCGAGTGGCCCGCGACGGCCGAACTGGTCGAGGTGGAGGACTGGACGGGCATCACGATCACGACGTGGCACATCGGCGGCGAGCCGGGGCAGCTCAGCGAGATCCGCATCTGGATCCCCAACAACAAGGAAGAGAACCTGTACAAGCTGCTGCACTGGCAGATGACGACCGACGGCTCGCCGACGCCGACGGGCGATCCGCCGGTGACGGACCCGCCGGGCACGAGCCTGCCGACGGGCAATCCCCGCGGGGCCCTGGGCGGCAACTGGTACGTCTACGACGGCCTGATCCGCATCGTGCCGAATCCCGAGGGCGAGTGGCTGACCTTCACGATGGTCACCTGCGCGCACATCGAGGAGATCGTCATCAGGACGGTCTGCGTGGTACCCGAGCCCACGACGATGGGCCTGACGGCGGCCGGCGGACTGCTGCTGGCGATGTGGCGGCGCAGGAGACGATAGGACGCCGCGCAGGTACGTCCTCTCAAAGGCGCCGTGGAATACCATTAAGCCGGGCGACGGCCTGTGGCTGACCGTCCGGACTTCGTCCATACGGACGAGAGGAGTGCTGTCATGAGAAGCGTACGGAGAGTGCAGACGCTTGCCGTCGTCGCCGTGATGCTGCTCTCGGCTTCGCAGGCCCTGGGCGACAACCTGATTCTCGGCGTGCCCGACTGGGACCAGCCGGACGACTATGCCGCCGTGACGCCGGGCCTGAACGTCGGGGACTATCCGAACTGGTGCAGCCCGACCGCCGGAGCCTGCCTGATGGGCTACTGGGAAGACCAGTTCGGACTGCTGGGCCTGACGGATCGCCAGGCGTACCCGGGAACCGCGGCGTTCGTCAATCCGCCAAACGCCAACACGTTCATGCAGGGACTGTGGCACGACGGCACGATCGAGATGGGCTGGTTCATGGACACCGGCGGCTGGTCGTCCGCCGCCGTCCCGCAGTACCCGCCGGGCGCGGGCTGGACCAACCTGAACGCGATCGGTCCGGGTGCGGCCGCTTATGCCGCGACGGCCTGGGTCGATCCGGGCACCGGCATCAACAAGGTGGCCTGCATCGGCGTGACGACATCGAAGGACACCTGGGCTCCCGGCTGGGGCCAGGCGCAGTTCCAGGCCATGTGGGACAACTACACGGCCGAGATCGACGCCGGACGACCGGCGCTGGTCTCGTTCGACGGCTGGGCCTTCGCGCCTCTGGGTGAAGTGGAGGTCGAGGAGCAGACCGTCGAGAAGTGGGCCATCGCCTCGGGTGCCGGCCACACCGTGGCCGGAGTCGGCTACATCGATACCGATCCCGACAACCTGGGCGACGAGTGGTTCATCACCCAGGACAACAAGACCTACACCGGTCAGTACGTGGCCGTGGCCCTGAACTGGCAGGACACCCTGTGGCGGCAGAATGACTACTTTGACGTGCCCGAGCCGGCCAGCCTGGCGCTGGTGGCGCTGGGCCTTGCGGCCCTGGTCGGACGGCGGCGAAGGGTCTGACGCCGAGGGGCGCCACGGCTGCACAGGCGGAGGCACGGAGGCCATCGCCATGCGGCAAGCGAAAAAGACGGCGGCGTTCGGCCTCGAAAGGTCGAACGCCGCCTTGGTATATCAGAGGAGCGCAGGGCAGAGGCATGTCCCTCTCCCCCGCGGATGGTTTTTCGCGGGCCCTCCAGCCTATGGGCTTTGACCCCCCAACCACAGGGTGCTCGCCAAGCCCAAACAACCGCGACCATCCAGGAAAAGGCGGGGGCCCATCCAGCCCACCACTGCAAACGGTTTTGCGGAGTGTCGAAACCGTTTGCGACCTTTCCCCGCAACTTGTCTTAGCACACGCGGGATGCGCATGCTACGCCTTCAATCCAGCATGCTCACCGCACAAGCGCTCCTCGATTTTTCGCCGGAACTACCCCTCTTTCTCCCAAGCCTGCACGTCCGAACGCCCCCACTTGGCAGGCCCGTCGCCGCAGAAAAACATAAAGGGCTGCGATGCCGCCCTCCACAGCGGTATCACAACCCCCGGATCGTCTGCTACCGACAAGCCGCTCGTATTATGACGCCGAACGCGGCTAAAGTCAAGTTTATCGACTATTTATGCGATTGTTTTCAATCCCTCAATTCGGTAACCGGACAGACGTTCGTCCCTGACTTGTCCCTAACCTGCCGCCCGCCGCGAGCCCGGCTCACCCCTGCTTTTTCTTGAACGCCTCGATCCGCTCGTTCCACTTCCGCCCGTCGAGGGGATAGACGTTCGTGGCCAAGGCAATATCGTGCCATTGGGCGGCCATGGCCTCCACCCGTCGCGGGTCCGCCGCCGCCAGGTTCCGGAGTTCCGTGCGGTCGGCTTCCATGTCGTAGAGTTCCCACGGCCCGTCGACGCCGTCGGCCACCAGCTTCCAGGAGTCCATGCGGATGCCGCGATTGCCCTCGTGCTCCCAGAACATGCGCTCGCGGTCGTAATTGCCGCCGCAGAAACCGGGCGCCATGCTCGTGCCGACCAGTTCGTGCACGCGGTCGTCGCCGCCCGCAGGGTAGCGAGCGCCGGCCAGTTCGCAGAACGTCGGCATGATGTCGGTGATGTGTCCCGGCCGACGGCTCACGGTCCCGGGCGTCGTGATGCCGTTGGGCCAGTGGGCAACCAGCGGCGTAGCGATGCCGCCCTCGTGCACCCAACTCTTGAACATCCGGAACGGCGCGTTGGAGTAGTTGGCCCACGGGCGGCCGTAGCTCTCGTAACTCTTGTCGGTGCCGAACAGCGCCAGCTCGGGCGTCTGCCAATGGATCTCCTCGTGACAGCCGCCGTTGTCCGACAGGAACAACACCAGCGTATCGTCGGCCGCACCGTGGCGGCGCAGGCACTGCATGATGCGACCGATGCCCTGGTCCATGCAATCGACCTGCGCGGCGTAGATGGCCATCCGCAGATCGAACTCCTCGCGCTTCTCGGCCGGCAGGCTGTCCCACGCCGGCACCTCGGCGTCGCGGCCGGAGAGCCCCCAGCCTTTCTCCAGCAGCTTCCGGCCCAGCATCCGCTCGTACTTCTCCTGGCGCAGCACGTCCCATCCCTTGCTGAACTTGCCCCGGTAGCGATCGATGTCCTCGGGCTTGGCATGCAGCGGCCAGTGCGGGGCCGTGTAGGCCACGTAGGCGAACAACGGCGCCTCGGGCGTGTCGCGATAGTGCTCGTCAAGAAAGGCGCAGGCATGGTCGCTGATGGCGTCGGTGTAATAGAACGTCTCGGGATCGCGCGGCGCCGGCTCGGTGCCCAGGAGGAGAGGCTTGGGATTCCAGTAGCTGCCTCCGCCTGCGGTGGTGCCGAAGAACCGGTCGAAGCCGCGGCTCAGCGGCCGGGCGTCGGGCAATCCCTCTTCGCGGCGCGACAGGTGCCACTTGCCGCACATGTACGAACGGTATCCGGCCGGCTTCAGCACCTCGGCGATCGTCCGACAGCGCCGGTTCAGGTTGCCCTCGTAGCCGTCCAGGCCCATGTTCAGCGCCGTCATCCAGCCCATGCCGGCCTGGTGGGGATAGAGCCCCGTCATCAGCGCCGCCCGCGACGGGCAACACCGTGGCGTGTTGTAGAAACTCGTGTAGGCGATTCCCTCGGAGGCCAGGCGGTCGAGGTTCGGTGTGCGGATCGTGCCGCCGAAACAGGCCAGGTCCGAGTAGCCCATGTCGTCGGCCATGATCAGCACGAAGTTCGGCCGCCTGCGAGGTCTCAATGCCTCATCCCTCATCATGTCCCGGCACCCGGTCGCTGCCAGAGCGGCGGCCGCGGCCGCACCCTTGAGAAACTGTCTTCGGCTGACGGTCATGGCAACCTCCAGGTTCCCAGCCTCGGCGAGCGGCGCCGTTCCCGCGTGCACGGGAACCGCGAAACCGATCCTGAACGCTCAACCTATCATAAGCAAGGGACTGTCACGGTGCAAAGCAGATGGGTTGCGCTGCTGCGGCCCCGAGCGTCTGGCGTCGCGAACTCGGTCAGGTGTCCTCGAAGCCCGTGTCGCGCAGACGGCGGTACAGGTCGCACCGCGTCAGGAGTTCCTCGTGGCGGCCGACGTCGATGATGCGGCCGTTGTCCATGACCACGATGCGGTTGGCCAGGGCGATGGTCGACAGGCGGTGGGCGATGACGAACACGGTCCGGCCGCGGACGAACTTTTCGAGTGTGTCCTGGACCAGGGCCTGCGTCTCCTCGTCCAGGGCGCTGGTGGCCTCGTCGAGAATCAGGATGGCCGGATCGCGGATGATGGCCCGGGCCAGGGCCAGGCGCTGCCGCTGTCCGCCCGAGACGGTCGAGCCCAGGGCCCCCAGCTCGGCGTCGTAGCCGTCGGGCATCCGTTCGACGAACTCGGCGGCATGGGCCATCTCGGCCGCCTCGACGATCTCCTCGCGGGTCACGCGGCCCGAGCGGCCCTTGGCCCGCACGGCCGGACGGCTGCCGTAGGCGATGTTGGCCGCAACCGTATCGCTGAACAGGATCGTGTCCTGGCTGACCACGCCGATCTGGTCGCGCAGGCTCCGCAGCGACACCTCGGCGACGTCCTGGCCGTCGATCAGGATGCGGCCCCGGGTCGGCACGTAGAACCGCGGCACCAGATTGACCAGCGTGCTCTTGCCGCAACCCGTGCGACCGACGATGGCGATCACCTCGCCGCAGGCCACGTCGAGCGATACGTCGTGCAGCACGTCGCCCGCCCCGCCGTCGTAGGCGAACGAGACGTTCTCGAAGCGAATCTGGCGGCTCAGTCGTGGCAACGGCTTGCCATGGCGGCCGGACTGGGTCTCCGGCTCGGCGTCGGTCAGCTCGAAGATGCGTTCGGCGCCGTTGGCGGCCATCTGCAGGCGGTTGTTGATGTTGGCCATCTTCCGCAGCGGGTCCAGGGCCCCGACCATGGTGGCGAAGAAAGCCATCATGTAGTCCTGCCGCTGGCCGAT
>JAFGPY010000346.1 GCA_016935955.1 Planctomycetota bacterium
CGAGCCGCTGGAGGCCCTGCTCGACGTGGTCGACGCGATGAACATCGACCTGAAGAGCTTCACGGACGACTTTTACCGCCGCCGCAGCAAGGGCCGCCTGGCGCCGGTTCTGGAGACGGCCCGCCGCGCGGCCAAGCGCTGCCACGTAGAGACGACAACGCTGCTGATTCCGGGCGAGAACGATTCGCCTGAGGAGATCGAGCAGTTGGGCGACTGGATCCTGGAGAACCTGGGCGTAGACAGTCCGACGCATGTGTCGGCGTATTTCCCGCGCTACAAGCTCAACGCGCCGGCCACGCGGCCCGAGACGTTGACGGCTGCATGGGAGGCGCTGCGGGCCAAGCTGAACTTCGTGTACATGGGCAACGTCCTGACCGACCAGGGCAGTAACACGGTGTGCCCCGACTGCGGGGCGATCATCGTGCGGCGGTCGGGCTATCACGTCGACGCGTCGGGCCTTCGGGAGGGGGCCTGCGTCGATTGCAGCAGGAAGGTAAACATTGTAGGGTAAGTCACTTGCGCCTTTGCGGCCACGGCCCGCAGGGCGGCAGGAATGTGGGCGACCGAGGCTTATGAGGCAGGCGTGACCGGACCGGAACTCATCGATCCATAAGTTTCTCTAAAGTCCGATAACCTGTTGCCCGATAAACCTTTTTGGTCACCCTGAGCAGGGAGACACTGCGCTCAGATTGCACGCCGGGATAGACTTCGCCGCGCTGTCTGCCGCTCGTCTGGAGCGTTTCATGAAAGCAACTCTGTCTGGTCTGTTAGGCATCGCCGCACTGGCCGTCGCTGTTGTGGTCGGGTGCGGTCAGCCATTGAGGGCCCCCGAACGTCCTACGACGGTTGAGGTCCCGACCTATCTTCAGGGCACCATCGGCCAACAGGCCCGCGTCTCGGGGCTGGAGTCCGTGCTGGTGCAGGGCGTCGGCCTGGTCACGGGGCTGGACGGCACCGGGTCGACGATCCATTCGCCCGGAATTCGTGATCGCATGCTCAAGGAGATGAACCGCCATCGTGTGCCCGACCCCGAGCGGCTGCTGGCCGACCCCAGTACGGCCGTGGTCTCGGTCATGGGCCTGATCCCGGCCGGCTGTCACGCGGGGGAACGGTTCGACGTCTCCGTGCAGCCGCTTGCGGGCACCAACGCATCGAGCCTGGAAGGCGGCACGTTGATGGAGACCGAGCTGGTCCGCGTCGAGGCGGGCCGCGGCGGCCTGGCGCAAGGGCAGGCGCTGGCTTCGGCCTCCGGATCGATCTTCGTCTCGCCGTTCATGCTGGCCGAGGACACGGGAACGTCGGTTCCCTCGGGTCCCAGGCCGGTAGTCGGCGACGGAGAGCGGACCGACACAGCGCCGCCCGCCCGCGAGCAGCCGCGCACCAATCCGCAATTGGGCATCGTGCTGGGCGGCGGGCAGAGCCGCCACACGCGGAGCTTCTTCCTGCAACTGATCAACCCGAGCGAGCGGACGGCCGAGCAGATCGTGCGGCACATCAACGCCCGTTTCCCGCCCGAGGAGAAGAACATCGCCAAGGGCAACGTCGACCCGGGAACCGTGGACCTGCGCGTGCCCAGGATCTACAAGGACGACAAGGCGCGGTTCCTGAACGTCGTCTCGTCCATCTACCTGATCGACACGCCGTCGCAACGCGACATGCGGATGCGCGAACTGGTCGACGAACTCCGCAAGGCCAAGGACCCCACGCCCGTGACCTCGGCCATGGAGGCCTTCGGCACGTCGATAGTGCCGTTGCTGTCGTCGCTGCTCCAGGACAGCGAACCGCGGATGCGATTCTACGCCGCCCGCACCATGGCCTTTCTGCAGCGCACCGACTGCCTGGCGACGCTCGAGCAATTCGTGGCCGACAACAAATCGCCGTTCCAGGAAGCGGCCATCCGCGTCCTGGCCGAAGTGCCGAAGGGGGCCGGCGCCGCCGTGATCATGAAGGGCCTCGACGCCGAGAACCCCACGGCCCGCATCGCCGCTTACCTGACGCTCGAGAAGGTCGCGCCGCACCTGCTGCCGGCCGTCGAGATTCCCGACCGTTTCACCCTGGCGGTCGTGCCGAGTGAAGGCCAGCCGTTCATCTTCGTCTCGCGGCAGGATAAGCCCCGCGTCGTCATCTTCGGCGACGTGCGGATCGAGCCGCCCCTGCTGGTCAATACGCCGCGCTATCTGGTCAGCGTCTCGAGCGGCGAGAGCCAGGTGGCGATGATCAACAAGAAATACGGCAGCCCGTGCACCGTCCGCAGCAGCCTGCTGCTGGCCGACGTCGTCTCGGCCATGGCCCGCCCGCTCGGCATCACCGAACGGAACCGCACGGCGATCGGGCTCGACCTGTCGTACGGCGACGTCGTCGGGCTGATCGATCGCGCGTTCAACGAGGGGGCCATCAAGGCCCCGCTTCGCCTCGAACCGATCCGCTTCATCGGACCGGCCGGCGATCAACCGTTGCCTGAACTCGGCGAACCGGAGATTCTTCCGATTCCCGACAAGTAGCAAGTAGTTCGTCGCGGCGGCGACGAGTGGCCGCCGTCATGACACAACCGACTCTGTGGCTGTAACCCGGCTGGACGACTCTGGAGATTCGCATGCAGATCAGGAAACTCGAGGTGCACGGTTTCAAATCGTTCGCCGACCGAACCGAGTTTGTCTTCGACGAAGGCGTCACGTGTATCATCGGCCCGAACGGTTGCGGCAAAAGCAACGTCGTGGACGCCGTCAAGTGGATCCTCGGCGAGCAGTCGGCCAAGAGCCTTCGCGGCCACGAGATGTCCGACGTCATCTTCAACGGGTCGGCCAACCGCCACAGCCTGGGCTTCGCCGAAGCTACGCTGACGTTCAACAACGAGTCGCGCCGCCTGCCGATCGATGCCGCCGAGGTGTCGGTCACGCGGCGGCTGTACCGTTCGGGCGAGAGCGAGTACATGATCAACCGCAAGCTCTGCCGCCTGAAGGACATCCGCGACGTCTTCATGGACACCGGCGTCGGACTGAACGCCTACAGCCTGATCGAGCAGGGCAAGGTCGACATCCTGCTGCAGAGCAACCCCCAGCAGCGGCGAGCCGTCTTCGAGGAAGCCGCCGGCATCTCCAAGTACAAGGCCAAGAAGAAGGAGGCCGTCCGCAAACTCGAACGCAGCGAACAGAACCTGCTGCGGTTGAACGACATCATCGACGAGGTCGAACGGCGGCTCCGGAGCGTCAAGTACCAGGCCGGCAAGGCCCGCAACTGGCAGGCCTACACGCAGCGGCTCAAGGAACTGCGGATCACCCACGCCCTGAACGAGTACCACAAGTTGACCGGCAGCCGCAAGTCGCTCCAGGATCGCCTCGACGCCGAGCACGACGAGCAGCTTCAGCGGCAGGGCCGGCTGTCGGGCCTCGACGCCGAGCGCAGCCGCATGGAGACGTCGCTGATCGAACTGGACGACGCCCTGCGGGCCGTCGACAACGAGCTGATGGACATTCGCGGCCAGATCTCGGCCGCAGACGACCAGGTGACCTTCAACCGCACGCGGATCGAGGAATGGCAACGGACGCAGGACCGCGACCGCAAGCGCATCGCCGATCTCGATCAGCGCATCCGCGAGTCGACGGCGAAGATTGCCGCCGAGTCGGGCGCCGCCGGCGAGGTGCAGCAGCAACTCGTCGCCCTGCGCGAGCAACTGGCCGAGGCCGACCGCGTCCTCGTCGCCAGCCAGCAACAGGCCCGCCAGGCCGCCGCTGATCTCGACACCGAGAAGTCCCGCGTCATGGACCTCGTCCACGAGACCTCCCAGGTCCGCAACGACATCTCGTCGCTCGACCTGCGGCAAGAGAACCTGGTCGCCTCGCGCGAGCGGCTGTCGCGACGGCTCGACGAGATCGCCGAGCAGTTGCAGCGGCTGGCCGAGCAGATGGGCGCCATCGACAGCGAGTTGGCCGACCTCGATTCCACGATCGAGCGCGACCGCCAGCGGCTGCAGGTCAAGAAGGAGATGGCCACCGAGCTGAACACCGAGGCCGAATCGACGGCCACGGACCTGTCGGCGGCCAAGGAGACCCGCAGCGGCCTGCTCTCGCGGCGCGAGCTGCTGGAGGACCTGGAACGTCGCGGCGAGGGCGTCGAGGAAGGCGTCCGCCGCATTCTGGACCTGTCCCGCGAGGGACGGCTCGACGGCGTGCGCGGCATCGTCGCGGAGTTGATTCGCGTAGATCACCGTTACGCCACGATCATCGAAGCCGCCCTGGGCGACGCCGAGCAGTACGTCGTCATCGACCGGCGGCAGACGATCCTCGATTCGCTGGAGTCCTTCGAGGACGCGCTGGAGAGTCGTGCCGGGTTCCTGCCGCTGGACAGCCTGCGTCGTCCGGCCCAGGGGCTCGGGGCCACGAGCTTCGCCGGCGTCGTGGGCCGCGCGGTCGACCTGGTGGAGGCGGCGGAAGAAGTGCGGCCGGCGGTCGAGGCCCTGCTCGGCAACACGATGGTCGTCGAGAACCTGACCGTGGCCATGGAACTGGCCGGCACGTCGCTGGCCGGGATGCGATTCGTGACGATGGCCGGCGAGACGCTGGAAGCCGACGGCAGCCTGCGTCTCGGGCGGCTGACGGCCAAGGCCGGCCTCATCAGCCGCAAGAGCGAGTTGCGGGCCCTGCAGTCGCAGGTCGAGGAGGTCCAGGAGCGCATCGCCCGCCTCGAAGAACGGAACAAGGATATCGTGCAGCGGATTCACGAGCTGGACGACGAGCAGCAGGAACTCCGCAGCGTGATCTACGACGCCTCGACGACCCGCGTCGACCTGCTGGCCCAGAAGCGCCGCCTGAGCGAGACGGCCGAAGGCCTCCGCGGCGAGCAGCCCGTGGTCCGCAGCGAGACGGAGAACCTCGACCGGCAACTGTGCGAGCTTGCCGATCGCCGCACGCAGGCCGCCGCTCGGCTGGACGGCCTTGAGCAGGAAGCGACCACGCGGCGGCAGCGCGTCGAGACGCTCACGCAGTCGGTCTCGATGGCCGAGTCCGAGCGGACGCAACTGCAGGAGCGGCAGACACAGCAGCGGATCGAAGTGGCCAAGGTCGAGGAGCAGTATCGCGGTCTGACAGATCGGCTGAGCCACCTGCAGTCGGCCCTGGACGACGCCACGCGGCAGCGCGACGAGGCCCAGCAGGAGATGGCCGTCTGCGGCCAGCGGACGCGCGAGGCCGAGCGGACGATCCTCGGCCAGGAATCGTTGATCGCGCGGCTCTTCCTGTCCAAGGAGGAGGCCGCCCGACGCAGCCGCGACCTCGACGCCCGACGCCAGGACGGACGCCGCCAGGCGACCGCCTTCCAGGAGCAGACCCGGCAGCTCCAGGGCGAGTTGCACGAGATCGAACAGCGGCTGCACGAAATCGACGTCGAGGCCCACGAGTGCCAGATGAAGATGCAATCGCTGTGCGACCGCATCCGCGACGACTTCGACCTGGACCTGCAGCAGCATTACGAGTCGTACTCGCCCGAGCAGGTCGACTGGGACGCCATCGAGGACGAGATTCAGCAACTGCGCGGCAAGATCGAGCGGCTCGGGGCCGTCAACCTCGAAGCCATTCAGGAGCAGGACGACCTGGAGACCCGGGCCACGTTCCTGCAGACGCAACGGGCCGACCTCGAAGAGGCCCGCGGCAAGCTCGACGCCCTGATCGAGCGGATCAACACCGAGTCGATCACGCGGTTCAACGCGACGTTCGCCCAGGTCCGCGAGAATTTCCAGACCCTGTTCCGCAAGCTCTTCGGCGGCGGCAAGGCCGACATCGTCCTGCTGGAGCCCGAGGACGTGCTGGAATCGGGCATCGAGATCGTGGCCCGTCCGCCCGGCAAGGAGCCGTGCTCGATCAGCCTGCTCTCCGGCGGCGAGAAGGCCATGACGGCCGTGGCCCTGCTGATGGCCGTCTTCCGCAGCAAGCCGTCGCCGTTCTGCATCCTCGACGAGGTCGACGCGCCGCTCGACGAGGCCAACAACGAGCGCTTCAACAGCGTCATCCTCGACTTCGTCAAGGATTCGCAGTTCATCGTCATCACGCACTCCAAGCGGACGATGGCCGTCGGCGACGTGCTCTACGGCGTGACGATGCAGGAGCCCGGCGTGTCGAAGAAGATCAGCGTCCGCTTCGCGGATCTGCACAAGCTGAACCTCGACGACACCGGCGACTCCGGCGAACAGCCGCAGACCGCCGCCGGGGCGTAATGGGGGTGCCGTGGTCAAGTGCCCCGTCCTGAGCCTGTCGAGGGAAGCTTGGCCACGATGGACGCCCGCTACTGGGTGAGAGGTTATCATGGCCTGGCCTTCGGCTAGACCATGGCACCCGCGCCGGGGCGTAAGAACTGATAGTGCCGCCACCCTCTCCCTTGACGGGAGAGGGTGGCCCGAAGGGCCGGGTGAGGGTGACGAATGCTGGAAGGGTCTGCATTCGGTACGTTCTCTCCGTGCGGCACCCCCACCGCCGCCTGTCGGCGGCCCCTCCCCCGTCAAGGGGGAGGAGTCGTAGGGGCGGCTCGTCGAAGATCCTGAGCCCGGCCGAAGGGCGAGCCGCCCGGGAATGTCTGACAGACGGCGGATGATGTGGGCGGGGGACGAACAGCACGTGGTGAAAGTGGATGGGGCGAATGACTGAAACCAAGGAGCCGTTGCCGACGCAGTTGCAGTTGCCGGTCGTGCCGCTGCGCGAGTTGGTGGTCTTCCCGCACCTGGTGGTGCCGCTGATGCTGGCCCGCCGCGTGAGCATCCAGGCCGTCCGCCGCGCGTCCAAGGGCAACGGGCTGGTCTTCCTGCTCAGCCAGACCGACGGAGCCGTCGACAATCCCACGCCACAGGACTTCTACCACATCGGCACGGTGGCCCGCGTGCTGCAACTGTTCCGCGTCAACGATCAGACGCACAAGGTCATCGTCGAGGCCCTGAGCCGCGCGGAGATCGAGAAGCTCGGTTTCGTTCGCGGCGAGTACAAGGCCCACGTCCGCTGCCTGACCGAGCGCGTCAGCGCGTCGCCCGAGAGCGAGGCCCTGATCCGCACCGTCCGCAGCCAGTTCTTCACCTATGCGGCCTCCGTGATGACCGTGCCCGACAACATCGTCGAGCTGGTGGGCATTATCGACCAGGGCGACCAGTTGGCCGACACCGTGGCCGCCTACGCCGACCTGGGGATCGATTTCAAGCAGCAACTGCTGGGCGAGCCCGACTCGAACAAGCGGCTGCAGATGCTGGCCACGCGCCTGGAGCACGAGTTGAAGGTGCTCCGGATTCAGCGCGACATCACCGACCGCGTCCGCGACCGCATCCAGAAGAGCCAGAAGGACTACTTCCTGCGGGAACAGCTCCGGGCCATCGAGGAGGAACTCGGCCAGGGCGATCCTGCGGCCGCACAGTACGCCGAACTGGAAGCGTCCATCGAGAACTCGGGCATGCCCGAGGCGGCCCTGGCGGTGGCCCGTCGCGAGTTGAAGAAGCTTCGCCGCACGGCCCCGATGACGCCGCAGGCCGCCGTCTGCGAGGAGTACCTGCACTGGCTGGCGAGCATGCCGTGGCAGGCGCGGACCGACGACAACCTGGACCTGGACCATGCGGCCTCGGTGCTCGACGCCCGGCACTTCGGGCTCGACGATCCCAAGCGGCGCATCCTGGAGTACCTGGCCGTCAAGCGCCTCCGCGGGCAGAGCCAGAAGGAGCCGATCCTGTGCCTGGTCGGTCCGCCGGGCGTGGGCAAGACGAGCCTGGCCCGCGCCGTGGCCGACGCCCTGGGCCGCAAGTTCGTCCGCAAGAGTCTGGGCGGCGTGCGCGACGAGGCCGAGATTCGCGGCCACCGGCGCACCTACGTCGGGGCCATGCCGGGCCGCATCATCCAGAGCATCCGCAAGGCCGGCAGCCGCAACCCCGTCTTCCTGCTCGACGAGATCGACAAGCTGGCGGCCGATTTTCGCGGCGACCCGGCGGCCGCGCTCCTGGAAGTGCTCGACCCCGACGAGAACAACACCTTCAGCGACCATTATCTGGAGGTGGAGTTCGACCTGTCGGACGTTCTGTTCATCACCACGGCCAACCTGGCGTCGGCCATTCCGCCGGCGCTGCGCGACCGCATGGAAGTGATCGACCTGTCGGGCTACACGCTGCACGAGAAGCTGGAGATTGCCCGGCGGCACCTGTTGCCGCGACAGTTGGAGGCCCACGGCCTGAAGGCCCGCAACCTGCGCATCTCGAAGGCCGCCATCGAGAAGGTCATCGAGCATTACACGAGCGAGGCGGGCCTGCGCATCCTGAACCAGCGGCTGGCCGAGGTGTGCCGCAAGGTGGCTTCGCAACTGGCCCCGCGCAAAGGCCGCAGCGGCAAGGCGCGCCGCAAGAAGGCCGGACGCTCTGCCGCCGTGTCCGTGACGATGAAGAACCTGGCCGAGATTCTCGGGCCCGAGCCGTTCCGCAACGACCGCGTGGACCGTCGCCGCTCGGTCGGCACGGCCACAGGTCTGGCCTGGACCGAGGTCGGCGGCCGCATCATGACCGTCGAGGCCTCGTGGATGCCGGGCAAGGGAACCATCACCCTGACCGGGCAACTCGGCAGCGTGATGCAGGAGTCGGCCCAGGCGGCCGTGACCTACGTGCGGTCGCACGCGGCGATGTTCGGCCTGGAGAGTCGCCTGTTCGACTCGATCGACCTGCACATTCACGTGCCCGAAGGCGCCACGCCCAAGGACGGCCCCAGCGCGGGGCTGGCCATGACGGCGGCCGTGGTCTCGTCACTGACCGGCAAGAGCGTTCGCCGCGACGTGGCGACCACGGGCGAGATCACCCTTCGCGGCCGCGTGCTCGGCATCGGCGGTCTGAAGGAGAAGGTCCTGGCCGCACACCGCAACAACCTGCGGACGATCGTCCTGCCGGCAAGCAACGAGGGCGACCTCGTGCGGCTGCCGGAGGAGATTCGCCGCACCACGGAGTTCATCTTCGTCCGCGACGTCAGCGAAGCCCTCGAGACGCTCGTGCCCGAAGCCGTCGTCGAACCGCGCGCCGCCGTGAGTCTGCCGGCGACGATCACTCCCTCGCAGCTCGCCGCCCCACCGCCGCCACCGGCATCGCACTGAGCGATTTCAAGACATGCAACCCAGCCGCCCTCGGCCGGGCGTAGGGGCACGGCCCGCCGTGCCCGCGAATGTCTGCGTGCGTGCCGCGTGGCTGCAAGCAGCCACCCTACATGCTGCGCCGGGGGGTGCCACGCGTCTACTTGTAGACGCGTGCTCGCGCGCAACAGGCTTGTCGGCATGCTTCTGCAAGCAGAAGCATGGCACCCTTTGACTTTTGCGCGGCGGCAAGCTTCGACGGGCACGGCAGGCCGTGCCCCTACATCACGCGGCGGTCAGTGATCGTCCAGGAACGTGATCTGGTACATGTGATAGTCGGCGGGACGGAAGCCCAGGGCCTCGTAGGTGGCCTGGGCGGTGCGGTTCTCGCGCTCGAAGTAGAGGCGAATGCCGCAGAGGCGGCCGGCGAGGCGGGCCTCCTCCAGGAGCTGTTCGTGCAGGGCGCGGAAGACCCCCTGCCGCCGGGCCTCGGGCGCCACGTAGACCGACTGCACCCACCACCAATCGGCGGCGCGCCAGTCGCTCCACTCGAACGTCACCCCCAGTTGGCCGACGATGCGACCGTCACGCTCGGCCACCAGGTAGAAGCCGCGATGCGGCTCTTCCAGAACCGTCCGCACGCCGCGCAGCACCGTGGCGGCCTCGAAGTGTTTGCCCTCGGTCTCGACGGCCATGATGCGTGCGGCCTCGGCGATGGCCTCGATGTCCGAGGCCCGCGCGCGGCGAACCGTCAGCGGCGCGTCGCTCATGGCTTGCCCTTTCGCGGCGCGGCGGCCGAGTTGGTCTTCGGCTTGGGGTTCCAGAGCAGGTCCGACATCGGGATCTTCGGCAGCACGAGCAGGTACAGTCC
>JAFGPY010000347.1 GCA_016935955.1 Planctomycetota bacterium
GTCCTGCATCAGCAGCGGCAGCCAGTTGCGGTTGCCGCCGTGATGGTTGACGAGGAGGATCTTGCGGAAACCGTTGCGGGCGACCTCGTCGCAGACTGTCTCGACCATGGGCATCAACAGCGACGTGTCCAGGGCTATGGCCCCGACCGTCGCCTTCATCTCCCGCACGTGGCTGTACCAGATCATCGGCGCCACGACGCACGGTTCGGCCCCGGCGGCAGCGCGGCACACCGCCTCGGTCGTCAGCCCGTCGGTCCCCACGGGCAAGTGGCGGCCGTGGGCCTCCAGGCTGCCGATCGGCAACAGGCACACTCCGCCGCACGTCTCCCTCGCCGCCGCAAGTTGCGGCCCCGTCAGTCTCGCCCATTCCATCGTCCGTTGTCCTCCTGCCAGTTGAAACTATGTAGCCCGGCCGCCCTCAGCCGGGGAGTCTGCCGGGTGCCATGCTTCTGCTTTGCAGAAGCATGCTCGACGGAGTCAACACCACACAGCCCAGCATAGCCTCCGTCTGCGGCCGCGCGAACTCAATAATCGCCGGTATGAAATCTGCAGCAGGACGTTTATACTATCAGCATCAACATCCCGGGAACACATTAGCGAACTTTTTGAGGAGAAGGTCATGCGTACTGTGAGTATCACCCTGATGATGACAGTGGCCTTGTCGGGCATTGTCCTGGCTGCCGAGCCGGGCCCCGTCGTGCAGCCGACGACGATTCCCGGCGAGTGGAAACTCGTCGACGATCAGCAGTTTCCACCCATTGAGCAGATCGTCAAGCGTCCGGCCGCCGCGCTGCCCGTCTACGGCCTCTACGCCTGGACCGGTGAGTACAGCGAGCACCGCGACTCGATCAAGAAGATCGGCCTGAAGAGCATGCGTATCGGCGGCCCGTTCGACGACGAGGCGATGAAGATGGCCTGCCAGGACGGCATCGAGATCATGAAGACCCTGGGCGTCCGCGTCCACGGCGAGAATCGCAACCGCACGTTCTACGACAGCGACGAGGCGTTTTTGAAGGACAACGTCGCGGGCATCGTGGCCTTCCTGGAGCGCTACGGGCCCGATGGCACGTTCTTCAAGGACAATCCCGACGTGCCCAAGCTGCCAATCACGAACATCGAGATCTGGAACGAGCCGAACTTCCAGTACATGATTCCCGACCGCGAACCGCGGGCCGAGGTGGAGGCCGAACGCGAGGCCCTCTACACCAAGGTGATCGTTGCGGCCCACAAGGCCGTCAAGACCCGCTGGCCCAACGTCAACGTGCTCGGATTCGGCGCCGGCGGCGCGAGCAAGGGCGACATCCGCTTCATCAAGCACGTGCACGAGAAGGACGCCGCCGTGGCCAAGAGCTACGACGCCCTCTCGACGCACCCGTACACGGCCCCGGTCGGTCCCGACATGTTCTACGTTAAGCCCTGGGGCGGCTACGCCGTGGCTCCCTGCCTGGCGGAGATTCGCGCCATCCTGGCCCAGCACGGCCGCGGCGACGTACCCATCTGGTACACCGAGGTCGGCTATCCCATCTCGAAGGAAGACGGCGGCCACTTCGCCACCGATCCCAAGAAGCCCCACGTGTCGCCGCTGCTTCAGGCCGCCTACGTCTGTCGCATGTACGCCATAGCCCTGCGGCTCGGGATCGAGCGCGTGCACATCATGTTCGCCACCGACACCGACAACTTCAACGGCGGGTTTTTCCTGCGGGACAAGTCGTGGCGGCCGCAGGCCTACGCCGTGGCGACGATGATCCGCACGATGCCGAATCCGAAGCTGCAGGCGGCAATCAGCGACGGCAAGGACGGCCTGTTCGCCTACCGCTTCGCGCCCGATGCCGCCAAGGCCGCTGACGCCAAGCCGGTCATTATGGCCTGGAACGTCGCGGGGCCGAAGACCGTCGAGATTCCCGTCGGCGGTCCGCAGGCGAAGGTCCTCGACATGTTCGGCCACGAGAAAGCCGTCGAGGTCAAGGACGGCAAGGCCACGATCGAAGTCGGCCCCTGCCCCGTGTACGTGGTGCAGGAATAAGAACCGCCTCGACAGACGTAGGGGCACGGCCTGCCGTGCCCGCCCCTCAGGCGAAAACGCCCCGCCGTCCATTGCGGATGACGGGGCGTATTGTTTCTGCCGGGGGGTGGCATGGCCACGCAAGCGTAGCCATGTTCCGGCCAGACCGTCAGGGTCCGAGCAGGTTGACCAGCACGCGCTCGGCCACGGGATCATACGCCTCGCCTGATGGATTAATGCGACGACGGATGTGGAGTTGGCTGAAGACGATCTCGCCTTTGCCCACAGGCACAGCCAGTGCCGCCGTGTAGTCCGGCTTGGAGGCCCAGAGCAGCTTCCTGCCTTGCTCCAGAGCCGGACCTTCCATGAGCACCTCGTTGACGATCTCGCCCGGCAGGCCGTTCCAGCGCCACAACCAGTCTTTCGGGATGTCTCGCAGCATCGCGTGCTCGACACCCTCGTGCGCGTGGGCGCGCGAACAGGTCACCGGATTGATCCATTCAAACTCGGGCAGACCGATCACGCAGTCGGCCAGTTCCTTCCAGTCCCACTTCGTCTGGTCGAGAACCACAATGCGGCCGCCCGACTCGGCGAACGCCCGCAGCGAACCGGTCGCCGCCTGCCGCTCCGCGTTGCTCAGCTTCGTGGCATCGACGATCAGCACAACGTCACCCTCCACGCGGCCGTCCGTCAGGCCCTGGTCGACCGTGCATCCGTGCCGCGTGAGGAAGGCCGATACAGTTTCATCCGCACCGAAGACAACGACGCGTCTGCCCTTCAGCGCCGCGGCGCGCTTGCTCGGGTTGACGGCCCTGAAGACCCGCTGGCTGACGACCGGCTTGTCGCCCTTGTGGGTCACCACGGCGGCAAGGTAGTACGATCTCTCCTGCTCGGGCACCGGAACCTTCACCGTAATCCGCCGCATCGAATCGGCCGCAAAGACCTCGTCCTGCGACTCGTGCCACACGGCGGCGGCAAGGGCTGCGGCGTCGGGCACGTAGAGCGGATGGCGCGGCGTAATGTAGAGGTCGAGCTTGCCCGA
>JAFGPY010000348.1 GCA_016935955.1 Planctomycetota bacterium
GCGGTCCAGGAATCGTGCCGCACTTCGACCACCAGTGGCCACTGGCCAAACTCGCCGACCAGGTGCCGCAACCAGTTGTAGCTGTCGGGTTCGGCGCGGAACGACCACGGGAATTGCAGCAGGATGGCCCCGAGCCGGCCGGCCTCGGCTACGGGAGTGATGGCGTCGCGATAGTCCTGAGCCTCGGCCTTGGTCCAGGCGGTCTCACGCTGGTGGGTGAAACGCTGGTTCATCTTGAAGGCGAAGCGGAAGTCGGGGTGTTCGCTGGTGCGGCGGACCCACGACTCGGTCGTCCGCGACGAGGGCGTGCGGTAGAACGATGAGTTGACTTCGAGGGCGTCGAAGTACCCGGCCATGAAGTGCAGTTCGTCCTTGGGCCGCGGGTGCTCGGGATAGACGATGCCCCGCCAGTCCTCGTAGGACCAACCGGACGTGCCGATTCGTATGCGGCCGGGTTGTGCAGCCATACGCCGCTCCCGCCAAAAAGAATGGACATCCCGTGCCGGATGTCCATTATAGCCAGATGCGCCGGGGCGTGCGACCCCGACGTCACTGATCGAACTGCGGCTGCGGCGGCATCTTCAGGACCATGCCTTCGCGCAGGGCCTCGGGCGAACTGAGCTGATGGCGGTTGAGGTCGAAGATCCGCGTGTACATGGCGCTGTCGCCGTAGTAGCGGCGGGCAATGGCAATCAACGTGTCGCCGCGACGCACGGTGTAAATCTGCGGCGTCACGGTCCGTTGCTCGGTGATGGGCTGCTCCTCGTGCTTCGGCGGCAGCTTGATCCGCTGGCCGGGACGGATCGCGTCGGTCAGGCCGGGATTGGCGTTGCGGATGTCGTTGACGTAAGACGCGTCGCCGTACTGGGCCAGGGCGATCTTGTAGAGGCTGTCACCCGGCTGCACCTCATAGCCCCCGCGAGCCATGTCCTGCTGTCGCGGTGCGGTGATTTCCTGCCCCCTGGCCTCCTGCGGCCGCAGGACAAGGCCCTCCACCTTGGGCGTCGTCCGTGAAGACTGCGTGTTGGATGTCGGCCGGGTAACCGACGGGACTGTCGGTCGCGTCTGCTCGGCCTGCGCCGACCGCGGGCTGGCGTCGCCGTTGAACAGCAGGCCCATAGTGAAATAGACGACCCCGAACACAATGGCCGAGATAACCACCACGATCGCGACAATGGCCAACAGACGTTTCACCTGCACCTCGCGGACTTGCCCTCTGCGCACTTTCCTCCGCTACATATTATCGACCTCTGGGGGCCGCGGCTACAGTCCGGCCGCGAAATTTCCCCGTGGCCTGACGAGGACCGACGACCGTTCGGCAGCCCGATCGGCCGCGGTGCCCGCCTAGGCAAAGAAACGGGCGAGCCCTCAAGGGCCCGCCCGTGGAATACGACGTCCGTAGGACTCAGCAGGACTACTTCGACGGCGATCCACCGCTGACCGACACCGTGGCCTTGCGCTTGCGAAGCCACAGCAGCAGCGGACTGGCGATGACGATCGAACTGTAGGTTCCCCAGGCCACGCCGAACAGAAGGACGAAGGCGAATCCATGAACGGCCGACTGCTCGCCGGCAAGCATGTACAGGATGAAGACCACGATGAACGTCGTGAACGATGTCAGGATGGTTCGCGTCATGGTCTGGTTGATCGAGTTGTCGATGACGGTCTCGGACAGTTCGCCGAACTTGCCGCGGTTCTCGCGGATACGGTCGAAAACGACGATCGTGTCGTTCAGCGAGTAGCCGATCAGTGTCAGGAAGGCGCCGATCATGGGCAGGTCGATCTTCATTTCCCCGATGAACGGAATGTTGCGGCCAAACCAGGAGAACAGGATGACCATGCCCAGAACAATCGAGACGTCGTGGACCAGGGCCAGCACGGCGGCAAGACCGTAGCTGACGCGTGCGAAGCGGAACCAGATGTAGAGAATAATGACGCCGAGGGACAAGCCGGCTGCGATGATCGCCTGAATCTTCGACTCATTGCCGATGCTCTGGTCGATCTTCGTGCTGATCAGAGCCGGGGCCTTGGCGATGCCATTGCGAAGCGCCAACTGCCACGCCTCGCGCATACGCTCCACGACGGCCTGATCGGTCGTGCCGAGACGCTGGTCGTAGATGTAGACGAGGAACTTCGCGTATCCCTTGGGGCCCTTCACGGCGCCGGGATAGGGAAGGATTTCCCTCGGCACGCTGGCCTTGTCGGGCTCCTGGTTCTTCAGGTACTCATCGACGCGTTTGGCGATCTCCTGGACGCGGCTTTCCTCGCCGACCAAGTCGATCGTGGCCTGAATGGCGCCGACGTACTTCAGGTACTCGTTGAGAATCAACTTCCCGGCGCTGGCCTCATCGGCCGGAAGACCGCGGTTCTGCATCTCCAGGACCATGTCCTTGTTCAGGACCTTGGCGTCGACTTTAACCTGGAGTTGGCTGGTCTTGGCCAGCGCCTCCTTGAACCGTTGCCGCAGGGTCTCCTTGACCACCTCGTCGTCGCTGCTCAGAACTCGAATCGCGTAGCGGCGATCGGCGAACTCATCGTCCTTGTACTTGATCGGCTGCACGACGGCGCTCGAGTAACCCATGCTGAGGGACGTTGCCGGCCGAGCGTCCGGTTCGCCACTCGTGGAAAACGCCTTCTTGAGGTCGGCGGCCACCTTGGCTGCATCGTTTGAGAAGACCTGAATCCGGTAGCGGTGTCCGGTTACCTCGTTGTCTTCATCGGCCAGGGCAATCACGATGGCGTCTGCGTATTCGGGCGACAGGCCGACCACCTGCTCACGAACGCTTTCCAGATCGACCGCATCCTTCAGTCGAAGGATGGCCACCGTGCCGCTGTCGAGCCCTGCCACGCGCTGGCGGACGGTCTCGATCTCGACGGCTTCAGAGAAGTTGAGTTCGACGGACGTGCCGCCGCGGAACTCCATGGCATACTTGCTCTCGCCCACGTACACGCTTCCGGCAATGCCCGCGAGGACCAGGATGACGCTGACGGCAAAAGCGGGACGGGCGATCTTCGTGAACCGAATCTGGCCCGCTTTGACCAGCCGCGGCATCATGCGCATCTTCCGCAGCAGCCCGGCGCCGAGCAACAGGTCGAAAACGGCTCGCGTCACCCAGAGGGCCGTGAACATACTGGTCGCCAGACCGATGCACAGAACGATGGCAAAGCCCTTGACTTCGGGGCTGCCTACCCAGGCCAGGATGATGCCGGTCAGGAACGTGGTCAGGTTGCCGTCGAAGATGGCCGGCAGAGCTCGCGAATAGCCGTTGCGGACGGCCAGACGAATGCTGCTGCCGCGTTCCAGTTCCTCACGAATGCGTTCGAAGATTAGAACGTTCGCATCGACCGACATACCGACCGTCAGAATCAGACCGGCAATGCCGGGCAAAGTCCAGACACCCTTCATGGCGTACATGATGACGACGATGATGATCAGGTTGAGGATCACCGCGATGTCGGCCACCAGCCCGGCGCCGAGATAGTAGATGGCCATGAAAACCACGACGGCAACCAGCGCCAGCAGAGACGCGTTCAGGCCGCGATTGATGTTGTCTTCGCCAAGTTCGGGGCCGATCTGCCGCTCCGACAGCAGCCGCAGGTCCACGTTCAGCGTACCGGACTGCAGCACCGTCAGCACCTCGTCGCGTTCCTCTGGCGAATCGTAGCCTTCGATGATGCCGCCGCTGTCCAGTTCGGCCTTGATGGTTGGAGCGCTGGTCACCTTGCCGTCCAGCACGATGGCCATACGTTTTCCCTGGTTCGGCCCGGTCAGCCCCCGCAGGTTGGCTCGCGCGCTGGGCTTCATCTGGAAGTACACAATGGGCCGACCGTCGCGATCGTCCTTCTGCGTGCGGGAGAAGTCCTCGCCCTCAACCAGGGGTGTGTCGCGGCGAATCAGCACTTCGATATCCGCCAGTTCGGCGGCGCCCTGGCCACCCTTGGCCGTATCGGTCGCCGTGCCTTCGTCCTGGGGAGCCGACGGCTCCTTGCCCTGCTCAGCCTCGTCGCCGATGACGGTCGTGCGAATATCCATCTCGCCGCCGCCACCTGTCGGGTGGATGACGAAGATGGCCACGCCCTTGGCCCCGCCCGGAACGCTGGCGTCGTATTTCGGGGTAACGTGCATCGCCATGGCTTCGTCGCGCGTCACGATCGGCTGGCCGAATCGGTCGGTCAGATTGAGGAACAGCGCAGCCTTGTCCCAATTGAGCTTGGAATTGTACTTCAGCGGCACCCACTCGTACTTGTCGAGTCGTTCGCGGACGCCCTGGGCGCGCCGCTGGGCAAGTTCCTCGAAGTTCGGCACGTCCTCGGGGTCGGCCAGCAGGCGGAACGTCAGACGCCCGTTTCGTCCCAGGAGCCTCTTGACAGTCTGGACTTCTTCGGGATCGACGCCGGCCATGACGACTTCGATGCGGTTGGAGCCGACGCGTTTGTTGATGGCGTAGTTCTTGGTTCCGGTCGGGTCGACGCGGTCCCGGAGGACGCGAATGATCTCGTCCATCTTCTCGCCGCCACTGCTGCCCCCGACCTCGTAGACCAGGCTGGTGCCGCCCTGCAGGTCGATGCCCAGCCGGAAGTACTGCTTGGCAGCCTTGAGCGTGTCGTCCTGGCGGACCAGATCAATAGCCGGAAGGGCGACAATGATCGCCACAAACAGTATGGTGAACCAGAAGGCCGTTCGATTCATGGCTGTTGGTTATTCCCTTTTCTCTAGAGTCGTCGGGTACGGCGTTGCCGATCCCGGTGCAACGTGACCGTCGCACGCCCTGGAACTGCCGTCGTATATCACATCCCTGTACGGGCGATCAGGCCTGCTTGGAGTCCTGATCCTCCTCATCGGTCAGCACGCGACCGATGTGCGACTTGGCTACTCGAATACGGACGTCATTGCGCTCGTCGATCTTCAGTACCACGTCGCCTTCGCCCACCGAGTAGATAACGCCGTGGATGCCGCCGATCGTCACCACGTGATCGTTCTTCTTCATGGCGTCCAGCATCTCGCGACGCTTCTTTTCCTGTTTCTTCTGCGGCCGGAAGAGAATCAGGTACACGAAAACGAGCATGACGCCCATGAAGAGGATCGTGGACATGTTGAACGGCTTCTGCCCGCCGTTGTCCCCCTCGGTCTTGCCCTTAACGGGCTCGGCTATCGTGGTGCCGGTCTCGGCCGGAGCCTGATCTGCCCCGCCGGTGGCCTCAGGGGCCGCCGTGACAGGCGCCGCGGGCGCTTCGGTCGTATCTTGTGCCAGCAACAATAGTCCGGACATGGGACCTCCTTAGCTCTGAGCGTCTGCGGAGGCGGACGCAGACCGCGTACTATAGCCGCCAAAGGCCTATGAATCAACGCTTTTCAGGAACTCTTTTTCGTACTCGGCCAACCGGCCGGCCCTGATTGCCTCGCGGACCTGGGCCAGAAACCGCGAGAAGAACCGCAGGTTGTGCAGGCTGGTCAGGATGGGCCCCAACATCTCGCCCACCTGGAAGAAGTGGCGGATCGCCCCGCGCGAAAACTGCCGACAGGCCGGGCAATCGCAGCCGGCCTCGATCGGTCCGCAGTCGTCCTCGTGCTGCTGATTCCGCAGCCGCACCGTGCCCGAGAACGTGAACGCCGACGCGTTGCGACCGTTGCGGGTCGGCAGCACACAGTCGAACATGTCCACGCCGCGGCGGATGGCCCCGAGGACGTCCCGCGGCTGGCCGACGCCCATAAGGTAGCGCGGGCGGTCGGAAGGCAGCTGCGACGTCGCGGCCTCCACAGCCCGCATCATCACGTCGTGCGGCTCCCCGACGCTCACCCCTCCGATCGCGTAGCCCGGCGAAGGGACCTCGGCGACCAGTTGCCGCGCGCAGTCGCGGCGCAGGTCGTCGAACTCGCCGCCCTGGACAATCGGGAACAGGGCCTGACGATCGCTCGTCCGGTGGGCGTCGCGGCAGCGGCGGGCCCACAGAAGCGTTCGCTCGGTGGCCTGTTCGACCTCGTCCCTTGCAGCCGGGTAAGGCGGGCACTGGTCCAGGGCCATGATAATGTCGGCCCCGATGTCGGCCTGCAGGGCGATGCAACTCTCGGGCGTCATTCGCAAGGAGGCCCCGTCAATGTGGCTGCGGAACTCCACGCCGTCGTCATCTACCGTCCGCAGGTTGGCCAGGCTGAAAACCTGGAAGCCGCCGGAGTCGGTCAGCACGGGGCCGTCCCAGCCCATCATGGCCTGCACGCCACCCAGGCGTCGGACGACCTCAGCTCCCGGCCGCAGGGCCAGATGGTACGTGTTGGCCAACAGAATCTCGCTGCCCAGTTCACGGAGATCACGCGGCAGGATGCCCTTGACCGAGGCCCGCGTGCCCACGGGCATGAACGCCGGCGTGGAGAACGTGCCGTGCGGCGTCGTGAACTCGCCCGCACGTGCCGCCGCACCGCCGTCGCGATGATGAATGTGAAAGTCGAACATGGCAGACTCGAAGAGTGTGTGCGAAAGAGACGGCCGTCCCGACAGCCTCCGTTTCGGCGCCTCGTGGGCGAGACCTAGTAGACTCGCATCAGTTTGCTGCCGGGATAGTAGTAATAGAGAATGCCTTCGGCCCGGCGGCCGAGACAGGCCTGCTTCTCGGCCCCGAACTGGCTCATGCCGACACCATGCCCGAATCCGCGGCCGTTGACAATCACGTCCTTGCCCTCCAGCCGCACGTCGAAGCGATCGGACCGGAACGGCGTCTCCGGGGGAAACTGCTTCTTAAACACGCCGACCGGAATCTGCCACGGCCGGCTCGGGTCCTCGGGCGTCCAGAGGTTGATCACCTTGGCCCGGCCGTCCTCGGTCCTCGCGCCGTTACCGGTTTCGGCTACGGCAACGTCGAGAACGCTCTCGGCCTTCTCCATGCCCTTGGTCGATGCCTGAAGGTTCTTCAGGAATTGCTCGGCCTCCAGGCGAATCTCCCAGCGGTAGTTCGGGGCGTCACTCGAGTAGTTACAGGCCACGCCCATAAGCGGCGGAATCTTCGGCGCGTTCTTAAAATACTGGTAGGCCGGCACAGCCTCGCCGCTGCTGGTGCTGTGGTAGAAGGCCTCGAACAACCGCGGACCGTGGCCGTCGTCGTAGGTCAGGACGATGCCTTGCGTGTCCCGGACCGCTTGCCGCGATTTCTCGGTTTCGCTTACTGCCCCTTCCTGGTAGGCCTGACTGCGGCGGCTGCTGTCATAGACGTCGAAGTCGCGTCCCGAAGGGACGTTCTTCATGTTATAGAGGGCGAAAGTCCGCGCTGCGATGGCCTGGGCCTTTTGCGTCTCGAGGTGCCATTTGTTGGAATACGTTTCCTTGCCCACGACGCTGGCCAGGTACTGCTCCAGCGGAAGGACGTTGATCAGGGCCACATTGTTCCCATCGGCGATGACGCGCAGCGAACCGCGGAAGGTCGGTTCCGCGGCTGTGGGGCTTGGGGCCGGGAACACGATATGGGGCTCGTCACTGCGGCTCGGGACAATGACGACGCTATCGCTGTCGAGCCGGCGATCGTTGAGAAAGAGCTTCCCGCCCTTTGCCGCAAAGTGGGCCCCCGCTAACTCGTCCCCCTGCTCAATGAGCTTGCCGCTGTGACGGTCGTACATCTGGTACCGGTCCAGGACATTCACCAGACGCATCGGTCCGTCGTCGCCGATCTTGACGCGAATGTGCGGTCCCAGCAAAGACGTCTCGCCGGGAACATCTCCCGAGGGCTCCGGACGACATCCGGCCGACACCACACAAGCCACGCAAAACGCAAGCGCTGCCACGCCACGACGAGAATGGAGCAGAGAAACTACGGTCGCCATGCAATGGAGCATCGACAAGACCCTTCCCGACAGATTGGTCACTGCGAGGACGACCCACCCGATGGTCGCTCTCCCCCCGGTGTCATCGGCCATTAGACCGGCAGCCCATGAGGGCGTCAACCCGAATTGCCGTCCGAGCCATGGTACAGGTGCAGCCCGGTGTCCTTGTAGCGCTCGTATTCGCTGAAGATGCAGCCGCAGTACTGCTGGCGATAGAGGTTGCGACGTTTGGCTTCGCCGTGAGCGGCCTCGGCCAAGTGCCGCCAGTCGAAATAGGCGAACGGCACGCTGCTTTCCCGGGCTACCTGCTCGCCGACTTGCCGCACGACCTCGTGCTGCTGGTGGCGGCTGACGAGCAATGTCGTGGTGAAGGCCTCGTCGCCTCGCTGCCGGGCCAGTTCGGCCGTGCGGGTCAGTCTCATGCGATAGCACTGCCCGCAGCGATTCTCGCCGCGATAGTCCACCTGGTCAAGAAACGGCCGCAACCCGTAGTCCTCGTCGCAGACGCACTCGATCCCCTCGCGCTCGGCCAGGATTTTGACGGCCTTGAGGCGTCGGCGGAACTCGATCAGCGGATGGATGTTCGGGTTGTAGAAGTAGGCAGCCGTGCTGCGACCGCGCAGCTCATCGAGCGGGCCGAGCAGGCACTCCGCGCAGCAGACATGAATCAACAGGGCCATGAGCGAATCGGCTAGTCTTTCAGCGACAGTCCGTAGCGTCTGAGCTTCTGCTTGACCTCATTGAGCGACGTCTGGCCGAAGTTCTTGGTGTTCAGCAGATCGGCTTCGGTCATCTGGGCCAGGTCGCCGAGGGCATTCACGCCCAGGCGTTGGAAACACTTGCGACAGCGAATCGAGAAATCGATGGTCTCCAACAGGATGTCGGCCACGGGCGATGAGGCCGTCGGCGACTCGACCGCGACGGCACGCTTCGGCACCGGCTTGACCGACTGCTGTTCCAGGCCCATGCCCAGGTAGAGCCCCTTCGAGGCCAGCATCTCCTTGATCTCGGCCAGGGAGGTTTCACCGAAGTTCTTGTACGACAGCAGGTCGGCTTCCGTGTGCATGATCAGATCGCCCAGCGTGTGGACGTTCATCTTCTTCAGGCAGTTGCGGCTGCGGACCGACAGTTCGAAATCGGTAACCGGAATCTCAAGCACCTGATTGCGGCGATCGCGGCGGCGCTCCTGCTCCTCGTCGTAGAACATGCCTATGGCAGCCTGCGCGTCGCGCAGGGCCAGACGGGCCCGGGCGTGATTCGGATTGATCTCCAGGACTTTGCGGTAGCACTCGATGGCCTTCTCGTAGGCGGCCGGATCGGTGTAGCCGCGTTCCTCGTAGAGCGTGCCCTGGTTCAGAAGAGCGGCCAGGTCGCGCGGGTAGGCCTTGACGCAGGCGTCGTAGCACTCCATGGCCCGAGCCTCGTCGCCGCGAAGGTCGCACAGGTAACCGAGCCGGAATCGGGCGGCGCGGAAATGCGGGTTGGCGGCCAGCGACGCCTCGTAGGAGGTCAGGGCCCGGTCGTACTCGCCCACGTCCTCGAGCGCGCGGCCGAGGGCGTACTGGTACGCGGCAACCTCATCACGCTGCGGCTTGATCTTCTCGAGCGCCTTCAGTGCCGCCTGGGCATCGCCCTGGCTTCTCATCTGCTCGGCCTTCTGCAGTTCACTCTCAGCCATAATCGCCGACTCCTCATGCAGGGTGCGGTGAATGATCGCTACGAACAAGACCCGGCATTATACAGACCCGCCCCGACAAATGCAACCCCATCGCGACTCAAGCGGACTTGACAGTCCGAGCCCCGCCCCATAGACTCGGTATCCCGCCGAAAGGGGCCCTGGGGCCGTCCTGGCGGCTTTGCGGCTCCGGGAGGACCACACCTTGAATGAGCAGGACGTCTGGCGCAGCCAAGTCGAGGACTACACACCCGAGGAACGGGTGCGGCTGGTCAAGTGCGCCGACCGGCTGCGGGAGGCCCTGGCCGGCCGGCCGCAACCCCTTGAAATCCTGGACATCGGCTGCGGCTGCGGCCCCATGGGCCAGTTCCTGCCTGGGCCGCAATTCCGCCTTTCCGGCATCGAGTTGGACGATCGCGCGGCCGAGCAGGCCCGGCGGCACTACGCCGAGGTGGTCGTCCAGGACCTGACGGCCCCGTGGCCCTTTGCCGACGCCCGATTCGACGGACTGCTGGCCCTGGCCGTCCTGGAGCACGTCGTCGACTACCGGGCCCTGCTCCGACAGGCGGCGCGTGTACTGAAGCCCGGCGGCTGTTTCATCGTCGAAGTCCCCAACCTGGGTTACTGGAAGGAAGTCCGCAAGCTCCTGCTCCGCAAACAGCCCCACTGGCTCCGGCAGTACGACCACGTCCGCGGCTGGACGTTGCGATACCTGCAGGACGCCCTGGCCGAACACGGCTTCGTCACGGTCGGCAGCGAATGCGATCGGCTGAACTTGCCACTGGTTCCCGCGTCGCGATGGCTGGAGCGGCGACTGGCCTCCTGGGGACGTGTGCTCATCGTGCAGTTGGCCAAGCCGGACGGGAAGACAGCGCCATGCCGCGAGTGACCGTGGCCATTCCCACCTATAACCGCCGCGAGCTTCTGCGCGAGGCGCTCGACAGCGTCTTCGCCCAGACCTGGACCGATTTCGAGGTGCTCGTGGTCGACGACGGATCGACCGATGGCACGCGGGAGATGATCCAGCAGTATGGCCGTTCCGTCCGCTACATCCACCAGGAGAACCGCGGCGACGCCGGAGCGCGCAACCGCCTGATCGCCGAAACGCAGACCCCCCTGCTGGCCTGGCTCGACAGCGACGACCGCTGGCTACCGGAGAAGCTCGATCGGCAGATCGCCCTGCTGGACGGCGCCGACGAGCGGACGATCGTCTACGGCCCCAAACTCAACATCGAGACCGACGGTCGCATCACGCGCAGCAAGCGGCCCGCGCCGCCGTCCGGACGGATTACCGCGGAGCTGTTCGACAACATCTTCATCCCGACGCCAAGCGTCCTGATGCCCGTGGCCCTGCTGCGGGAGGCGGGAGGTTTCGACGAACGATATCGGGTCTGCAGCGACTACCGCATGTGGCTGGTGCTTTCGCTGAACTGCACGTTCGCGGTCTGTCCCGAGCCGCTGGTGGCCTGCCGCCGACATGCGTCAAGCCTGTCCACCTCGTCGCTGGCCAACCAGGCGACCAAGACGACGATGCTCCAGGAGTTCTATTTCGACTTGGGCGGCAAGGCGGTCATTCCGGCGGGCCGGGCACTGCGGCGGCTGGCCGACCAGTGCCGCAAGACCGGCGAACTGGCGAGTCGCGAGGGCCGACGCGACGAGGCCCTGAACTGGTACCGTGAGTCCCTCGGGCATCGCAAGACAGTGAAGGCAGGCCTCGGCTACACGGCCCGGCTGTTGGGCTTCTAAGCGGTATTACGCAAGTCTTGGGGATGTCCATAGCGGGTGCCATGGCTGCCCCGCAGCCATGCGTGATGGGAGCCATTCGGCATGCCTGTCCCTCGACAGTGCTCGAGATCTACGACAGGAGCAGGCATGGCACCCAACGTAAAAACACTTATCTTACACCGCTTGGTCATTTGCAGAACCGAACGTCACGATCCTCTTCCCAGGACTGCGGCGACTGCCTGTGACAAGCGAATCAGGTCGTAAGGCTTCTCGACGAAGCCGGCCACCCCCTCGTCGAGGATTCGCTGTGCAGCCCCGTTCAGACCGTAGCCCGTCGAGAGCAATGCCCTGACGTTCGGGTTAACCAGCCGCATCGCCCGGAAGCAGTCGCGGCCGCCCACACCGGGCATGATCATGTCGAGGATCACCAGGTCGATCTGCGGCCAGGACTCTTTGTATATCTGTGTGCGTTCCGCCAAGTACAGGGGCGAGGCGTGAGCGGGGGTCACTACGGGTGTTGCAGAGGGGAGGCAGGCTTGGGGTTCAGC
>JAFGPY010000349.1 GCA_016935955.1 Planctomycetota bacterium
GACAACCTTGTTGCCCTGGACCGCGCGCTGGCGGCCTTCGAGGACGCCGGCGTCGAGACGGTGATTCACGCCGGCGATTTCTGTTCGCCGTTCGCCCTGAAGATGATGCTCGCTCGGCTGAGCGTGCCGCTGGTGGCGGTGTTCGGCAACAACGACGGCGAGCGGCGCGGCTTGGCCCGCATGCTGCCGGACCTGTGCGACGGGCCGCGACGCTTCGAACTGGCCGATCGCAAGTTCTGCCTGTTGCACGATCCTGCGGCCCTGGCCCACGAGGACGAGATGGCCTCGGACATCGTGGTCTGTGGCCACACGCACGAGGTGCAGGCCGAGCTGCGCAACGGCACGCTGTACGTGAACCCGGGCGAGTGTTGCGGCTGGTTGAGCGGCCTGTGCCGCGTGAGCATCCTTGACACGGCGACCCTGGCCGTGCAGAATCAGGTGGTCTACGAACAGGAAAGGCCCGGCTCATGAGTGCAAGACTGGTCGTCGTGATGGTGCTGGTCGCCGGACTGCCGCTGTGCACCGGGTGCACCGGCCGCGTGGCTCGCTCGATCACCATCGAGACCCAGCCGCCGGGAGCAGTCGTCTGGCTGAATGACAACGAGGTCGGCCGCACGCCTGTGACCGCGCCGTTCACGTGGTACGGCGTCTACAGCATCCGCATGGAACTGGAAGGCTACGAGCCGCTGGTGGTCAACGAACGCGTGGCCGCCCCGTGGTACCAGTGGATGTTCATCGACCTGCCCTTCGAAACGGTCGTGCCCGGCACGCGGTACGACCGCCACCACTTCGGGCCCTACCAACTGGAGCCCGCCAAGGCGGCCGATCCCGAGGAGTTGCTGCTTCGCAGCAAACAGTTCCGCAGCGAGGCCCAGGAAGGCCTGCCCGCTGAATAGCGAACGCGCCACCGTAGTGGCACGATCCGCATCCGACGCAAACGCGACACGATGCCAACGTAACCGTTGATGCCGCGGCCCTTCGGCGGTATGCTTCGCTCCATGGCGGCCGGTCGGCGAACACCCTCTTCCCTGCACACTCGTGACGCGCGGTTTGCGGCCACGCGATGGAGCGTGGTGCTTGCCGCCGCCGATCGTCAGGCCGGGACGGCGTCCCGCCGCGCGCTGGAGGACCTGATTCGGGCGTACTGGTTCCCACTGTATGCCTTCGTGCGCCGCCAGGGCGAACCGGCCGCTGCGGCCGAGGACCTCGTGCAGGAGTTCTTCGCCCGGTTGCTGGAGAAAGATTCGCTGGCCCAGGTGGACCGGGCCAAGGGCAAGTTCCGCTCGTTCCTGCTGGCGTCCATGAAGCACTTCCTGTCCAACCAGCGCGACCGGGCTCGGGCGCAGAAGCGCGGCGGGGGCCGCACGGTCGTCGCGCTGGATGCCCTGGACATGGAGACACGCTACGCCATCGAGCCGGCCGACACCATGACACCCGAACGCCTCTTCGAGCGGCAGTGGGCCCTGGCGGTGCTGGACCAGGTGCTGAAACGGTTGCAGGCGGAGTTCGCCGGAGGCGACAAGACGAAGCTCTACGAGGCCATCGAACCCTGCCTCACCCAGGGAGCCCGGGCCGTCGATTACGACGCAGTCGCCCGCGAGCGTGGCATGACCCAGGGGGCCGTGAGGGTGGCCGTCCATCGCCTTCGCCGCAGATACCGCGACCTGCTGCGGGAAGAGATCGCCCAGACCGTGGATTCGCCGGAGCAGGTCGATGAAGAAATCGCCTATCTGATGAATTGCCTGTAACAATTCGCCGCGTCTGCGTCTGGTAAGGGTGAGAGCCGATGACCGACAGACAGACGACCCAAACGAGAGACAGGACACCATGCCCGAAAACGAGCCGCAAGACAACTTCTGCCCGCAGTGCTCCAAGCCGCTGCCGCCCGGCAGCCCGCGAGGCCTCTGCCCGGCGTGCCTTCTGAAGTGCGGCCTGGAGGCCAACACCGTCGGCTTCACCGAAGAGGATCGGCCCCGCGCCCGCTGGACGCCGCCGACCGTCGAGCAACTGGCTCCGCTCTTTCCCGAGCTGGACATCCTGGAACTCATCGGCCGCGGGGGCATGGGCGCGGTCTACAAGGCCCGCGAGAAGCAGCTCGATCGGCTGGTGGCCCTGAAGATTCTGCCGCCGGAGATCGGTCGCGAGGAAGCCTTCGCCCAGCGTTTCGCCCGCGAGGCCCAGGCCATGGCCCGGCTGAGCCATCCCAACATCGTGACGATCCACAGCTTCGGCCGGCGACCTGCGGCCGAGTCCGCCACGGCCGGCAACCTCTACTTCTTCATCATGGAGTACGTGGACGGTCTGAGCCTGCGGCAACTGCTGGACCGCGGCACGATTGACCCGAAAGAGGCCCTGGCCATCGTGCCGCAAATCTGCGACGCCCTCCAGTTCGCCCACGACCGCGGCATCGTCCACCGCGACATCAAGCCGGAGAACATCCTGCTCAGCCGCGAAGGCCAGGTGAAGATCGCCGACTTCGGCTTGGCCAAGCTCGTGGGCCTGGGCGCGGGCAGTGCGGCCGAGGGCGGAACCGCCACCCCGGCGGCGCCCGGCGTTACGCAGGTCGGCGAGAAAGTGGTTGGCACGCCGCACTACATGGCTCCCGAACAGGTCGATCGTCCCAAGGATGTCGACCACCGGGCCGACATCTACTCGCTCGGCGTGGTCTTCTACCAGATGCTCACCGGCGAACTGCCCAAGGGGACATTCGAGCCGCCCAGCCACAAGGTGCTCATCGACGTGCGGCTGGACGAGGTGGTGCTGCGCGCCCTGGAACACGAACCGTCACGCCGGTACCAGCAGGTGAGCCAGATCCGCACCGAGGTCGAGACGATTGTCGAGACGTCTGCCGACAGGCGTTCGCCGGTCCCGTCCGCCGCCGCAGCGACAGCGCCGGCCGCGCCGCCGCGGTTCTCACGCAAGGCGATCATCGGGGCGATCTGGGCGGCGTTCTTCTTCGCGATCATTCCCGTGGGCGTTGTCTTACGATTAGGCAGGGTGGACAGTGTGATGATATCGTTTCTCGCACTACCGATCCTGCTCCCCGGTCTGACCGCGCCCTTCGGCACAACGATTCTCGGGGCGATCGCCCTCGCACAGATTCGCCGCTCCGCCGGACGGCTCTGCGGCCTGGGACTGGCCCTGTTCGACACGATGCTGTTCCCACTGCTGATCTTCGACGGACTGATCTGTGAAGTGTGCTCGTGGTCGGGACTCAACCTTGCCGCATCGGTCATCGTGGCCCTGGCAATCGATGCAGTGATCGTCTGGCTCGCCTGGCGCGCCGCCAGCAAGGGGACGCCTTCAGGAGCAGCGCCGCAGGCCGCCGGCGGCAAGGGGCGTGTCCGGCGAGTCGCTGCCTACGCGGCGGCGGGCCTGCTGGCCCTGGCGAGCGGCGCGGCAGGTCATGCGCTCGGCCTGGCCGTCACCGAGGGCGGGCGCGAACTGGTCTGGGGCCATCGTTTCGAGCAGGCCCATCTGGCCTTCGTCCACGCTCTGTGGCCGGCGATCGTCGGCGCGCTGGGCGGCGGGCTCCTGTGTGTGCACCTGGTCCGGTGCGCGCGACTCAGCCGGGCCGCCGCCTGGGCGATTGGCGCCGCGTCGATCGTGTTCCTGGCGGTGGCCGTGCCTTCAATGGCGGCAACGGCGGAAACGCTGGGGCACGGTGTTGCCGTCGGGGAGGCGGTGATCATCGCTCATGCACTTCTTGTCACGGCTCTGTCGTTTCCCTTGTGGCTCGGCCCGGCGAAACGGTGGACAGGGGCAGCGCGCGGTGACGAGGGCGGCCGGCGACTGGCCGCGGAACAGGCCGGTCGCATAGCGGCGACTGCGTTGCTGGCGGTTGCGACGCTCTTGATGTTGGCCGTATTGGCGACCAATGCGCTTCGTGTTGTCGAATACAGCAGAGTCTTCGACGACTTCAACATGGCCTTGCCGGGGTCGACCGTCGCCGTCATCAAGTTTGCCGAAGCCACCAGGAAGCTATGGTTCCTCTTCCTTCCGCCGGGGGGGCTGATCGTGGCCTTCGCCAGCTGGCTGACGTGGAAGGTGAACTGGAGACTGGGGATGGTCCTGTCGCTGATGATTGCCCTGGCGTGTCTGGCATACGTGGTGGGAGTCAGGCTGACCCTCGGGCGAACCATGGAGCAGATCATGATACGCAACGGGATTCCCGCTCGGACTCCGTGGGACACATTGGGTGCGGCACCGTCAGGCGAGACTATCCGGGACCGCACCCCCACCGGAGCCGAGCGGCCCGCAGCAGTAGCCGAATCGTCCGTCGCGCAAACGGCCTCGCGTTTCCTTGCCGCTCTGCGCGACAAGGATATCGAGACTCTGAAGTCGCTCTCCCTGGGTGCCGAGCGCGGATGGCTCAGCCAGGAACAAAGCCGCCAACCGGGTATCGGCCAGATGTACAGTATGAGCGTTCGCCGCCTGGAAAAGGTGGTCCTTGAGGCGCACGAAGAGGTCTATGGGGACAATCCGGACCTGATGACACGAATCGTGGAGACGGCTGTTCAGGGCGATTGGGCAGCCGTAAGGCTTCCCCCGCCTCCTCGTGGCTCGCAGGACAAGTACGTCTTCCTCATCTTCCTGAAGACCGACGCCGGTTGGCGATTCGTGGCGATTGACGACGCTCACAAGCCACTTGCGGACGAGCTTAACCGTCGTGCGTCGGACCTTCAGGAGTTGCTCGCCGCCGACGACGAGCAGCAAAAGGTCGGCAAGGTGGCCGCAGAGTTCGTGGCGGCATGGTGGGACGGCGACGTTCGTGCGGCCGAGGCCCTCTCGCTTGGAGCGACCGAAGGGTGGCTTCCGGAGCAGGCGAAAGACTGGCCCGATGGGCTACGACAGTACGCCAGCCTCCTGGTCGGGCTGCACCGCCCGATGTTGGCGAGGATGAGCACGGAGATGCCGCTGCGAGACCCGTTCCAGAACAAGGCCGACGCGACGGCCGCACTGCGACAGATCGCCATCTCCGAGAGCCTTGCCGCCGTGAAACTGGACGCCCCTCACATGTCGGCAGATCCGATGCTTCTGTTCTGGAAAGGGGCGTCGGGCTGGCGGTTCCTGGGCACCGGCAACGGGCCGACCGACCTGCCGCCGAACGAGGCCCTGGCACAGTATGGCGGGAAGATCAAAGCCGTTGTGCAGTCGGCGCTCGGGACTATCGTTCGTCCCGCGTCTCCAACCGAGAGCGTGCGGGGTGGCCCAGCCGAGGAACCGCGTAAGGAGCCGGATGCGGCCGATTGAGGCCGGGGCCGAGTTGCCCATCAAGAAACAATGCAGCCGACGACGCGCGGAGTGTGTGCCGGCGGCGACAAGTGGGCGGGAGCCGGTGCGGGCTTCCGCCCTTCTTCTGCGTCCGTGGCAAGCCGTGGCGAACCCGGCAGCCCGACCCCACGAACGATTTCCTGTTTCAACCGACTATGGGCGGACGTATCATGGAGAAGGCATCCGCCACGGCGGCGGGGGCTCGCCGGTCGTGGAGCGTCGCGACTCGTGCGGCCCAGGCCCGTTGTCCTCAGGGAAAGCACGTTGAGCATGCACGAGACTGTTCCGCGACGCACGACAGCCGTCCCGATGCTGGTCGTCATGGTCGGTCTGCTGATGACGCTGATCGACTTTTGGCGCTACGACGGCTGGGACGTGCTGCCGGACCCGCTGGGTTACGCCCTGATCTTCATGGCCCTGGGACCGCTGGCCCGCGACGAGCGGCGGTTGAAGATCGCCCGCTGGATCGCCTTCGCCCTGGTCCTCGTGTCGGTCGCGACGCTGCACGAGACCCGCGAGGTGCTGGCCGAGTACGGCGACACGCGCTATGAAGCCAACCGCCTCTGGCCGGCGGTCATGGGCGCCGACGTCCTGGACCTGGTCATGGTCTGGTTTCTGGTGGGCGGGGCAAGCGAACTGGCCTACCGCGGCCGCGACTTCCGGCTGGGCGAGCACATCCTCAGCTACCGCGGCATGTACGTTGCCGCCGCGGTTTTGGCGATGCCCTGCGACGCGATCTTCTACCTGGCGGCGCCCCACGAGGACTCGGCCGAAGCCGCCCTCTTCGTTCGCTACTACCTTGGCTTCCCGATGAAGGCCTTCGTGGGTCTCGCTGCCGCCCTGATCGTTCAGGCCCTCTGGCACACCGCCTGGCTGCCGTACGACGACGATCCCGCGGCTAGCCGCTAGCGACACTGCGGAAAAGCCGGTGTAGCGCGGCCGCCCTCGGCCGGGTCGATCGGGCATCCAACACTGACAACAGGGCTGCCCCGCAGCATCAGAGGGTGCCATGCTTCTCCTTGGAGAAGCATGTGATGTGTTCTGCACCGAACGGCATGCTTGTGCAAGCACAAGCATGGCACCCGCCACGGGCACCCCAAGAGACCCACGCGACAACGCCTAGCGACACTCGCGGACGGCCTCGTAGAGAGCCGCCAGATTCTCAACCGGGATGCCCGCCTGGACGTTGTGCACCGTGTTGAAGACGAAGCCGCCGCCGGGCGCGAAGATCTCGAACCGCTCGCGGACCTGCCGGCGAATCTCCTCCGGCGTACCGAAGGGCAACGTCTTCTGCGTGTCCACTCCCCCGCCCCAGAAAACCGTGCGGTCGCCGTAGGTCTGCTTGAGTTGCCGGGCGTCCATGCCGGCCGCCGAGGTCTGAACCGGATTGAGGATGTCGAACCCGGCGTCGATGAAATGCGGAATCAGCGGCTCGATCGCGCCGCAGGTGTGCTGGAACGTCTTCCACGTTGTGTGCTCGTGCACCCAGTCGTTCAGCCGCTTCTGCGGCTCCCGGTAGATGTCCAGGTAGTCGGCCACCGACAGGAACGGAGCGTTCTGCGTGCCGAAATCCGTGCCGCTCATGTAGATGACGTCGGCCCGGTCGCCCACGGCCTCCCACAGCAGGGCCAGGTTCTTCACGGCCGTCTCGGCCTGGCGGGCGAAGACCTCCTTGATGAAGTCGCGGCGGATCATCAGCGAGACGTACCATTCCTCGATGTCGCGAATGCCCTTCGGGTGCCGCAGTGGCGTCCCGGGCACGTGGGCGATGTCGCCGAACGCCGTGCCCACGCCGATCAGCATCACGGCGCAGTCGGTCGTGGCGCGCAGCTCCTCGGCCCTGCGGCGGAAGTGCGCCAGGTCGGCCGCGCCCAGCACCGTGTACTCCTCGAGGTTGTCCTCGACGCGCAGCTTGTCCTCGTCGATGGGCGGCTGGCGGACGATCGAGTCGAAGTAGAACCCGCCGCGCGGCATGCGGGCGCACGGCTCCAGGCTCTTGTC
>JAFGPY010000350.1 GCA_016935955.1 Planctomycetota bacterium
CAGGCCCCGGCCTGGAAGGCCTTGATGCGCTGCTGGACGTTGAGGTCGTCGCCCAGGGCCACCATCGGCAGGTGCGTGGCGGCCAGGGTCTCGCCGACCAGTTGCAGGACGCTCCAACTGAGGGGGTCGTCGCCGCGGACGACGATGAGCACGAGATCGACGCGGCGAATGTCGGGAAACTGGAAGAGGGCCCGCGGATCGGTCTCGACCGTGAGGCCGTAGCCAAGGGTTTCGGCCACGGCGGCAATCGACTTCGGCGCCTGGTTCCGGTCGGAGATCAGGAGAATATTCTTCATGCGATGCGGCTCCAGGCCCATTGGGCGGCCGGCGGCGCGCAGGCCCTCTGCGCGAAGCGGCGGCTGCCTCTCCAGAGGATTCATCGAACGGTGACGGCACGGGCGCTGAGGAAAAATCGGCAGCCAGGGCCTGCGAGCGGTCGCCGGGCTGCGCGACGGCGGCCGCCGAGAGAGGTCCTAGCCCCTTGACACAGGGGCACGTATCGGCGATACTTACGTATTGTACCACATCGAATCCTTGGCGGGAATTCTTGGAGAACTCTGTCATGGCACGCACGATCTCGTGCTTGATCGTCTGTCTGCTGGTCTCGACGGCGTTTGCGGATCTGGGCGCGGACGGCATTCCGGCCGACCCGACTTCCACCCCAGCCCCCACCCCAGCCACCCCAGCTCCCACCGAGCCGGCCAAGGACGAGCCCAAGGAGACCAAGCCCGCGGACGAGAAGCAGACGCAGAAGTCGCAGGAGGCCCCGGAGCCGCCCGTGGCGGCCAGCAAGCTCAACGATTTCCCGTCGCTGTTGGATGCCGTGGAGTGGATGACGCCGCCGGTCGACCTGGACCGGCTTTACGGGCAGACGGTTGTCGTGGTGTTTGTCGAGACGTGGTGCCCGACGTGCAACGGCTCGGCTCCGGACTACTGTCGTCTGTTGCAGGTGGCCGCCGAGCGCAAGCCCGTGACGATCATCTACCTGGGCGTCGGCTTGTCGAAGCCCGGATTCCAGCAGTACATGCGAAGCAAGGGCCTGAACGGTCATGCCGCCGGGGTGGTCAGCCCGACCGTGGCCCGCGAGTTCGGTTTCGGCGAGACGCTGTGGCGGGCCGTCGTCATCAATCCGCTCGGCCAGCGGGTCTTCAGTGGGCAGTTCTTCACGTATTATCCCAAGGCAGACAAGAAGGTGCCGGTCATCAGCACCGACCTGGCCGACTACTGCGGCGACGCGGAACCGATCGTCGAGCCGCCCGTCAGCAGCAAGCTCGGGAAGGTGGATCAGGCGATTCGCGTCGGCCAACTCGGCGCCGCCCTGAAGGCCCTGGCCCGAATGGGCGACGAGGGCAAGAAAACACACGAGCGGCTGCTGGCCCACGGCGAGAAACTGTACAACGTCGCCTGGAGCTACGAGAAGGCGGAACCGTACCTGGCCTACCGCCTCGCGGTGGTGGTGGCCGAGGAGTACAAGGGCGAAGCCGTCGCCGACAAGGCGGCCGCCCTGGCCAAGCGGCTGGAGCAGGACAAGCTCGTCCAACTGGGCAAGTCGGGCGACAAGAAGCTGTCGCAGCTCAACGCCAAGGCCGTGCGGCAGCCGAATCCCAATCAAATCGACGCGGGTTTCAAGTTTCTGACGGAACAGTATCGCGATTGTCGTGCGGGTCGCGTGGCCATGACAGCTCTGACCACACCGCTGGAGAGTGACAACAAGGACGGAGAGTGAGTGAGGCAGGCGGGTAAGCAGGAACCATTTCAGGTGGGGGCACAACAATGAGACAGGCACTGGTTGGGTGGACGGTCATACTCTGTTTATGCGCGGTCGCGGTGCGGGCGGACGATCCGCCGGCCGCAACAACGGATGCCGCCGACGGCGCGGCTACGGCCACGTCCGGCGGCGAGACGGCGCCGTTGACGGTCGATCAGCTCAAGGGCATGCTCCTTGAGGAGGTGGCCAAGGGCAAGCTGAGCGACGAGGCCGTGGCGCTCTACCTGCGCTACGCCGACGCTCTGGCCTTCGCCACATACGTGCCCGAGACCGTCGACCAGGATTTCTGGACGTGGGTCCGCGGCGTCAAGCCGCTGCACGAAGCGCTGCTTGTGGAGCTGGAGTCGCAGTACGGGGCCGCCGTGTTGAAGAACCTGGCCCACCTGCATTCGCTTCACGGCGAGAAGCTCAACACCCGCTGGCCCCTGGCCATGGCCTTCTCGGTGGTCTACGCCCGGTCCGGCGGCCGCACGATGTCGGCCGGCTGGTCGCGCCGCAAGAACCACAGCAACACGCCCTCGATGGACGAATCGTTCAGCTACTACATCAACTTCGAGCAGGCGATGCACGGCTCGTACACGGACGTGCCCTGGCAGATGCTCTGCTTCGTGGCCGACAACGACCTGCCGACGACCGAGCGGATGTGGGTGCTGGAGAACTACAGCAAGCTGCACCCGACGAAGTACGAGCGGCTGTACTATTACGTGGACTACAAGATGAGCGTGACGCGCCGCGGCGGCGCCCTGATCGAGAGCGAGTACCGGCTGGAGGACATTCTGGCGATCGGCGGCGTGTGCTGCGACCGGGCCTATTTCGCCTCGCGCGTGCTGAAGTCGCTGGCCATTCCGTCGGCGTACGATTGCGGGCTGGGCGAGTCGCAGGTCGGGCACGCCTGGCTGATGTGGCTGCAGATGCCCGGCAAGGGGCACCCCGAGCCGCGAATCCGGTTTTCGGGCCGCTTCGACGACAGTGACTACTACACGGGCGAGATCCGTTGTCCCCTGGCCTGCGACGACGTGCTGGACCGCAAGCTCGAACTGAAGACGCAGGGGTTGTTCAACACCTACCGTTCGTACGTCACCGCCCTGGTGGCTTGCCGCATCTTCGAGTGGCTCGAGGGCGACCAGAAGGCCATGGGGCTGCCGCTGCTCGAGCAGGCCACGGCCGCCAACCCCGGCTGCGCCGAACCGTGGTGGACCATGGCTCGCGGCGTGGCGGACGGCACGCTGACCAAGGGCCAGGGCGAGCAGATGGTCGAGTCGATGATGAAGGCCATGAAGAAGTACCCCGACATGACGTTCGAGGTGCTGGCGATGATCTTCGAGCCGCGCATTGCCGCCGCGGGAGAGGCCGCGACCGAGGACGCCAAACGCGACCTGGCCATTCTGGACCGGGCCTTCGCCTTCTATGAGACGGCGGGCCGCCCCGACCTGGCCGCCCGACTGCGGTTCATGCAGGGCCGCTACGCCGAGGCCCTGGGCCGCGACAAGGCCGCCCTCGACCTCTACATCGCCAACAGTCAGAAGTATGTCAAGGTGCACTACGGCCTGCTCGACCTGTTCAACCGCGCCATGGCAATGATGGCCGACGAGAAGTTTGCCAAGGCGCGGCTGAAGTACCTGGACTTCATGGCTCGCAACGTGCCGCGATACCCGACCGCCTTCAACCGCCAGTTCGAGATTCCCAGTTCCTCGTACCGGCAGATCCTGAACGCCTACATCGCCGAACTGCGGAACCTGGGCAGCAACCAGGAGGCGGACACCTGGCAGGCCAAGCTTGACGGCTGACCCTCGCGTGGCTCTTTAGTTCAGCACTCACTTCGGGGAAAGATTCCGGGCGTGTCACGCGTCCGCTTGCCGTCAGACCCCGGGCCTGTCGAAGGGCGGACGCGTGTTGCAGGGTGCCACTTTGGAGGCCCGACGAAGTCGGGACCAAAATGTGCGTATCGGAGGGCACACCTTGGCGTCCCCTGCGGGGCCGCTCCAAGGTGTGCACCCACGAATCAGGGGCTATGAAACAGCTTTTAAGCGATGTCAGGTAAGCCCCCTGCTGTGGGTGCCATGGCTGCCCCGCAGCCATGCGTGAGACGGTAGCTATTCGGCATGCCTGCAGGGGCAGGCATGGCACCCAAGCGGATACCCCAAGGACCTGTGTAACGCTGTTTAGCGTCCCGGCATGGCCTCCTGCAGCAATTCATCCAGTTGCACGTTCACGGTGTCGAGGATGGTCTGGCGGTCCGGGATGAGATGCTTGGTGACCATGTGGTGGTAGTTCTCGGCCTGCTCCTTGTCGCCCTTGGCCACGGCTTCCTCGTAGGTCTTGACCGCCTGCTGGATTTCCTCGTCGATGTTCTTGAGCTGGAAGTCCACCCGGGTCCGCATCGTCTGCTTGAGCGACATCACGGTCCGCATCTCGTCGCGATTCAGATTGAGTCTTTGCAGGGTCCCGAGCTTGGTCAGGTACCGCTGGTTGCCGATCAGGAGCTCGCCGCTGGTCTCGTCCCAGACGGGAGGCACGTAAGCGACCGCCTTGTCGGCGACCAGCGGCTCAGTCGCTTCGGTGTCGGTCTCTGCCTCGGCCTTGGCGTCTCCCGACGAGGTCCCGCTGCCGGTGGTGGTTCGCCTCTCATTCGTCCTGGTCGAGGAAGTATCCTGGTTTCCCGTTGTGCCGGTGGGCGTCCTGGTCTGGGAGGTCCGGCCCGTGGTCTGAGTGGTCGTGAGGGACGTGCCCGTCGTCCCGGCCTGCCCGCCGGACGCCAGGGAGTTGCCGGTCGTCGACCGCTTGGACGTCTGCGTCCCGGTGGCGGACGTTGCCGACCGGCCGGACGCGGTTCCGGAAGCCTGCGTGGAATCCCCGGTCCGCACGACGGCCGACGGATCGGACGACGTGTCGCCCGGGGTCGAGTTGCCGCCCTTGGAGCCGTGCTTCAGGGCCACGATGCCCAACCCGACGCCGGCCGCCACGACGGCGAAAACCGCCACCACCTTCAGGACCGTAATGCCCGTACCTGCATTGCCATTGCCGCTCATACCGCAAATCTCCATTTGTCTGGCGAAAAACGCGAAATGCCGCACAACCTAATGTCGCTTGGCACATGTAATTATAGCACAAACACGGTGCCGGGGCAAATGCGCCGCTCGGTCGCACGGACACGGACGGCAGCACCACGGGTGCACAGGCGGCGGCAACGCGCCCGCGAGGGCCACGTTCCGCCGCCGTCACGCCCCGACAACTCGCCTGTAGGTATCGACAAAAAGCATCGTCTTTCGCCACGTTTCGGCCGAAGTGTCGCGGACATTGTCCACGGGGCTGAGGATGAAGCCGTCGGGGCCGAGCGTCTCCAGGGCCCGCGCCGTGGCCTGGCGGATCTCGTCGTCGCTGCCCTGCTCGATGGTCACGAAACCGTTGACGCCGCCCCAGAGTCCCATGCGTCCGGCGACGGCCCGTTTCAGGGCCGTGAAGTCCATGCCGCGATCCTGCACGTCCTCCACGCCGAGCACCACGTCCACGCCGGCCTCCAGCAGCATGTCGACAAACTGCAACGAGCCGACCGTCATGATGTAGCCGAAGCGAGCGCCCGCTTCGTGGGCCAGGGCCGCCTCGCGCTTCAGGCCGGGAAGCAGAAACCGACGGAAGAGCGACGGCGACCAGAAGCTCGTTCCCTCGTACCAGCCGCGACGAATGAACAGGTCCACGCCCTGGTCGAGGATGATCTCCATGCGGCCGCGGTTCCAGGCCTCGATGACCGACAGGTAAGCCTCAAGGAACTCCGGCCGCTCGCGCGAGGCCAGCAGGGCGTTGGTCAGCCCGACGAGCCAGGCCGCCGAGTCCCACCCGACGCCGCGACCGCCGGCCAGGAGCAGGCCGCGATCGGCGGCAAGTTGCCGCGCGGGCGCCCAGACCTCGCGACACCTGCGGATCGTGTCGTCGTCGGCCGGCGGCAACAGGTACTCCAGCGCCGCCAGGTCCTCCTCGCCGCGGACGGGGAACGTCGTTGCGCGCGGTTCGATGTAGTCGTCCATCAGCGGCACGTGGTCGCCGTACGGCCAATCCTCGGCCTGGCCCACGGCCACGCTCAGCGTGCCTGCCGGCGTGACGTACTCCTTGTGCAGCACGGGGTAGGGCCCGTCGCCCGCCGGCTCGCGCCACTCGCGGACGCGGACTTCCGCGTGGAAATGGATCGGCACGCCCAAGGCGTCCACGTGCTCGGCCGGACTCTCGGGGTGAATGTCGGCCAGGTTCACCGTGACGTCGGTGCCCAGGCCCACGGAGGTCTCGATGAAGTCGCGCCAGTCGGCGGTCCGTCCGCGCAGGGCCGCAAAGATCATCAGCGACAGCGGCACGCGGTCGGGCCGCTTGCCGCCAATGGCCGTCAACATGCGTTCGCGAGAGTTCATGGAGGTGCACTCCCGGCACAGGCGGATGTTGCGTGAGCCCCGGCGGTCCGTGTCCGGGCGCCGTCAGACGATCTCGACGAGTTGGATGTCGAAGGTCAGGGCGCGGCCGGCCAGCGGGTGGTTGGCGTCGAGCGTCACGCCGTCGTCGCCCACGGCCGTAACGACCAGCAGCATCTCGCGGCCGTCGTCCTGCACGCTGCGCAGTTGCATGCCGACCTCGGGTTCGAGATCCGGCGGCAGATCCGATCGCTCCACCGTCATGACGAGTTCTTTCATGTGCGGGCCGTACCCGTCTTCGGGAGCGATCTCGACGGTCTTCGACTCGCCGATGTCCATGCCGAGCACGGCGGCCTCGAAGCCGGCGATCAGGCCGCCTTCGCCCATCGTGAACTCCAGCGGATCGCCGTCGGCCGAGGAGTCGAACACCTCGCCGTCGTCGAATCGTCCTGTGTAATGCACGCGAACGGTGTCGCCCTCTTTGGCCTTGGCCATGACTGCTCCTTCGTTTGAATTGGCGTACTGTAAAACAGCTCTCCGGAGAGCATAGGAGGCCCTGCGCCGGGCGGCAAAGGAAAAGCTCACAGGGCCGCATTTTTATTGGCTCTGGGCGGCGCCGGAAGTATAGTCTCCCGGCTGGGAATGGGTCGTTCTTGCCATCGAACACAAGGAGACTTGCCATGCCGTTGCTGGACATGCCGATCGAGAAACTGATGGTCTACCAGGGCACCAATCCGAAGCCGTCGGACTTCGACGCCTTCTGGGACAAGTCGCTGGCCGAAGTGCGGGCCCTGGACCCGCAGATCGAGCTGCGCGACGCCGAGTTCCAGACGCCCATTGCCGACTGCAAGCACCTGTTCTGGACCGGCATGGGTGGGGCGCGGGTTCACGCCAAGCTGCTGCGGCCCAAGAATGCCAAGGGATCGAACCCGGCCGTCGTGATGTTCCACGGCTACAGCGGCTCCTCGGGCGACTGGTCCGAGAAGCTCGTTTACGTGGCCATGGGCTACACCGTGGCGGCCCTGGACTGCCGCGGGCAGGCCGGCCTCAGCGAGGACGTCGGCGGCACGACCGGTCCGACGATTCGCGGCCAGATCATTCGCGGTCTGAACGACGAGCCCGAGAAGCTCTACTTCCGCCAGGTCTATCTCGACACCGTGCAACTGGTGAACATCGTCATGGGCATGGACGGCGTGGACCCGTCGCGCGTCGCCGTGGCCGGCGGCAGTCAGGGCGGCGGACTGACGCTGGCCTGTGCCGCCCTGGAGCCGCGCGTCAAGCTGGCGGCGCCGACCTTCCCGTTCCTGAGCGACTACCGTCGCGTCTGGGACATGGACTTGACGAAGACGGCCTACTGGGAACTGACCTACTACTTCAAGTGCTTCGATCCGCTGCACGAGCGCGAAGACGAGATCTTCAACCAGCTCGGTTACATCGACGTGCACCACCTGGCCCCGCGCATCAAGGCCGAGGTCTTCATGGGCATCTCGCTGCAGGATCAGACGTGCCCGCCGTCAACGCAGTTCGCGGCCTACAACAAGATCTCGTCGCCGAAGTCCATGGCCCTGTACCGCGACTTCGGCCACGAGGGCCTCACGGGTCACGGCGACCGCGTGTTCCAGTTCCTGAGCAAGCTGTAGGGGCGCCTGCGGCGTCGGCGAGCCCAAGGCCCCTTGGGTCGCCCTGCAATGTGACTCGGGAATTGGACTCTGACATACCCTCGCCCATATGGTACAATTCGGGGATATCTCGGGCAAAGAAGCCCCGGCGTCCCTGCATTGCCGCGGGGACGGATGCGGAGAGGACCATTCTCATGCTAACACAACTCAGCCTCACGAATTTCAAGTCCTGGAAGGAGATCGAGCGCATGGACTTCGCGCCGATCACCGGACTGTTCGGCACCAACAGTTCCGGCAAGACGAGTATCCTGCAGTTGCTTCTCATGCTGAAGCAGACCGTGGAATCGCCGGACAGGGCGCAAGCGCTGATATTCGGCGACGAGCGAAGCCCCGCAGATCTCGGCGCCTTCAGCGACATCATCCACAAACACGACTTGGCGAGTTCACTCACATGGGCACTTGACTGGAGACTGCCAAAGCGACTGACGGTCAGCGATCTGGAGACCCCAGAGGACACACTCTTTGAGGGGAACGAACTGCGATTCGAGGCAGAACTCAAGGCCGATGATGGAG
>JAFGPY010000351.1 GCA_016935955.1 Planctomycetota bacterium
CTCGGGCACCTCGCCCAGCAGGGCCAGTGCGGCCGTCGTCATGCCGATCGTCGGAATGTAGGCGTGGTTCTGGTCGTAGGTGAACTTGTGCCCCTCAGCCGGATCGAGGCTCTCGTAGATGGCCCGGGCGTGGGCGGCCAGGCCGTCGCGAATCGCGTCGCGATCGGCCGGGGCCAGCGCGTCGTGCAGAATGTCGTAGGCTATGCCGATGTGGTAGAGGTGCCACGCGGCGAACAGGTCGATGTTCGGCCGCCAGTCGCCGTCGCCCCAGACGTCCTCGCGGCAGTGGGCGACCATCCATTCGACCGCCGTCTTCTTGTAGGCCTCCTCGCCCGTGACGAACCAGGCCAGTGCGGCCGACTGGACGCGCTCGATGCGCCAGTAATGGCCGCCGCTGCGAATCTCTTTGGGTTCGGGCACCTCCGGCCACCGCTTCGCCGACGCCAGCACCTCGTTCCACCGTTCGGGCTGGGCCGCAGCCTTACGACGGAGCACGTCGCGGTCGCCCGGCCCGAACAGCAGCCGCGGCCGGCTTGCGGCATAATCGTCGACGAGCGGCACGGCCAGCCCCTCCAGGTCCGCAGCCAGCGTGGCCTTGGGCTGGTAAGGTTCCGCAGCCTTCGCCGGCTGTGCGGCCACGAGTACGGCAACCGATCCGAGCAGTACTGATGCTGTGGTGGCAACGACAAACGAGCCTCGCATCATGTTTCATTCTCCGAGAAGGAGCCGATTCACTTGTTTCCCGCGGACAGGGCCCGAGGACGCCGAATGCCTTCGCGGCTGGCAATCGCGACATCACCATGGTAGTCGCCAATTCCCGTAACCGCAAGCTGCCGCCTCGTCGCGGGTGCATTGACGTTTCGGGGGCCGTGCCGTGGCATGGGCATCTTGCCCATGAGTGGCAGGGGCGTCTCGCCCCTGTTTCCCCGAAACGTTAGTGCGCCCCTCGTCGCCCGTCCGACGCCCGGCCGTCTCGGCCTGCGTGGCTCCGGGCAGGACGGGCAGGGGGCAGGGGGAACCCGTCGGCCGCGGCCTGTGGCGGGAAAGTTAAGGCCCATTAACTGTGACACTTTCGGGGTGCAAAAACCGCATTGGTGACCTGGAAACAGGGAACGGAAAAGTTAAGCTAGGTTAACAATGTTAATCCCGGTTAACTTTTTTGGGACAGGCCCTGAAGGGGTGGAATCGGCGATGGTCGGCCCGTGAGCGGCCGTGGCGATGCCCCGAAGGCTGTCGCATTTCGCCTGCGCGTGAACGCACGAAACCGGTCGATTTGGGTACGAAATCGGTCAGTTTAGGCACAAAACGACAGGCCTCGGACGCCTGCAAACCGGTTTCCCGCGTGGGGCGGTTTTTCTATCCGCTACTGCCAAGAATGTTGGCAGGGTTGCCACAACAATTTGTTTAGCAATGGTTTACGATGCCACGGCGACTTGAAAGGAGTTCACAAAAAGTCCGGTTTTGGGTCGAACTTCTGACGGCCGCGTGCGTATTTGAAGGTGCCTTCGAGGGCTCGGAGCGTGACAGTGGGGCTGCTGGAGGTGAGGCTTTGGGCCCGCTTTACGTTTCGTCGTCAGGGCGGGGGCACAGAAAAGTCGGGTCGTCCGTGTGTAGGGCGGCTCGTTGGCGGACCAGTCAGGATAAGGGAGTCTGACCATGGCGCTGAGATTCAGGTGTGAGCATTGCGGCAAGCGGCTCCAAGTGGACCAGGAGCCCGGCGTAAGCGTGATGTGCCCGTATTGCCGCAATACGGTAGTGGTTCCGGCCGACGCGCAGCAGTTTTCGGCCGAGCAGGCGGCCCAGCAGGAGGCCGAGGAGCCCGTTGAGCAGACGGCGGGCGACAGCGCGATAGCGTTCATCGCCACGTACCTGCCCAGTTGGGGCACCAGCGTGGTGCTTCACGTGGCCCTGATCCTGGTTTCGTTGGCGACGTGGTCGGCCTTCAAGCAGCCGGCCAAGGTCGAGTACGAGACCCAGGCCGTGACCAAGGAGGTCAAGAAGTTCATTCAGCCGCGGCGCGACCTCGAAAAGAGCCGCTCGCTCCGCAAGTCGCACAGCGAGAAGACCTCCTCGTTCGTCTTCAAGATGACCAACAACCCGATTCCCGACGTGTCGGACAACCGTCTGAAGGCCGTCGAAGTGATCGGCGTGGGCGGCGGCGGCTTCGAGACGGGCGGCATCGCCGGATTCGGCACCGGCCGCGGGGTCGGCGGCGACGCCGGCTTCTTCGGCGTCGGCGGCGTGGCCTCGAAGATCGTCTTCGTCGTCGACCGCAGCGGCTCGATGACCGACAGCATCATGTACGTCAAGCACGAGCTGAAGCGATCGATCGGCGTCCTGAAGCCGAACCAGCAATTCTTCGTGATCTTCTACTCCAGCGGCCCGCCGAAGATGATGCCGGTGCGGCAACTCCTGCCGGCCACCGAGGCCAACAAGCAGGCCGCCTACGAGTTCATCGACAACATCGTCCCGATCGGCCAGACCGACCCCAAGGATTCGCTGACCGAGGCCTTCAAGCTCGGACCGGAGCTGATCTATCTGCTCACGGACGGCGAGTTCGACAAGGAGATCGTCGGGCACATCGAGAAGCTGAACCGCGGCAAGCAGGTGACGGTCAACACCATCTGCTTCATCTACTCCAACGGCGAGCCGATCCTGATGGAGATCGCCAACAAGAACAACGGGACGTACAAGTACGTGGGCGAGGACGACCTTAACTCGTTGGAATAAGCTTTGGAAGAAGCCATGAATAGACGCTTTGCACATCATTTGCTGATCGCCGTGGCGGCCGTGGCCCTGCTGGGTGGCACCGTCCTGGCCGACAGCCTCAGGAACAGGGCCGGCATCAACTACGCGGGGCGCATCCGCGGCCTCAGCGCCGACGGCATCGTCATCGACGCCGGGGGAGAGAAGACGTTCGCCTTCTCGGAGATCTCGAAGCTGACGGTCGACGAGGCCCCCGACCTGGCCAAGGCCGAGGACCTGTTGGCCTCGGGCGAGTCCGCCGAGGCGGCCAAGCTGTACGCCAAGGTCCGCGACAAGGCCGGTTCGGGTTGGCTGAAGCATTACGTTGATGCGCGGCTAGTGCGGGCGTACGACGAGTCGAGGCAATTCTATCGCGCCAGCAAGGCCCTGATTTCGCTGTGTGCCCTGCAGTCGCCGCTGGTGTCGCAGGTCAAGCTGCCGACGGCTCAGGGCAAGGGCGGCGCCGACAACCAGTCGGCGTTGAAAGAGATCGAGCAGGCCCTGGCGACGGTTCCGGCCGGTCCGTTCGCCGACAGGCTGAAGACGCTCAGGATCAACATCATGCTGGTCGAAGGCGACCCAGCCGACGTGCTGGGCGTGGTCGAGCAGCAGCTCAAGAGTCCCGACGAGACGGCGCGGAAGCAGGCCCGCGCCAAGCACATCGAGTTGCTGCTGGACCTGAACCAGTTGGAGAAGGCCGGCCGCAGCCTCGAACAGGGCCGCAAGGAACTGAACAAGCCCGAGGACCAGCCCTACCTGTACTACCTGGACGGTCGCTACCTGTTTGCGACGGCCGAAGCGCGTCGCAAGGCGGCCGAGGGCAAGGACAACCAGCCCGTGGACGAGCGGGACTATCTTCGTGCAGCCCTGAGTTTCATGCGTCTGCCGATCCATTTCAGCCTGATGCAGAAGGATCTGGCGGCGGAATCGCTGGTCTGGGCGGCGCGGGCGATGCAGCGGGCGAACGTCCCGCCGCAGGAGGCCTACACGACGCTCGAAGAGGCGGTCCGGAAGTTCCCGAATACGCAGGGGGCCGAGATGGCCCAGAAGATGTTGCAGGAAATGGGCGGCGGCTCCTGAAGTGTTTCGCGGGTCGCACGCATCCGTTTGGAAGATTAAGGCACGGCTTTTTCTTTGGAGGTAGGAACGACTCATGGCGACGAAATGGTTGAAAACGGCTGGTATGGTGGCCTTGCTGCTGCTGGTTATGGCCCCGATGGTCCTGGCCCAGGATGAAGAGGCCCCTGAGGTCAAGCAGAGCTTCTTCTTCGTCATCAAGCTGGCGACCTTCTCGTCGGTGATCGGTTTCATCGACATCTTCCTGATCTTCCTGGGCTCGATCGCGGGCATCGCCCTGATCATCGAGCACTCGTTGACCATCCGTCGCGACGTCATGCTGCCCGAGTTGACCGTGGCGCAGATCAAGACGATGTTCGACGAGCGCCGCTTCCGCGAGGCCCTGGAGTTCTGCGAGAACGATCCGTCGTTCGTCGCCAGCGTCATTCATGCCGGTCTGATCGAAGCCGCCAACGGCTATCCGGCCATGGAGAAGGCCATGAGCGACGCCTCGGAAGAGCGGGCCGCACGGCTGTTCCGTAAGATCGAGTACCTCAACCTGCTCGGCAACGTCTGCCCGATGCTCGGCCTGTTCGGTACCGTTTACGGTATGATGGAAGCCTTCAGCACGATCGCCGCCAAGGGCGGCACCGCCAGCCCGGCCGACCTGGCCGCGGGCATCATGGTGGCCTTGTTCAGTACGTTCC
>JAFGPY010000352.1 GCA_016935955.1 Planctomycetota bacterium
CAGGTTGCCCTTGTAGATCGACACCGGGTAGAGGTCGAACATCAGCAGGTCGGTCGCCGGCGGATACTGCCGGTACGTCTCGATCGGCAGCTTCTGGAACTTCACCTCGTCCATGAACCGGGCCATGATCGTCAACGACACGAGCCGCTCGGGATCGAGCTTCTTGACGGCCTGGTAGTCGGCCATGACCTCTTCGGGCGTCTCGGCGCCCGACAGCCGCGTGGGCGACAGCAGTACGTTGTTGCCCTCGGCGTCCAACCCCTGCACCTCGGCCAGGGCCCCGAACTTGGCCTTGCCCTCGTGCGACGAGAGCACCTTCACCGTCAGCGCGGCGAACGTTGCGGCCTGCGGCAGCGCGAACTCCTGCAGCCCGTTGCTGCTGTTCAACTCGACCTTCAGCAGCGATTTGCCGTCGGCCACGAACTCCAGCTCGCGCGGCGACGAGTAGCTGCCCGTCACGATCGCCGCCGCCAGCTTGTGCACCGTCACCGGCTTGGGCGGCGTGAGGGTGAACTCGACGCCCTGCGGCGGGTCGATGACCGTCCAGCTCCGAGCGTTGCCGTCGAACACGTTGAACAGCGGCTGCGAGCGATTGACCTTCATGCCCGGTCCCGGCTCGACCTTGGCGTCACTGACCGTGCGCGGTTTGTCGGGCTCGTCGTTGTGGTGGATCGTGAGCACCCGCGGGTGCTTCATCACCTCGTCGAGCAGGCCCTCCCTCTTGGCCCACTGGTAGCCGATCGAGGCGTAGGCCTGGTGCTCTTCGACCGCTTTCAGGTAGTTGGCCAGCGTCCCGCCCTTGTGCGGGTGGCTGCTGGCCATGAACAGGTTCACGCCCATGTCCTTCCACATGGCGAACGTCTCTTCCGGTTGAAGCCAGACGGCAATCGGCAGGAACTTCTTGCCGTCGACGCGGATGGCGTTGTTCTCGTCCACGGTCACCTTCGGCGGCTCGGCGGCCCGGGCGACCACGCCCCATGCCACCACGACCGTCACCATCGCCGCCACCACGATCCTCATCCCGTTCATCGTGCACTCTCCTTTCCGAATCAGAGTATCTGCGCGCCCTGCCGCTGCAACACGTCGCGCAGTTGCGACACGTCCAGGTCGGCCACGGCCGCTCCGGAGTCCAGGGCCACGAAGGCGGCCGCCCCGGCCGCCTCGCCCGTCTGGTTGCAGTTGACCATCACCCGCACCGCGCCGTAGGCCCCGCGATCGGCGTCCATCAACCGGCCCGCCACCAGCACGTTCGTTGCTCCGCGCGGCACCAGGCTGCGATACGGCACCTGGTAAAAGGTCGGATCGATCGGCGTCGCCTCGCGCCAGCGGCCGTTTTCGGTCGGTCGGCCGGGAACCACGTAGAGTTCCCGCCCGTCGAGGTAGCGGAACGTCAGGCCCGGCTTGTCGCTGTGGTGCACGTCTACGCGGTAGCTGCCGTTGGCGATCGCATCGTCGAACCGCACGCCGTCGAGCACCTCGCGCTCGGTCAGGCGGTGCAGGCAGACGGCGTGCCGCGTGTCGCGGATGCCGATGGTGGCGGGAAGCTGCTGCAGGCTGAGCCCCGCGCCCCCGGCCGCGCGGCGCCAGCGGTCGCAGATGACGCGGACCTGCCGGCGGCCCTCGATCTCGGCGGCCGTCAGCTGGTCGGCGTCCGAGCAATCGGCCCCGGGCACGCGCGTCCCGGCGATCATCGTCAGGTCCGCCCCGCCCGGCCGCGGGCGCCCCCAGAAGAAACCTCGCGGAATCTCCTGCCCGTCGCTGTTGTCGTAGGCTGCGGCCGCGGGATCCAGATCCGGATTGGCCTTGCGCCAGGCCGCCAGGCCGTGCACGATCATGCACGTCGTCGGCGGCTGCAGGTCGGTCCACGTCTCGCACGGCAGGCCGGCCCGGGCCACGAGGTCGCCGTCGCCCGTGGCGTCGACGAAAAACTTCGCGCGGATTGCGCGGCGGCCCGACTTGTCCTCGACGATGGCGGCCGCGAGGCGACCGTCCTGGACGACCGGCGCCACGAATTGAGTGTGCAGCATCGGCCGCACGCCCGCCTCGGTGACCAGGGCGTCCAGCTCGATCTTCAGTTCCTCGGTGTTCAGCACGTAATGGACGCCGTCGTCGGGCTCCAGGATGTCGACGGCCTGGCGCTTCCGCAGACGCTCGATCACCTCGGTGGTCAGGCCGGCGATGATCGTCTGCTTGAATTCGGTGTCGAGCGTCGTGTGCCAGATGCTGACCAGTCCGGCCGCAGCCACGCCGCCGAAGAAGCCGTTGAGTTCGACCAGGGCCACCTTGAGCCCGAGCCGCGCCGCCGTGACGGCGGCAAAGACGCCCGTGGCGCTGCCGCCCACGACGCAGAGGTCCACGTCGGCGACGACGGGTGTCGTGCGCGCCGATTCGCGAATCGTATCCATTGCCGCTCCCTCAGTCCTTCGCCAAATGCTGTTGTGTGCCACGGCGGGTTTTGCCCCGCCGTGCCGATGAAACGAGAACAGTACCGCAGCAGCTATCATGGCCTAGCCTGCGGCTAGACCATGGCACCCACGACTCCCCGATTCAGGGGTGCCATGCCTGCTCCTGTCGCAGATCCCGAGCACCGTCGAGGGGCAGGCATGCCGAATGGCTCCCGTCTCACGCATGGCTGCGGGGCAGCCATGGCACCCGACACAAGAGTACTCGTCTATTGCCGCTCAGCCTGTCGCCCTGAGTCGTTCCCGCACGACCCGGGCCACGGCGGCCCCGAGCCGCCGCGAGCCTTCCTCGGTCATGTGCACGCCGTCGTCGCGGACGCACTTGTCTACCCCGGCCTCGGCGATGACCGCGTGCAGGTCGTTGACGGGGATGCCGGCCTCGGCCATGATCTCGTCGGCGACCGCGTTGCGTTCGAGTACGTCGCGGAGGTAGCGGTGAAACGTGGTGGTGTGCGTCGCGTAGTGCCGCTGGTCGTGAATGGGCGTCGTCGTGGCCCAGACGAGCGGCTTGCCTGTGGCCTTCAGCCGCGCGACGATCGCCCGCAGGTTCTCGCGGTACCGATCGAGCGGCACCTGGTGTGCGTCGCCCGGCACGGCCGTCTTGATGTCGTGCAGCCCACAGTTGAAGTGGACCAGGGCGGCATCAGAATCGGCTGCAAGGTACTCGTCCAGGTGGGCCAGCAGGTTCGCGCTGTCCTCGGCGTTGCCTTCGTTGTGAGCCACGGCGAATCCGTCGCCCAGGGCCGCCTGGGTCGTCGGCGTGTAGCCGATGGAAATCGAGTCCCCGATGATCAGCACCTTCGTTTTCTGCGGCACGTCCGTCTCCTTCTTCCTGCAATCCGCGTGGCCGCCATTCGACAAGCCCATGGCCCCGAGCAACGTCGAGGGGCAAGCGTCCACACCCTATCTTGCGGGCACGGCAGGCCGTGCCCCTACATTCCGTGCCGGGTGCCATGCTTCTGCTTGTCGCAGATCCCGAGCGAAGCCGAGGGGCAGAAGCATGCGACAGGCTCCGCTCTCGTTTCCGCGGCACACCTTACAGCCAACCGGTCATTCGTGCAAGCTGCCGGCTGTAATCGACGTAGGCCGGCCACGAGACGTCCGACGGCACGCCGTGGTCGCAGCTCGGGATGTAGCCGCCGTCGCGAACCACCGGCTCGATGCGGGCCAGTTCCCGCTGGATCGCGCGGCCGCCCTTGGCCATGGCCCGCTTGTCCACGCCGCCGCGATAGGCCATCCGCCGGCCGTGCCGCGCCCGAAAGATGTTGATGTCGTTGCCCGCCGCCACCTCGATCGGGTCGCACACGTTCACGCCTGAATCGATCCACAGGGGAATCAACTCGTCGATGCAGCCGTCGCTGTCGACGTCCACGAGCGGCACGCCTGCGGCCCGGGCCTGGCCGGCCCAGCGATCGTAGGCCGGCGAGCAGAACCGCCGCACCATCTCGGGCGAGATCATCGAGTGGCCCTTGTAGGCCATGTCCTCGCTGATGTGGATCATGTCGGGCGCGACGCGATCGAAGATGCGTTCGAGCACGGCGGCAACGAACCCGGTCCAGAAGGCGGCCATCTCGTCGACGAACTCGGGCCGCTCGATCATCGCGAAGCACAGCCCCTCGAAACCGCACCACTCGCGCATCTGCCAGAACGGTCCGCTGAAGGCCACGGTCAGCACGTAGTCGCGATCCTTCAGGCGGCGGCAACGGTCGGCGAAGTCGTCCGGGAAGCGGCCCGGCGTGTCGACGTGGTAACGCTGCTTCATCTGCGCCAAGTCCTCGGGCGTCTCGACCGGGCACCGCAGCCATCGCCGCGTCACGAAGTCCTTGGCCTCGCGCAGGTAGGTCACGTCGTACTCGTCGCTGATCTCGCAGACGTTGCCCTTCCAGTCCTGCACGATCAGGTGGTTGCCGCGCCGCTCGAGTACCTTCTCCTCGAACTGCGGCATCATCACCAGCGACACGCCCAGGCTGACCGCCGGCTGGGCGGGCGGCAGGGCGATGCCCAGGGCGTCGTAAAGACAGGTCATCCAGGGCCGCGATCCGTCCAGCCCCTGGCCGCGCCAGGCCCGTAGCGTGGACTCCCGCGGATGACCCGGGGCAAAGGGCACGCGGTCCGGCCGGCCGAACAGCAACGTTTCCAGGAACCTCTCGCGAGAGTTCATCACCGACCGTTCTCCCAACGTCACACCGTGCGGCCACTGTACGCCGCCGCCCGCACCCATTCAACCGCAAAGCCGGCGGCGGGAACCGGTCCTTCGCTCGCCCGGAGAACGATTGCGGCAAAGGCTTGCGGACGGCGCCGACAGACGGCAGAATAGCTGTCCGTGCGGTCCCATCACCATGCCGGCAACGAGCCGCGGCGCCCGTCGCGCGTCTGCGGCCCGAGACGGAAGGCAAGCGACCATGTCAACCTTCAACCTGAGGCCTCCCAGGCGCGCCCCCGAGGGTCACATTGTGGGCCTGGGCGGCGAAGTGGTCGGCGAAGCGCCGCCCATGATCGGCCCCGCGACCGTCCGCCAGGCGATCAAGCCCCTCGGGTGGATCTTCATGGGCGCGCTAGTCTATGGCATCGACTTCAGGATCAACAACTTCGACCTGATGAACGATGCCATAGGCATGATCTTCATCGCTTGCGGCATCTTCCGGTTGTCAGACATTCGTGTCCACGATCGCTATCGTCGGGTCATGGCCGCGGTCAAGGCTGTGAGCTTCGCAGCTCTGGCTGCTGCGGTCACACAGACGTTCCTTTGGAACCAGCCCCAACTGATCGGGGGGTTGCTGAGCCTGGTCGGCTTGGCTGGCTCCGCGGCGGCCATTCTCTTCTGCGTGGCCATGCGTTGGCTCTGTCAGGAGGCCAACCTGTTGAAGCCGTGGCGAAGCTGGACGGTCACCCTCGTACTCATGACGATCTGCACCCTTGCCTACTTCGGGACGGCGGGAATCGCCACCGCGGCGCGGGTGACGGGCGGCAGTTTTCAGCCCTACGTCGTCCCGCTCGCTATCGTCACGGCTGTGCTTGCAGTGGCCGCCCTCATTCACATCCTGATATCCGTCTCGCGGATGAAGAAGGCCGCCGAGCAAATGAAGGAGCCTGCGGTGCTGGGCGCTCAACCGACAGCCGAGCCGGTTGCCGCGAAACGTTCGCCGGGGCGCTTCGTGGCATTGGCGATCACGATCGGCCTTGTACTGTCCGTGGGCATTCATGTTCTCGGCCAGATCCCTTCCGTCCGCCGCCACTGGATTGGGGAACTTCTGGTGGAGAACCGGTCGATCACGAGTTGTTCCATGGGGTCTGCCGCGGATGTTTCTGGTAACGTGGTTTACCTCCAAGTCGGCAAGAACGCTTACGGTGATGTGCGCGTCGTTGTCCTACTCCATGGGCCAACATCCACTTCAGGAACAGCAAGTTTCTATTCGGCAGGCGGCGCGTTCGGCGGCTCTGTGCCGGGCATGAAGTCCACGGTTGAGATCAGGACGCACCCCGGGCCGGGCACAGAGGAAGGAGGCCTGTGGATCGACGGCGTCAAACGGCCGCTGATTAAACCGCTGACGGTGATCTACGTCTCTGACAAGTACGCGGCCACCGAGATCGAGATTCCCGAGGACGAGCAGGAGCAGTTCCTTCAAGACGTCAAAATGCACTTTGGCAGCGGCCTCATCGACAAGTGGATCACACCGCGCCTGCCGCCGCCCACACCCTGACCGGCATCGCCCTCATGGTGGGATGCGTCTCTTCCCGGGGGCACGTTGCGACACGGCGTCGCGAGACCCCTCTCCCTTGACGGGAGAGGGTGGCCCGTAGGGCCGGGTGAGGGTGACGACGCGCGGGCTGCGTTACGAATCCGAGGCGTCGCATATTGCGGGCGTCTTCCCCGCGTACGCCACCCTCACCGCCGCCTGAAGGCGGCACCTCCCCCGTCAAGGGGGAGGGGTTCGGCACCGTCTCATTCAGATACACCGCCACACGCGCTTCGGCCGGGCAACTCTTGCACGCCGGGCCGGGTTCGGTCACAATGGGCCCTTGCGAGGCTGCCTTGTCGGGAGAACAAGACCATGAACGGACTGATCGTTGCGCTGCTGGTGCTGAACGCCGTGTTGATCGTGGCCCTGGGCGGCTACGTCGTCGTGCTGCTCAGGCGGCGCGGGGCCGAAGCGGGCGGCGAGGCCGCAACGGCCGAGCTGCGCGATCGCGTCGAGCGGCTCGGCGGCCAGTTCGCCGAATCGCTGCACAAGAACAGCCTCGACATGCAGGATCGCGTCGCGAAGTCGTCCACCGAACTCAAGGACGCCCTCGGGGCCAACCTGGCCCAGGGGCGCAAGGAATCGGCCGAGACCCTCGAGCGCACGACCCGGGCTCTCGAAGAGCGGTTCGAGCGGCTCCAGAAATCCAACGAGGATCGACTCGGCAAGCTCCAGGAAGACAACAGCAAGAAGCTCGACCAGATGCGGGCCGTGGTCGAAGAGAAGTTGCAGACGACCCTTGAAGCCCGGCTCGGCCAGTCGTTCAAGCAGGTCAGCGAGCGGCTGGAGCAGGTGCACAAGGGCCTCGGCGAGATGCAGGCCCTGGCCAGCGGCGTGGGCGA
>JAFGPY010000047.1 GCA_016935955.1 Planctomycetota bacterium
CCCTAAGTCTCTCTATTTGCATGACTTTTGCACACCTCGAACGAGTCTCTGGCGGAGATGGACAGCACCAATGGCACCCGGATAAGCATGGTTAGAGTATACCCCGGCGGCTCACCCGTCAACGAAAAACATGCTCCCATGTGCCCGCGACGGGCCGTAACGCGCCGGGCGATGGCCTGCGGCGAAACGTGTCACGACCGGGCAGGGCGGAATCCACCGCTTGACAATACTGCGCCGCCGAAGATAATCGCCCGTGGTTCAGATTCGATGAGGCCTTGGTTTCGAATAACCCACAGCCGTTCGTCGTCGAATCGGAACATCGGGTGCGGTTACGGGTGGGCACATCACGCGAGCAATCTGAAAAGGAGACACGTGCCATGGCGGGAGCGATCTGCGGTAAGCGGTGGATGCCGGCGATCATTGGCGTGACGGTCCTGGTGGCCGTCGGATGTTCGGTTTCGGTTCAGAATCATACCTCCACGGTTGTCGGCGGCAACACGAAGGACGCGTGCCGCCTGGAACTGGCCGACCTGGTCATGGAGCCCGAACTCCTGGCCGTCAGCGGCACGTGGGCGGCCCGCGGCAAGTGGGATCGTCTCTGGAGCGACGACTCCGTGATCGTCGAGGCCAGGTCCGCCGCAACCGCCGGTTCGCCGGAATTCGTCTTCTCCCGCGGCCTGCCTGCCGACGAGTTGCAGGGCGTCCTGCCCGGCTACTCGCCCGGTCCCGACAAGCCGACCGGCTTCTCAATCCCACGCGACGGGGGCACGTTCCAGTTTGCCGCCGATCCGGAGGGCAAGCCGTGGAAGGGCTCGCTGCGGCTGAAGCTCGATCCGGCCTATGCCGCCCAGATGAGTTCGCTGCTTGCCGGCGAATTGCGGCCGGTCCATTGGGTGGTCCTCGTCCTGGACAATGTGCGGGCCGACGATGTCCGCCGCTACAGGGAACTCGGCATATCCGTGATCGTCGAGGACCTGTTGCGGATGGTCGCCGCCGGCCTGGAGCCTGAGTACATCGTCGCCCTCCAGGACGCCGGCTACGCCTTCACGCTGGACGATCTGATTCGGCTCCGGCAGAACGGCATCACCGCCGAGTATGCCGTCGCCATGAGACAAGTCGGCTACGATCTGTCGGCCGCCGACCTGGTGCGGCTTCGTCAGAACGGCATCAAGGCGGACTACGCCAAGGACATGAAGGGGGCCGGTTACCTCCTGTCGGTCGACGACCTGATCCGGCTTCGGCAGAACGGTATCACGGCCGAGTATGCCGGCGGGATGAAAGATGCCGGCTATGATTTCCAGACCGGCGACCTCGTCCGGCTCCGCCAGAATGGCATCACCACCGAGTACGCCGGCGGCATGAGACAGGCCGGCTACGCATTCTCCATCGACGACCTGATCCGGCTTCGGCAAAACGGCATCACGACGAGCTATGCCGGGGGCATGAAAAAGGCCGGCCGCACCCTGTCGGTCGGCGACCTGGTCCGGCTCCGCCAGAACGGTATCACCGCCGAGTACGTCGACGGTATGAGCAAGGCCGGGTACGATTTCTCGCTCGACGACCTGATCCGGCTCCGGCAGAACGGTATCAAGGCCGAGTATGCGGCCGCGCTGCACAGCCCCGATGCCCCGAACCTGACGGCCGACGAGATCATCGAACTCCGCCGCACCGGCGTCAAGGCCGAGACGATCCGCAAGATTCGCGGGCAGAAGTGAGGCAGGGCGCCGTCGCGACCGAGCAGTTCCATTTGCCTGATGCTCGACGATGTTCGAGCCTGTGGTGAAGCGTCAGGCGTTCATTCACTCGAAGTCCATATGCATGTGGTCCAACTGACCCACGATCTGCCATCGGCCGTCCTTACGGGCCATGACCAGATAATAGGTGTATCCCCAGTGAGCGTACATCATACTGGCCTCGACCAGTGCCCGCGATCCGTCCTTGCTGCAGACCGTCTCGCTGTACGCTGGCCAAGGTGCCTTGGAGTCCTGGGCCTCGTTGCGGTGTTTCTCCAGGATCTCATCGACGGAGTCGCCAGACAACTCGGTGAAGGACCGTGACCGAACGGCGAACTTGTCCAGAAGCAGCCCATGGGCCTTGGCCAGTTCGATATCCTCCGGCTCGCACCAGTACGCCAAGGTCCCGGCGGCCCGGGAGGCCGGACTGCTCAGTTGCGAGTCGAGCCGATTGAAACGGCCAGAGACGATCAGCGCGCGATAGTCCTCGCGAAGCAGGCCTAGGTACGGAAAGAGCATTTCCAGCGGCACGTCCTTCAGTTCCAGCAGCATCCGCAGCCGCTGCTCGGCGTCGGGCTCGCCGACGAGACGCTCCAGGGACGCCTTGCCCACCGCCCGGTTGAGTTGCACGGGATAGTCCACGATCCCGCCGTACACGCCGCTGATGGCATAGCGATCGTAGCCCTCGGCCAACACCTCTACCCCCAGGCCGCGGTATTTGGTCGAGTTCAGCCGAATCCGGAATCGCCCTGCGGCGTCGGTCGTGCCCTCGCCCATGCGGATCTCGGTCTCCTCCGTGTCAATCACCACCTTGACCCCCGCCACGGGCCGGCCCCAGCAGTCCTCGACGCGGCCGGTGGCTACCTCGGGATTCGTCACCGATTCGGGCGACCACATGGCTTTGCCGCTACGGTCCATGGTCACCGACTCTCGCCGCAGGAAATCCTCGGCTGCTGCGTAGTACTCGACCGCCACGGCCTCACAGACCGTCGACGTCAGAGCCTGCCGGGTCGTCGCACTGCCGATACTTCCGTTCGGATGGCAATCCACACACGTGATCGCCAGCAGCACCACCACAGTGGTTACAGCGTATCTCACGGAGCCTCCTCGCATTGTTGAATGGCCTCGCAGTCCGGTTCTGCTTACGGTCTGGCTGTGGTGTAGGTAACGCGGCCGTCGCGGCCGGACGAACCGCTATCGCCGCTGCGACCGTTCTGGCCCGACTGGCCATCGCGGCCGCGCGACCCGTCGTCGCCATCGCGGCCGCTGTCGCCGTCGCGACCGCGCGGGCCGTCCGGACCGTCGGGCCCTCGCGAGCCGCCGCGGTGCGCCCGCTGAATCGGAGGCGGGGCTGGTCGCCCGGGAGCCGGGGCCGGACGATTCTCCCACCACGCCAGGGGGCTGCCGCCATCGCCGCCCGGTCCGCCGCGGCCGCCGAGACCTCCGCTGCCGGCACGGCCACTGTCGCCTGCGTCACCCGCTGCGCCGCCGGAGCCCGCCGAGCCGCCTCGGCCCGCATCGCCGCCCGGTCCGCCGTCGCCGCCGCGAACGTCGAAGACCAGGCTCCTCTTGACCATGGCCGCAAACTCGTCGTCGCCCTTGAGGGTCACCTCGACGGTGGCCCCGTCGCCGCCTCTGCCGCCGTCGCCTCCATCGGCCCCGTCGCCACCATCCCCGCCATCGCCCCCGTCACCCCCGTCGCCGCCATCGCCTCCGTCGCCCCCGTCGGCGCCGGGGCTGCCCGGTCCACCGCGACCGCCGTCGCGACCGGCGTAAACCCGCGTCGCGTCCTGGCCTCGCACGCCCGGCCGCCCGACAACGCCCGAGGCCCCGGAGCCGCCACTGCCTCCGTCGCCGCCGTCGCCACCATTGCCGCCGCTACCGCCACTGCCGCCGCTGCCCCCGTTGCCGCCCGCGCCGCCACGACCACCACGGGCGCTGATCGACAGCTTGTGGCCCCAGGGAACGACCAGGCTGCGGTCGCGCGACCGGCTGCGCAGTTGAATGTTGACCAGTGGCCTTTCGTAGAACGGTGACGACAGCGGCGAGACCGTGATCTTCAGGTCTTCGGCGTCGGTGCCGTTGCCGCCGCGGTCGCCATTGCCGCCATTGCTGCCGTTACCGCCGTGGCTTCCGTTGGTCCCGTTGTCGCCATTCTCGCCGTCGGACCCGTCGTTGCCGGCGAATGATCCGGAGTTGCCCGAGAATCCCGAGAAGCCACGGCCGCCGCTGCGGCCGGAGTCGCCCTGCGAGCCGCTGCGACCGGAGTCGCCGGCATGGCCCGAGGGGGCGTCGAAGCTCAACGAGTCCACGTCGTCGAGCCGCGGTCGTACGGTGACCTGCTGGGCGACGGTCGTCGAGTCCACGCCCACCGTGGCGACGTAGCCGCGCTGGGCGACCGCAAGCGGGTCCACCGGGCCGCTTGCCAGCACGCCGTCGGCCGTCAGCGTTCCGGGCTGGGCCTCCAGGCGAAAGGCGCTCATAGGGACGTACTTGTCGTACGTCGCAACTGGCGCGGGGCCGTCCAGCCGCCGGGTGTAGAACAGTCGGCCCTCGCGGGTACGCACAATGACCCTGGAGAAGACGCGGACGCTGTCGGATCGATACGGCGACAGGCCCTGAGCGAGCGGCTCGCAAGCGACCCTGACGGTGTGGACGTCGGCCGGATCGAAACTCGCGGCGGCCACCGGTGTCCAGTGCGGCAGGTCCAGTGCGACCGGGTCGCCGCGATCCAGCAGCGAAGGATCGATAGTCTGATCGAGGATCGGGCTGTCGGCGGGCAGGCGGATGGCTTCGGCCTCGTCGGGCGCTGCCGCCAGCGGCGCCAGGTTCATGGCGGGGAAGGCCGGCTCGTCGCACCCGGCCGCGAGGCACAGCGCGGCTATGGCGGCGGCAACGAACGTCCATCGGATCGGGTTCATAGGATTGCCTCCCTGTCAGTCCGTGTCGGCTCGGACGGCGGCAGGTTGCGCCGCCGCCTCGACGAGTTCCCGCACGGGGGCCGATTCCATCGCCGCCTCGGGCACGGTCTCGCCGAGTTCGAGGAGGTAGCGGCAACACAGCAGTGACAGTTCCTCGCTGGGGGCCGCGCAGCCGGCGCGAAGGATCTCGATGCCCGCTTTGCGGACGTCCTCGTGGATCGTCGCTCCGGCTTCCTCCAGTGTGTCGCCTAGCACCACGTATTCGCCGAACGCCACGGCTATGCCGGATGTCTGCCTCTGGGCCATGTCCTGCGAGAGCAGGTGGACCAGCATCTCGGGCGACCGCGAGCGGAGAAACGTCGCCACGGCCTCGGTCGTCTTCACGTCGGGCCGGCCCATCGCCGAGCCCAATATCATGTACGGATGCCGCCCGCCGAACATGCTTCTCGCGCGGTCGTCGTACGGCGACGCGCCCTGGTGCTCCAGACTTTCCAGGCACGCCATGTACAACGCCACCAGCGCTCGCGCCGGCTCGGGCTGCTCTTGCCCGAACTGCTGCATCCATGCCCCCGCCGCACAAGCCAGCGCCAACGGTTCGTCATGGAGGAGACAGGTCGTCAACTCGCGGCGGACGGTCGTTGAAGGTTTGCTTACAACGGCGGTCATGGCTGCGACCAGCTCGCGCCGCTCGGCATCGCTGAGCGTCAGGTCGGCGCTGGTGCGGAGGCGGTCCAGGTAACGCAGGTGCTGCGAGACCCGTTCCTCGTCCTCGTCGATTATCTGTTGCCCCCGGCCGCAGAGCCGCACGCGGAGCTGTTGCGGGTCGTGGGCCAGGAGCCGAGCGTAGACGATCTCGCGCTGCCCGAGCGGCACTTCGCCGATGCGGGCGAACAGGGCGTCGAGGGCCTGGTGCCGCGTTGCGGTATAGGCGTCGGTCGTGGTGGCGGCGGTCGCGGCGCTGGGCGTGTAGCCTGCTTCGCGATCGGCCGCAGGCAAGAGGTTGGCCAGTGTCACGGCGTCCTCGGCAGGCAACCGCCTTTCGGCAATCGCCTGCCCGCAGGCCGCCAGCAGCCGCATGGGTGCGTACTGAGCAAGAATGATTCGAGCCTGCGTCCGCACGGCCTCGCTCGGGTGCCAGGCGAGTGTGACCAGGGCCTCGATATTGGTGTCGAAGAGGGCTTGGCCCGGGGCCGTCCTGTGGTCGCCCATCTCCAGCCGCTGGTAGTTCCACTCGAGGACTTGCAGCACCGATGCGGCGGGCAGGTCGCTTGATGGTGCAGCCCGCACGAGATCGACCAGGGCAGGGTAGCTCTTGAGCTTCGACTCGAAGAACTCACAGGCGTTGCGGGCGGCACGGTAAGGCTGCCTGTTGGTCGCGAGACCGTCGAGTTCGGATTCGATCAGCGGTAGTTGAGCCAGCAGCGCGTTGCGCAACTCGGCGTCGGCCAGCAGCCGTTCCATGTGCGGCACCAGGGCGTCGAAGGCCCCCAGGCGGACGGCGAATCCACCGTCGGAGGACGCGTTGCTGGAACGGATCACGCCCACCATGTAGTTCAGCAACTCGCGGTTCCTCATCGTGCCCAGCGAGTGGACGGCCCACGATCGCAGCGCGTACGCCTCCTTGAGGGTGGACTCCGGTGTGGCATTCTCGGTGGGTTTCAGTTGCGGCTGGTTGTACTCGGCCTTCAGCAGGGCGACGACACGTGCGTGCAGTTCGGCGTTGTCGGCTGCGGGGTCCAGCGCCGCGTCGAGGCGGACCATCGTAGTCATGGCCTCGGCCCGCCAGGTGGGCCGGTTCGGCTTCTCGAACCAGACCATCACGGTGTCAAGGTCGCGGGCGACGTTCTCGACGCGGATGGGTTCGGCCCGCATCTGGCGAAGCTGGTCCACGTTGGGACTGCATCCCCCGCAGAGCACCAAGGCGGCGGCAAACAGGACGATCCCAAGTTGCCAACGCATGGCCGAGGCTCCTTATAAAGAGGTGGCGACCCCGTCGGCGGTTTGCCGCTCCCGGCCGCCGCACCAAGAAACAGGCCGCACGTGCCGGCAGAGGCGCCCGCAGTGGTCTTCAGCTTCTATAGCCTTCCCAAAGGAACAGCAAGCCCGCACATTCGACCGAGAAGTCGTTACCTGAGGCTAACCTGCGTAAGGACGGCTGTCAACGGTTTCTCCAGTGCGGGCCAGGGGCCTCCGGCAGAATGTCCCGTTACCGTCGGTTGCCGCAGGATTTCCCCAGATTCCATCGAACCCGATTTGACATGAGGGAGAGTCAATGTATATTTCAATTATTCTATTCGGGGAGATTCCTGCCGTTTTGGTAGGGGACTTCCCCTTCTGTCTGCTCTTCGGTCGGTTGCGGGACCTGCGAAGTGAGGGATTTCGCAAAGTAATAGGTGCATTGCAGGGGTCTGCCTGCGCCCACAGCGACAACGCGAGGGTGTTGCCGCTGCCGGACTTAGCTTGGACTTCCGGGGGACGACTTTCGACGCGCGTTTGCGTGCCGAGATTCGTCCGCCGCTCTTCTTGCCCATGGCTCCGCGTCTGGGTCTCCCTCCGGTGCGGGTCAAGTTCGCAGACATAAACAGAGAGGACGCAACATGGCAGGGAAGGGATCCATCGTGGGATAATGTTGCCTGGCGGCGGTTCTGCTGTCGGCCGAAGTGGCGCAGGCGACCATCACGATTGACACGGTCACCGTCGGCAATCCGGGCAATGCGCCGGACACCAGGTACACCGCCACCGGTTTCGGCTCAGTGGCCTACTCGTACAACATCGGCACGTACGAGGTGACGGCCGGACAGTACACGGCGTTCCTGAACGCCGTCGCGGCCACGGACACCTACGGGTTGTATAACTCGGGCATGTGGTTAAGCGGCTACGGCTGCAAGATCCAGCAGACCGGCACGTCGGGCAACTACTCTTACAGCGTAGCCGATGACTACGCCAACCGCCCGGTGAACTACGTGAGTTTCTGGGATGCCACGCGTTTCGCCAACTGGCTGCATAACGGCCAGGGAGGCGCGGGCACGACCGAGTACGGGGCCTACACCCTGACCAGCGAGGGTATCGCCAACAACACGATTACCCGCAACGCCGGCGCGCAGTGGGCGGTGACCAGCGAGGATGAGTGGTACAAGGCGGCCTACTACGACTCCGCCACGAGCAGCTACTACCTTTACTCCACCAGCAGCAATACGGCCCCCGGGCAGGATATGAACGATGCCTCCGGCAACAACGCCAACTACTTCACGGCCCCGTATGCCTATCCCATCGATTCGCCCTACTACACGACACTCGTGGGTGAGTTCCAGAACTCCGAAAGCCCCTACGGCACGTTCGACCAGGCCGGCAACGTCCAGGAATGGACCGAGGCAATCCATGACAGCTGGGGGAACCCGGTGAATCGCATCACGCGGGGCGGGTCGTTCGTCTTTAGCAGCAGCGGCCTGCCGGCCTCGGGCCGTCTCGGGGCCGACCCGACCACCGAGAGCCACGGGCTCGGGTTCCGTGTCTCCGAGATCCCTGAGCCCGCCTCGATGGGCCTGCTGGCATTGGGCGGCCTGGGGCTGGTGCTGCGTCGCAGGAAGTAAGACCTTCCGCGGGGCTCGCCGGACCTGTGAAGTCTCGCACGACCCGAACGAGGGAGCCGGGCGGCCCCCTCTGGAAGACCGGCCGGAATGTCCGGGCATACTCGCGGCCGCCGGGGATTCGCACGTGCCTTTTGGCGCAGGTTGTGTATAATGGTATAATCTGCTCTGCCGCCCCGGCGGCAGGGCCACTGAACGGCGCCCGCGGAGAGAGTCGGGCGCATGGGCCTCGGGCGGCGCAAGTGTGTTGTGCCCCGAGGGCCCCGAGCCCGCAGCGGCGCACTCCCACATCGAGGCGCCTCGGAGGTTCCGGCGGCATCAGCCGTCGCGGCACCCGAGGTCGCCCCCGCCCGCCACGAGCCTTTTCCTTCTGACTGTGGGTGTTTGAGAGGTTTGTCTTGACCGGTAGTGACAGCAGTAGCAGCACCAGCAGTGAAGTCGCAGACGTTCTGTTCCGTAACCTTCCGTTTTCCGAAGCGATTCATCAGGACCTGGCAGCCGCCGGATTCGAGCGGCCGACGCCCATTCAGGCGGCGGCTATTCCTCCGGCGCTGGAAGGCCGCGACGTGATCGGTCTGGCCCAGACGGGCACCGGCAAAACAGCGGCCTTCGCCCTGCCGATCATTCAGCGGCTGGCCCAGCGGCTGGAACTGGGGGCCCTGGTGCTCGCCCCCACGCGCGAGTTGGCCGTCCAGATCACTCGCGTCTTCGAACAGCTTGGCCGCACCAGCGGCGTGCGTGCCGCGACGATCGTCGGCGGCGTGCCGATGGACCAGGACCTGAAGGCCCTGCGCTCGTGGCCGAACGTGCTGGTGGCCACGCCCGGCCGGCTGATGGACCACATCCAGTACGGCACCGTCCATCTCAACGAGATCGAGGTCCTCGTGGTCGACGAGGCCGACCGCATGCACGACATGGGCTTCATTCCGCAGATTCGCTACATCGTCCTCCGCCTGCCGGCCGAACGGCAGACGATGATGTTCACCGCGACAATGGACCGCGAGGTGGAGAAGGTGATCCGCGAGAGCATGCGCGACCCGCTGCGGATTCAGATCGGCCGCCAGGGGGCTCCCGCCCAGCGCGCCGAACAGCGGCTCTACGCCGTGCACGAGGAGGAACGTACCCCGCTGCTCGTGAAGCTGCTGAGGGCCAATGGCGACGGCCGCGTGCTGGTCTTCGTGCGGACCAAGCGCGGCGTAGATCGGCTGATCCGTTCGGTGCGTCATGCGGGCCTTGCGGCTGCTCACATTCACGGCGGCCGTCAGCAGAGCGACCGCGACGAGGTCATGGCCGGGTTCCGCGAGGGCCGCTACCGCGTTCTGATCGCGACCGACATTGCGGCCCGAGGCATCGACGTGGCCGACATCGGGCATGTGATCAACTACGATTTTCCGCGGCACCCGGAGGACTATGTCCACCGCATTGGCCGCACGGCCCGCGTCGAGGCCAGCGGCCTGGCGATCAGCTTCGTGACGCGAGCCGACCGGCGGTGGCTGTCGGAAGTCAAGAAGCTGATCGGCGACGCGTTGCCCGAGCTGGAGCCCTCGCCGCTGAGCGGCAAAGGCCACGGAGCGACCGACGAGGTGCCGCGCAGCGGCGGGCACCATCACGGCAAGAGCCGCAGCCCTCGTCGACGACGTGGCGGCAAGGGCAACGGTCGCAAGCCGGCCGACAGCGCCGCCGCGGGCGGTCAGGGTGCGGCCGAGGGATCGGCGCCGGAAGGGCCGCCGGCTGCCGGTGACGGGGAGACCAAACCGAAGAAGAAGCGCCGCCGCCGAGGCGGGCGGCGCCGTGGCGGCCGCAAGGCCGAAGGCGGTCAGCCGGAGGCATCCGGTGATGAGGCTGCGGCGGGTGAGTGAGGGGGCAGCACCCGGCAAGTCTATCATGGCCTAGCCTTCGGCTAGACCATGGCACCTGCGGGCCCGACAGTACGTTGCACTGATGTGCGCAACATAATATAATCGATGTCACTCCGTGCCTGTGTGTTGTATGGCTCAGCCGTCATCCGACGCGGCAAGGGCAACGTGACATATGGGAAGCAAAAGACACGCAAAGAGACTTTCATCGCGTAAACCGAGCAAAGCCTACACGACCTTTGAGCGTGTTGTCGAGCGCAGCTTGCGCCTCCTACGTCTCCAGGAATCCCTGGAAGATCTGCAGCGGTATTCCGAGAAAAAGCTTCCACTCCTGTCTGATCTCAGCCGAGCGGCGATAGTCCTTGCTGTTGCCGCAATGGACGCGTATTTCACGGATGTATTCGCTGAGAACTTCGTACGGTACCTAAAGGCCAAAGGTCCAGAGCAAGGCTTGACGGCGCTTCTGTCAAAGGCAGGATTGGATACTAGGGTGGCCTTAGAACTCCTGAACATGCAGAAGCCCAATCGACGCATTCGTACGTTAGTGGAACGGTATCACGAACGGACTACCACCCAGCGAGCCGAAGCTATCGATGAGTTGTTCATCGCGTATGGCATAAAGGACTTCTGCAAACGTGCTCAGGGGATAGCAAGACGCAAGAATCTGCTGGCCTCAATCCGCATATTGGTGAACCGCCGCCACGAAATCGTGCACGACGGTGACATTAATTCGCACGGCAGTCTGCAGTCCATCAGTAGCACAGAAACCCGGAGAAGGGTGCAAGATGTCGTGAAGTTTGTAGCGGCTTCGGAGGAGTTGCTCGCCAAGGTACTTCCGTGAGGGTTATGGCATGAGTGAAGACGGAGTGCAGGCTGAGACTCTCACCATCGAGTTCAAGAAGGCAGAAGACACTGACCATTCGGTCAACGCGGAGGCTGTTGCAGCTTCTATTCAAGCCGTGACCTCCCTTGTGAATCGCATTCACGATGAATTCGAGAAGGACAAGCAGTTTCTGGTTAGGGCGAGGCCCCTGAAAGGCGGAAGCCTGGAAATCCCCTTGGACTTGCTCCTCTTTGTCGGAGGAATGCTGCTGACTGAGGCTCCTTTGTTCGACAAGATACGGGATGTTCTGAAACAGTTCGTTGACCTGAAGATTCGTCTTGGCGGCAAGTCTTTCTCGG